>CBEUNJ010000064.1:0-9734 GCA_965544465.1 uncultured Chlorobaculum sp.
TTGAATCTGAACGGGTAAAAAAAGCCGCCGCCCGATTCCACAGAGCGACGGCCAGGTACAACCCACACGATATCAGGCCAACTAACAGACGGGATAGGCCTCAGGTAGTTCGTAACCCTGCTCCTGCAGTTTGTAGGCCAGCGTATCCCCTGCAAGAATGATATACTGGGAACGCCCCATCCTCGTATAACCGGGCCGATGGTCTTTGGCAAGAGGCATATCGAAACGATCCTCATACTTGAGGTACAGATCGGCAACCTTTTCGGAAGCTTCAACGAGCCAGTCGGCATTCGGAGGTGGCATTCTGAACATGTCAGCTCCCGGCACCGGCTGATACACCAGCATATTTGGGTAAACCCCCTTCGACATACGCTCCTCGACACCTTCAAGCATGATGTTCATCGGCTCGAGGCCCATGAGAATAAAGCTTGTTGTTCCCCTGCCTGGACCGAAAATTTCGACCGAAGCCTCCTGAGCCTCAAGCCAGTATTCGAGCGGATAGGTGGCAGCTTTTCCGGGACAGATCGCCTTAAAATAATCAGGGTTGGTCACCTCAAGATCGAACTCGGTCGAGTTGAGACCAGAAGCTTTCCATTGTTCCATCTCCTTGAAATCTTCCGGCGGATAAAGATTGGCAGTAATGTGCAGTTCGTTGAGCACCTCAGGACTGACCTGCTCACGCAGAGGAGCCATAACAAGTTCAACCAGATCGGCAACCTGAGCGCGCCGTGAAGGATCAACAAGACCACCGATAATAACAAGAGTACCTCTCCATCCTGCGTCGGTAGCAATCTTGACAGCTTCAGCCTGCTCTTTGGCCAACTCTTTGATTTTGGAAAACGGCATTTTTGCAAGCTCCTTGCCAACACCGACATGCTGATCGGCAAAGAAGAAACAGAACCGGCAGGAGCGGCCGGTATTGTTGTTATCGCAACTGTAGCTGTAGTGGATATTGATGATATCCTGGTTCATACCGATGACGGCTGCATCAACCGGACGGCCATTACTGAGTTTACCGTTACGCCAAGAAAACGCTTCTTGCATTCGCCCGCTTGCCAAGTGCTCGCCGCAATCGTAGAACTCGACATCGTCTCCGTTGACCTGTACCTCGAGACGGGTATAAGGCTCTTGCCTCACAAGCGTCGCAAGATCGCTGCCGTTAAGCACCATTGCTCTGAAGGGGTTAAAGCCAGAGGCTGGTGGCTTATTAACCGTCACTTTTGCCCCTTCGGAAAGCAGACGCGCTTTCAAGTGAAGATCTTCCTTGGTAATTACTCTTTTTGTACTCATAACGTTACGTATTGTGCATTAAAAAACGTTGATGGGACTCCGGCAGAACCAAATACTGAGCATCTGGATACCGCCCCAGAACTACACCGAAAACACGCCCTGCCATCATAAATAAAAAAGATACAAATAACCACTCGAACTCTACAAGGCGCTTCTCAAAAATGTCATGAGCACCCCTACACAGTGGGTGGAGTACAGAAACCGTAGCGTACACAGCATACATGGAGGTTTCGAGCACCACCCAACACCGCAATCGGGGCGAACAATAAGTTTTTAGAGGCTCCCTACAGGGCTATAAAATCAGGACACCTGCGTTTTCTTTTTTCGGTGTCGAGCATTGATCAGAAAACCACCAGAATAGATCAGCAAAAATCCAGCCATCAGAACAAAAAAGAAGACCTGGCTATCAGTGACGGTCGCCAGTTGACCGGAATTCCAGACGATAGAGACCAGCACCAGCCAGCCAGCACCCACGGAAAAGACCGCGATGTTCCACAACTTGGCAAAACTGCCCAACAACATAAATAAAAAGTTTATTGTTTTTATATATACCCGTCAGGGCCGTGCGTCCAACCCATGGCTTGCAGAGGCTTCAGCCCTAAGATGCACGTTCGGCGGACAAGCGCTTCTCATTCTGCTTTTCGAGCACAATGCGCACCAGATACTGCAAGGCATTAGCGACATAGGTCGAATAGGCTATGAAGGCCTCGATAACAAGGACATCATCACTGGCCCCCATAAAGACAAAAACAAAATAGAGCAGATGAAATGCACCCGCAATTGTACTGCCGACATCTTCCCAAAAAAACGCTTTTGAAAACGCCCACTTGCCAAAAATCTCTTTCTCAAAATAGGCACCTGTAATAAAAAGCAGAGCAAACAGAAAGGTCTTGAACAAAATCGCTATGCTCACCCAGTAAAAGCTGAAAATCTGGCTATTCTGGGAGTAGAGGTAGGTCACGGTGACGCCTCCAAGAAAAACAAAAAACTGAATCGGAGCCAAAATAAGCTGAACATCAGTCCACACCGATGCGTTTCGCTTGGCCAGCTGCTCCGGAGTATATCGTGGCATAATTTTGCTGAAATTAAACCCGTTAAAAAAATCCGTAACACTCAAGAACTTAAATATATGAAATTATTCACTTTCTCAAGCCATGAAGGCGCCCACGTTGAAAACAACGACCGCACCCAAGGCCTGCCCCATGAGAGCAGAAATTGCAGACGCTTTTCCAAGATGCGCTTTTCATTATACTGGTGATTTTACTATAATCATGAATGCGCACGCAAGCGACACCCATATGTTCGGCCTGCGCGCAATTACGGCAGGCCACAATGCTGCAACAAAGGGGGAGCAGAGGGTTACGGATGTTCACTATTCACGAACCTTTTGGGCTTGGGCTAACAAGGTAACGACTGAGTTCTCTTATGGATACCATTACAGCAAAAAAAAACAGATCGCTTGACATCCTCTTCGTAGCCCCCAAAGGCAAAAAAGATTCGAAGACCAACCAGAAACCGCTATTCCATATGGCCATCGGTGTGCTGGTCAGCCTCACACCGGAACACCATAATATCGAAATAATTGACGAGCGCTTTGGCGACCCCATCGATTATGACAAAAAATATGACTTCGTCGGAATTACCTCGCGCACTATCGACGCCAAAAGAGCTTACGAAATCGCCGATGAATTCCAAAAAAGAGGGACAACGGTCATACTCGGAGGACTGCATGTCTCCTTCAATCCGGAAGAGGCCAGGCCACATGCGGACTGCATTGTCTGCGGAGAGGCTGAAAATCTCTGGAGCACTGTTCTTGAAGACGTCGCAGCAAAGCGGCTCAAGCCGCTCTATGATGCAAAGGATTTCCCTCCTGTCAAGACTATCGCACCGTTAGACTACAAAAGAATCGCTAAAGCCTCGAAAAGGGAGAAGGTTGACAGCACAAAATCGATCCCTATTTACATCACCAGGGGGTGCCCTTACGAATGCTCTTTCTGCGTCACACCAAACTTTACCGGAAAACTGTACAGACGCCAGAATGATAAAGAGCTGAAAGCTCAGATAATGGCGGCAAAGGAGGCTTTTTTCAAAAATAACGGTCGAAAAAACGCCAAACCCTGGTTCATGCTCTGCGATGAAAACCTGGGTATCAGCAAAACTCGACTCTGGAAAGCACTCGATCTGCTTGAAGAGTGTGATATCATGTTCAGCGTCTTTCTGAGCATGAACTTCCTTGAGGACGACGAAACCGTCAAGCGCCTGGTGCGAGCAGGTTGCAACATGGCACTGGTGGGCTTCGAATCAATCAAGCAAAGCACGCTGGAAGCCTACAATAAAGGACATGTTAACTCGGCAGACAAAATCGTAGAAGTCATCGAACGCTGCAGAAAGGCAGGCCTCAATATTCAGGGCAACTTCTTGGTCAATCCTGATCTCGACAGCTTCGAAGACATGGATGAATTGCTCAAGTTCATCAAGCGCAACCATATTTTCATGCCTATCATTCAGATCATTACTCCCTACCCTGGGACAAAAATGTATCACGAATACAAGCAAAAAGGCCTGATCACCGATGAAGATTGGGACAAGTACAATGCCCTCAATCTTGTGGTTAAATCCGTCACGTATGATCCGATCTCATTCCAGCACAAGTTCATGCAAATTTACTACCAAAGCTACTCATGGACAAGCATCATCAACAGGGTGCGCACGAACCCATACCCCCTAATCAATCTGATTTCAAGCCTTGCCTTCAGAAAGCACCTCCGCAACCAGCTTGACTCGTTTGAAAAAAACAACGCCTTGAAGCCATCGAATAAAAAAAACATCTTCTGACCCATGGAAGCCCCGACAAACTACACGACGATTTTCGCGCCGGTTGCATTCTACCTTTCCGGAGTCGTCATCGTTTTTCTGCTCAACAAATTTATCGGTAAACAGAAAAAGCAGCAGTAACCGCCTCTCTTTGTCGTTTGACAAAAAACGCGGCAATCGCCATGACCGGTCATTATAACACCATGATTTGCAATAAATTACCCATTACCGACACGCTGCATCATCAAGCTTCCGGGAAAAACATTCAATACGATCAACTATTTTTGGCTTGTGCCACAGGCTGAAATTTTTTAGATTGAAAGAAGGAACTTAAGCGCAAACGCAAAAAGAGCGGGAGGGAGTTTAGCTAAGGCTAGCTGACAAATTTAAACGTATCTTTAACCACGTTCGACAGAGCCAGTTATAGGTAGTACGATTTTTCTTTTCCTTAAGCTTTCTTTCAAACCCAAAAACAATAAAAATCATGGCAAACGGTTCAAACAATGATCTGGCAGGGTCGATCTCAACCCTCATGGATTCCTTCGCTAAACTTGGACAGCAACAGATCGAGATGCTTAATAGCGGCCTCAAAGCCGCTTCGGAAATGGCCACGCCTCTCGGCAAAACCATGACCGATTTGATGGGCAATGTTCTGAACACTGTCAATCAGGTCATGCAGAACGTGTCATCAAATCTGGGTGGCGGCTCTTCCAAGTAAGAGATGCCTTCATTACTGGCAGGCACCCTGCGCTCACATCACGCGCAAGGTGCTTTTTTTTTATCCGCCGCTTCGATTCACCTGCCACATGGACGCCCTCGACTCCATCCGCCAACACTATCCCGTTAACGAGCACGCAAGCCTCAATATACGCCGCATCAAGGGCGATGCCTCAACCCGACGCTATTTTCGCGTAAACTCGCCAAGCGGTTCGACCATCGCCTGCGTCGATCCAGCATTCAGTAACGCCGCACCGGAGTTCTACCCGTTTCTCGTTGTCGGCAACCTGTTTGCAAAAAACGGGATACGAGTGCCCGAAGTGTACGCGACCGATCCAGAAATGGGCTTGCTGCTGCTCGAAGATTGCGGCGACCTGATCCTTCAGGACACAATTCCGGAGCTTGACGCCGACAGGCTCGCCGCGCGTTACCGCCAGATCATCGATCTACTCGTCCGGATTCAGTCGATCCGTTCAGACGAACAGACGCCGGATTCGGCGATCCCCTTTTCGCTCCGTTTCGACCACGACAAGCTGATGTTCGAGTTCGACTTTTTCATCGAGCACGCCCTGAAGGGCTATTTCGAAGACTGGCTTGAGGAGCGGGCAATCGCACGGCTACGTGACGAGTTCCTCAAGATCACCGATCTGTTGGTGCTGCCGGAGCACTTCGTGCTGAATCACCGCGATCTCCACAGCCGGAACATCATGCTGTTCAACGGCGAGCCGGTCATCATCGACTTCCAGGACGCCCGGATGGGGCTGCCGCAATACGACGCGGTTTCGCTGTTGCGCGACTCCTACGCACGGCTCAATGACGCTCTCGTCGAGGAGCTGAAGCACTACCATTTCAAGCAGCTTCGCCAACGCGGCCTGACGGCGATGGAGGAAGCGGAGTACCTCCGGCTGTTCGACCTGATGGCGTTCCAGCGCAATGTCAAGGCGATCGGCACCTTCTGCTACCAGACCTCGGTGGCTGGCAACAACTCGTTCGAGGCCAATATCGAGCCGACGCTCGCCTACCTGTCGGCTTACATCGACGCACGCCCTGAGCTGGCCGCCGCCGGAAAACTGCTTGAACCACTCATTTCGTCGGGAGGTTCGCGATGAACGCTTTCGTGCTGGCCGCCGGCTTCGGCACCCGCCTGCTGCCTCTGACCGACACCCTGCCGAAACCGCTGATACCGGTGCTGAATGTGCCGAGCCTCTGTTACTCGCTTTTCCTGCTCAAGCGGGCGGGCATCGGCAAAGCGATCATCAACATCCACCACCACCAGGAGAGCATTCGCCAATTTTTCCGGGAGCACGACTTCGGCAGTCTTGAAATCGTGCTCTCCGAAGAGCGCGACATCCTCGGCACCGGCGGCGGATTGAAGAAGTGCGAAGCGCTGCTCAAGGGCGAACCGTTCGTACTCATCAACAGCGACATCATCAGCAACATCGACCTCGACGCGCTCATCGACACCCACCGGCGCTCCGGCACGGGCGGCACACTGGCGCTCTACGAAACCCCGCTGGCCCACCAGATCGGCCACATCGGCGTACGTAGCGGACGGGTGCTCGATTTCCGCAACCGGCGCGGCACGAAGCTCGATTCATCGCTGATCTACACCGGCACGGCGGTGCTGAGTCCGGCGATTTTCCGGCACTTGGAGAGCGGCCACTCCGGCATCGTCGAAACCGGCTTCAACGGGCTGGTGGACAGCGAAGGGCTGGCGATGTACGAGCACAAGGGGTTGTGGCAGGACATCGGTACGCTGCCGAACTTTTACCGCGCAAACCTCGACGATAATTTGCGTATCCTTGAACTTGCGGCCGAGATGAAGCAGCAGGTCGGCTTGTTCCCGCACCAAGTCTCGACCGGCGCATCAATCAGTCCGGACGCCACGGTGAACGACTCGGTCATCGGCGCGAACTGTTCGATAGCCGCCGAAGCCGTCGTGGAGCACGCTGTGCTGCTGCCGGGCACTGTGATCGAGCCGGGCGAAATCGTCCGGAACACAATCGCCGCAAACGGCATCCGCATTCCGCTCTGAATTCCTGACAGCGCAAACAGCAACGGCATGGTCATCAACGGTCTCGACATTTTGCTCGCCAATCCCCCTCTGCTCAAGGGCCGCCGGATCGGCCTGATCGCCAACCAGACCTCGGTGTCTTCAACTCTCGACTACTCGTGGAAGCTCTTCCGGCGGGCCGGTATCGAGCTAACGCGCATCTTTTCGCCCGAACATGGACTCTTCGCCGTCGAGCAGGATCAGGTCGCCGTGGGCCGTGAGCCCGAAACCGGCTGCGAAGTGGTCAGCCTGTACGGCGACAGCGAGCAGTCGCTCGCCCCGGCCCGCGAGCTGCTCGACGGGCTCGACCTGGTGCTGTTCGACATTCAGGATGTCGGCTCGCGCTACTACACCTACGTCAACACGCTGGCGCTCTTCATGGAGGCCGCCGAGGGACTCGATATCGAAATCATGGTGCTCGACCGCCCAAACCCGCTCGGCGGGGAATTGATTGAAGGACCGCGGCTCAATCCGGCGTTTCACTCATTCGTCGGCGTCATGCCTGTGCCGGTGCGCCACGGCCTGACCTCCGGGGAGATCGCCCACTTCTGGCGCGACTACAAAAAGCTCGATCTGAACCTGAGTGTAATCGCGATGCAGGGCTGGTCGCGCCGGATGCTGTTTCCGGAAACCGGACTGCAGTGGGTACCTCCGTCGCCGAACATGCCGACGTTCGAGACCGCCGAGGTCTATCCCGGCATGTGCCTGTTCGAGGGGCTGAACGTGTCGGAAGGGCGCGGCACAACCACACCGTTCCTGCTCTCCGGCGCGCCGTTCATCAATCCCGACGAGCTGGCCGCCCGGCTTGCCTCAATGCCGCTGGAGGGCGTCGCCTTCAGGCCGACCTGGTTCCGCCCGGCATTCCACAAGTACGCGGGCGAAGCGATCGGCGGAATCTACCTGCACGTGACCGACCGGCAACGGTTCAGGCCATTCGCCACCAGTGTGGCCATGGCCTGCGCGTTACACGAACTGTACGACAAGCGACTCTCGTTTCTCGACGGCGTCTATGAATTCAGGGATGACATTGCCGCCTTCGACCTGCTTGCCGGAAGTGGCGATATCCGTGCGATGATCCTCGACGGCACGCCCGCCGAAACCATCATCGGCTCCTGGAGGCAAGACGAAGCCTCATTCGCCGCCCTCAAGCCAAACTTCCATCTGTACGACTTGTAAACCGATGTTCCGCTGAAGCTCGCATCTGGCGGGAAGGCGGCAGCGTGTAAATGTTCCTGATCCCGATGCAACCGATCGATTACGCCATCATCATCAGCTTCCTCGCGGCCAGCACACTCTTTGGCCTCTGGCAGGGGCGCAGCAACAAACAGACCAGCGACTACTTTCTCGGCGGCCACACACTACCGTGGTTCGCCGTCATGCTCTCCGTGGTAGCCACCGAAACGTCGGTGCTGACCTTCGTCAGCGTGCCGGGGCTGGCCTACCGAGGCGACTGGACGTTTTTGCAGCTCTCACTGGGCTATATCGTGGGGCGAATTCTGGTGAGCATCATTCTGCTGCCGGTCTATTTCAAACAGGGCGTCACTTCAATCTACGAGGTAATCGGTCAGCGTTTTGGACCCGGCATCCAGAAAACCGCATCAGGCATGTTCCTCGTTACCCGCATCCTCGGCGACGGCATCCGGTTCCTGGCGACCGGTGTTATCGTGCAGGTTGTCACCGGCTGGCCGCTCTGGGTATGCGTGCTGATCATCGGTCTGGTGACGCTCGTTTACACCATCTCCGGCGGCCTGAAAACCGTTGTCTGGATGGACAGCTTCCAGTTCGGACTCTACCTGGCCGGAGGCATCATTTCGATTGGTTATGTCCTCGCCCATCTCGGAATGCCGCTACCGGACATGTTCCGTTCGCTGTACGAGGCCGGAAAGCTGCGGATCATCGACACCGATCCGCACCTGTTCACCCATCCGCTCTCCTTCGTGAGCGCCTTTATCGGCGGCGCGCTGCTTTCGCTCTCCTCGCACGGTGTCGATTACCTGATGGTGCAGCGGATTCTCGGCTGCAAGGGACTCAGCTCGGCGCGAAAGGCAATGATCGGTAGCGGCATGTTCGTGCTGTTCCAGTTCGCGCTATTTCTTCTGGCCGGCTCGCTCATCTACCTCTTCATGCACGGCGCGCCGATGCAGAAAGACCGCGAGTTCACCTCATTCATCGTCAACGTCCTCCCGGCGGGTCTGAAAGGGGTGCTCTTGGCCGGCATCCTGTCGGCAGCCATGTCCACCCTGTCATCGTCGATCAACGCGCTGGCCGCCTCGACCGTGACCGACCTGCTGAAGGGCAACGCCTCGCTCGCCAAATCCCGGCTCATCAGCATCGGCTGGGCGGCGGTGCTGATCGGCATCGCCCTGCTGTTCAACGAAAACGACCGGGCGCTTGTGATGATAGGCCTTGAAATCGCCTCGTTCACCTACGGCGGCCTGCTCGGCCTGTTTCTTCTGTCGCGCAGCAAGCGAGCGTTCCGCTCCACCAGCCTGGTGGCCGGACTGCTGGCCAGCACAGGCGTAGTATTCCTGCTGCAATATCTTGGACTGGCATGGACTTGGTACATTGCGGTATCGGTGAGCATCAACCTTTTGGTGACGGTGCTCGCCGAGGCATTGCAGCCCCGACAACGTCTCACGGAATCCCCCTGACAACGACGGGCAAGTCGAATATATTCAAGGATAACGAGCGTAAGCCCCTCTCTGTTTTATCACGCAAAGCTGTATCTTGGCTACTATGCACAAGGCAATGGAGAGGAGTTTTTCCATCCAGACCGGAACAGTGTACCGGACGACAGCAGACAACGATCGAATGAGACGGCTATAAAAAGCAACGAACCTATGCTGGTCATCGAGGATGA
>CBEUNJ010000065.1:0-9697 GCA_965544465.1 uncultured Chlorobaculum sp.
AAGTAACTAAGTTTAAGCTATTTAATTTTAATAATTTAAACTACTTATCATCACATTCACAAAAAACCGAATATTCTTCATTAAGCAACTAAATTATGACAAACAATAAACTCATAACAATTGGCTCTATAAAAACAGAAAAACGCTTTAATCTTCATGAGACACTATTTAGTGGACAGAGTTTTCGATGGATTGAAGATACTCAAATGAATGGTTACTACTCTGGATTAATTGGTACTAATATCTTCTTTATGCGCAATAAAAAAGGCAAAATTATTGAATATATGACCACCATTCATGACGATCAGCAAAGCAATTTAACCAAGATTTTAAACAGCTTTTTTACACTTGATATTGATGAAAAAGAGCTCTTTTCATCAGAATTTAAACACTCTTTTTCGGAAATCTGGAAGCTGGTTAAACCGTACCAATCTGTCCGTGTAATGCGGCAAGATCCGTTCGAAATAATGGTCACATTCATGTGCGCTCAGGGCATTGGAATGCACCTGATTCGCAGACAAGTTTCGATGATTGCTGAACGGTATGGAGAAAAGATTGTTCTTATAACGCCCGATGGTAATCGGATTTTTCACGTCTTTCCTACCCCGCTCGCCCTCGCATCCGCCGATCCGAACGAGCTGGCCATGTGTACCAATAACAACCGGATACGCGCGGCCAACATCATCGCAATGGCTCGCTCTTTCGACTCCGGTAAACTGGCGCTGGCGTGCGTCGATTCGGGCGAATGCGAGCTTGAAACTCTTCGCGAAATGCTGTGCGCGCACGGCGGAATCGGCATGAAAATCGCCGACTGTATCGCCCTTTTCGGGCTCGGAAGGTTCGACGCCTTCCCGATTGACACACACGTCAAGCAATACCTCTGGGAGTGGTTTGGAATCGAAGAAGCACGGCGCAGCTTGACCGAAAAGAACTACCGGATACTTCAGGAGAAAGCGCGCGCCATCCTCGGAACGGAGTACGCCGGGTACGCGGGACACCAGCTCTTCCACTGCTGGCGCAAGGAGGTCAAAAAGATGATGGCCTTCTGATACTGTCTGTAGAGGCACATGGCATGCGCCCAGCATGACCGTCCACTGGCGATCATGGACAGTGAATGGACGAACTGGACAAGCCGAAAGAGATTCAGACGGGCACGTTGTGAGAGTATCGGCGGTTAGGATTACTGTTCAACCATATCAACCCTATCCCCTCTATCAAATCATGAAAAAAGTGCTTGTCGCCGGTTCAACCGGCTATATCGGGAGTTATGTGGTACAGGAGTTTAAGAATCGTGGCTATTGGGTGCGCGCGCTGGTTCGCGATGCCGAAAAAGCCAAGAAGCCCGGCCAACACCTCGAACCGGCAGTTGCCAGACTTGCAGACGAGATCGTGGTTGCCGAAGCCACCATGCCGCAAACGCTCGCTGGGATGTGCGACGGCGTTGAAATCGTGTTTTCGTCGCTTGGCATGACACGCCCCGACTTCGTGCATTCGAGCTTCGAGGTGGACTATAAGGCGAACCTGAACATCTTGCGTGAAGCGCAAAAAGCGAAGGTCAAAAAATTCGTTTATATTTCGGTATTCAACGCCGACAAAATGATGGGGATAGAAAATATCCAAGCGCACGAGAAGTTCGTCGATGAGCTGCGAGCCTCGGGACTGGAGTACACCGTGGTGCGGCCAACCGGCTACTTTTCAGACATGGCGCAGTTCCTGCGCATGGCTCGTAACGGCGTCATGCTCTCGCTCGGCGAGGGTGATCGCAAGTTGAACCCTATCCACGGCGCCGACCTGGCCAAGGTGTGCGTTGATGCCGCCGAAGGGAACAAAACAAGCGTCGATGCTGGCGGCCCAGAAATCTTCACCTACCGGGAAGTGGCGGAGATGGCCGCCGACGTGGTCAAGAAAAGCCCGTTCACCATCTCGGTGCCGGTGTGGCTGGCCGACGGCCTCACCGCCGTAACAGGCTTCATCAACCGCGACGTTCACGACATCGCGCTCTTCGCCTCCACGGTCAGCAAAAACGACACGGTAGCCCCGCCATACGGCACCCACAAGCTACGCCAGTTTTTCGAGCAGATGGCCGCGAAGAATAGTTGATAATGGATAATTGACAATTGATCTGTAGAGACAGCCTTCACGCCTGTCCGTGTTCACCGAATGAACACGGACAGCATGGACAAAATAGACATTATGGATCTACGAATGATGAACATGTCCGGCCATACCGGGTTGTTCAGCCTGTCCACTTCGGTCCACACTTCCCGCGACCCCGTTACCCCACCCACAAGCCTCAACAATTCAACTATCAACTTTCCACTATCAATTATCCATTATTTATCCTTCATTTGTGTTTTTTCAGCGTGCTAAATTCGGTATTTTACGGTTCATGGGAAAATGCGCCCTGTGCATCGGTACCGTTACGAAAATTCGCAGAAATCAAGGGATTACATGTTAAAAATTTTCACCAAGCTGTTTGGATCGAAGCACGAAAAAGACGTCAAGAAAATCCAGCCGCTCGTTGACCAGATAAATGAACTCTACGACCCGCTTCAGTCGCTTTCCGACGAGGCGTTCCGCAATAAAGGCACCGAACTGCGCAAAAGAGTTCGGGACAGTCTGATTCCCATCGAACAGAACATTGCTGACGTCGAGCAAAAGCTTGACAACCCCGACCTCAGCCATGAGGAAAACGAGCAGCTCAACGACACGCTCGACAACCTTCGCAAAGAGTACGAAACCGCCACAGCAAACATCCTCGACGAGGTGCTGCCCGAAACCTTCGCGCTGGTCAAGGAGACCTGCCGACGCCTGAAAGGCCACACCTACGAGGTGATGGGCCGCGAAATGGTGTGGGACATGGTGCCGTATGACGTACAGCTTATCGGCGGCGTGGTGCTGCATCAGGGTAAGATCGCGGAAATGGCCACCGGTGAAGGTAAAACGCTGGTCTCCACCCTGCCGGTCTTTCTTAACGCGCTGACCGGACGCGGCGTACATGTGGTGACGGTCAACGAGTACCTGGCACAGCGCGACATGGAGTGGATGCGGCCGGTTTACGAGTACCACGGCCTCTCAACCGGCGTGATCCTGTCGGGCCTGACCCCTCCGCAGCGCCGCGACGAATACCTCTGCGACATCACCTGGGGCACCAACAGCGAATTCGGCTTCGACTACCTGCGCGACAACATGGCCGGATCGGTCGAGGAGATGGTGCAGCGCGACTACTATTTCGCCATCGTTGACGAGGTGGACAGCGTGCTGATCGACGAAGCCCGAACCCCGCTGATCATCTCTGGTCCGGTGCCCAATTCGGACACCGACAGCAAATTCCGTGAAATCAAGCCCTGGATCGAACAGATCGTCCGCGCACAGCAGAACCTCGTGGCCTCCCTTCTCGGTGAAGCTGAAAAGACCCTGAAGAATAAACCGAACGATTTCGATGCTGGCCTCGCCCTGCTGCGCGTCAAACGCGGCCAGCCGAAAAACAACCGCCTCAGCAAAATGCTTTCGCAGACCGGCGTGGGCAAGCTCATCCAGTCGGTCGAGAACGAGTACCTCAAGGACAACGCCAGCCGGATGCACGAGGTGGACGAAGTGCTCTACTACGCGGTTGATGAAAAGGCCAACACGATTGACCTGACCGACAAGGGCCGCGAGTTCCTGAGCAAGCTGAGCCATCAAGACGAGGATCTGTTCCTGTTGCCGGACGTCGGAAGCGAGGTGGCGGCCATCGATGCCGAAAAGGATCTCCAGCCCTCCGACAAGACGCGTAAAAAGGATGAAGTCTATCGAATCTATGCGGAGCGCTCCGACAGCCTGCACACCATCAGCCAGTTACTCAAAGCCTACACGCTGTTCGCCAAGGATGACGAATATGTGGTGCAGGATGGACAGGTCAACATCGTTGACGAGTTCACGGGCCGCGTGCTGGCCGGACGCCGCTACAGCGACGGACTGCATCAGGCCATCGAGGCAAAGGAGAACGTCAAGATCGAGGGCGAAACCCAGACGATGGCAACCATCACCATCCAGAACTTTTTCCGCCTCTACAAGAAGCTGGCCGGCATGACCGGTACGGCTGAAACCGAAGCCTCAGAGTTCTTCGAAATCTACAAGCTCGACGTGGTGGTCATTCCGACCAACCGCCCGATCGCCCGCCGCGACTTCGACGACCTGGTCTATAAAACGCGCCGCGAAAAGTACAACGCCATCACCAGCAAGGTGCAGGAGCTGGTGGCCAAAGGCCAGCCGGTGCTGGTCGGTACGGCAAGCGTCGAGGTGTCGGAAACCCTGTCGAGAATGCTGCGCGCCAAGCGCATTCAGCACAACGTGCTCAACGCCAAGCAGCACGCCCGCGAGGCGGACATCGTGGCCATGGCAGGCCAAAAAGGGGCCGTAACCATCGCCACCAACATGGCCGGTCGAGGCACCGACATCAAGCTCGGCGAAGGTGTGCGCGAACTGGGTGGCTTGTTCATCCTCGGTTCGGAACGGCACGAGTCACGCCGCATCGACCGCCAGCTCCGAGGCCGCGCCGGACGCCAGGGCGACCCTGGTGAATCAATCTTCTACGTTTCACTCGAAGACCAGCTGATGCGTCTGTTCGGCTCTGAACGGGTCATTTCAGTCATGGACCGACTGGGGCACGAAGAGGGCGACGTCATCGAGCACTCGATGATTACCAAATCCATCGAGCGTGCGCAGAAAAAGGTCGAGGAACAGAACTTCGCCATCCGCAAGCGCCTGCTCGAATATGACGACGTCATGAACCAGCAGCGCGAAGTGGTCTACTCGCGGCGCCGCAAGGCGCTCAAGATGGATCGCCTGACAGCGGACATCATGGACCTTCTGCTCGACTACTGCCATACCGTGGTGAAAAAATTCCACGAAGCCAACGATCCGGCGGGACTGGAAGAGCAGGTCATGCGCGAATTGATGGTCGATTTCAAACCCGATGCCTTAGAATTCGAACGCGAGCCGTACGAAAAAACCGCCGAAAAGCTGTACAAAGCGGCCAGCAACTTCTATCATCGCAAGGAGTCCGACCTGCCGGACGACATCATGCGCCAGATCGAACGATACGCTGTACTCTCGGTTATCGACCAGAAGTGGCGCGAGCACCTGCGCGAAATCGATGGAATGCGCGAAGGCATCAACCTGCGCGCTTACGGCCAAAAAGATCCGCTGCTTGAGTACAAGCAGGAGGCCTACAACCTGTTCGTCGATCTCTTGCAGGAAATCGAGCACGAAACGCTCTCGTTAGCCTTCAAGCTCTTCCCTATCACGCCGGAAGAGTCCGAGGCAATCGAAGCTCGCCAGCGCCAGCAGGCCGTCAGTCAGGAGCAGCTCGTCGCGCAGCACGAAGGAGCTGAAAGCGTCTATCAGGTTTCACCCAACGCCAGCGTTGATGCAACCATGTCGATACCCGGAGACGAAATTGTTGTGCAGCAACCGATCCGCGCCGCAGAGAAACCTGGACGCAACGATCCTTGCCCCTGTGGCAGCGGCAAGAAATACAAAAACTGCTGCGGAGCACATGAATAATTGATAATGGATAATGACGTCCAATACGACCTGTTAGACCTGTAAACATTCCTATCGAACAATGAGCACCGAACCCGAAGTGAACCTGCAACTGGCCCAGGAACATGGCCTGAACGAAGAGGAATACGCCAAAATATGTGATGTACTGGGCCGCACGCCCAGCTTCACCGAGCTTGGCATCTACTCGGTCATGTGGTCCGAGCATTGCAGCTACAAGAACTCCATCGCCGTGCTCAAGACGTTGCCGCGCGAAGGCACGGCGCTGCTGACGCAGGCGGGAGAGGAGAACGCCGGTCTGGTGGACATCGGCGACAACCTCGCCGTGGCATTCAAAATCGAGTCGCACAACCACCCTTCGGCGGTCGAGCCCTACCAGGGCGCGGCGACCGGCGTCGGCGGCATCCATCGCGACATCTTCACGATGGGCGCGCGTCCGGTTGCATCGCTCGACTCGCTGCGCTTCGGCTCGCCGCGTGACCCGCGCGTTCGCTACCTCGTGGACGGCGTGGTTCGCGGCATCGGCGATTACGGCAACTCGTTCGGAGTGCCAACTGTAGCAGGCGAAATCTACTTCGAGGAGTGCTACACCGGCAACCCGCTGGTCAATGCCATGTCGGTCGGGCTGGTTGAGCACCACAAAACCGTCAGCGCTACGGCGCACGGCAAGGGCAATCCGGTGCTGATCGTCGGCTCCTCAACCGGACGCGACGGCATCCACGGCGCGACCTTCGCGTCGGAAGAGATCAGCGAAGCCTCGGAGGACAAGCGCCCGAGCGTGCAGGTGGGTGATCCGTTCGCCGAGAAATTGCTCCTCGAAGCAACGCTTGAAGCAATCGCCACCGGCGCGGTCTCCGGCTTGCAGGACATGGGCGCGGCGGGACTGACCAGCTCCACTTCGGAAATGAGTGCGCGCGGCATCGAAAAGACCGGCAGCGGCGGTATCGACATCGATCTTGACCTGGTACCCGCCCGCGAAGAGGGGATGACCGCCTACGAACTGATGCTCTCCGAATCGCAGGAGCGTATGCTGATTGTGGCCAAGAAGGGTCGCGAACAAGAGATCATCGACGTCTATAAAAAGTGGAACGTGAACGCCGTGGTCATCGGCGAGGTAACAAGCGACAACCTGCTGCGCGTCCGTCAGCACGGCAAGGTGATGGCCGAAATTCCCGCCATGTCGCTCGTGCTCGGCGGCGGTGCTCCGGTTTACATCCGCGAGGCTGTCGAGAAGAAGCCCGACACGAAAGCCGCGGAACTCGCGCCAGACGATTCGCTCGACCTGAAAGCGCTCACGCTGCAACTACTCTCGCGCCCCAACATCGCCAGCAAAGCGTGGGTATACGACCAGTACGACTCGATGGTGCAGACCAACACCGTCACCCCGGTCGGCCAGACCGACGCGGCGGTCATCCGCATCAAGGGCACCAAAAAGGGGCTGGCGATGAAGACCGACTGCAACTCACGCTACGTCTATCTCAACCCGAAAGCGGGCGGTGCGATTGCCGTCGCCGAGTGCGCGCGCAACATCGCTTGCACGGGTGCCAGACCGCTCGCCGTGACCAACTGCCTGAACTTCGGCAATCCCTACAAGCCCGAGGTGTACTTCCAGTTCAAGACCGCCGTTGAAGGCATGGGTGACGCCTGCCGGATGTTCGACACGCCGGTAACTGGTGGCAACGTAAGCTTCTACAACGAAACCTCGCTTGCAGGCGGACGCACGGCCATCTACCCCACACCCACCATCGGTATGGTAGGCCTGCTCGACGACATCGACAATCTCGTGGAATCGACCTTCAAGCAGGAGAGCGACGCCATTGTGCTCTTCGGCGATCCGGAGCTTGAGCTCGACGGCTCGGAGTACATGGTGATGCAGTACGGCACTCCCGGCACTGAATCCCCGGCAGTCGATCTGGAGCACGAAAAGAACCTTCAGGAGCTGCTGGTTACGCTCGCCTCGAAAAACCTCATCCGCTCGGCACACGACGTTTCGGACGGCGGCATAGCCGTAACGCTCATTGAACAATCGATCATGAACCGCGACACGATGCTCGGCTTCAAGGTTGATCTCGAATGTTCCTGCAAGGAGAGCGCAGCAATCCAGAAACAGCTTTTTTCTGAAGCGCAAGGCCGCGTGGTCATTTCGATCAATCCTGATAATGCCGCTGCGGTCATCGACGAGGCTCAGCGCCTGAATGTGCCGGTACGCATCATCGGCAAGGTAGTGTCGGAGGGCGCGAGCATCGCGGTCAACGGCCGCCCGGTCGCGGAGTTCTCGCTCGGCGAGCTTCTGCACGCCTACGACCATGCACTTGAGTCGTCACTGCATCTCGAAGAGCTGTAAGACATCTTTTTTTGATCTGTTGCGCAACACGATGACCGCGTTGGCTACTGCTCGAATTGCTCACAACGCTTAAAAAAATGTCGAATACTTGTCAGATAATTATCAAGCACAAACAGGACGAAAAAGAAGAGTGACGATGAATCCGGTACTGACGACAAAGGAGATGAGCCTGGCCGACCGCGCAGCCATTGAGGAGTTGCGCACTGGCGAGACGCGGCTGATGGAGCTGGCCGGGCGCGAAACCGCCCGGATGATCGCCGAACGGTTCGAGACCGGCGATGACCTCAGCGGCGTCTCGGCGCTCGTGGTGTGCGGCAAGGGCAACAACGGCGGCGACGGCTTCGTTACAGCGCGGCACTTGCTAAACAAGGGCGCCCGCGTCGATGTGCTGCTGACTTGGCCCGAGGAGGAGCTGGCTGGGGTGAATCTCGAAGGGGTGCGCATCCTCAAAGCCTACCGCCGCTACAACGAGCAGCTGCGCATCTTCAAGGGACTGGACGAGGCTCGCACAGCCGTTGGGGCGACTTCATATCAAGTAGTGATCGATGCCCTGCTCGGCACCGGCCTGAGCATCAGGCCCGAACATCCGGAACTTCGCGAACCGGCAAAAGCGGCTGTCGAGCTGATCAACTTCATCAACGAACACTCCGAAGCGGTCACGGTCTCAATCGACCTCCCGTCAGGGCTTGATGCAACAAGCGGGCGCTGCTCCGAACCGTGCGTCAAGGCGGACATGACCGTCACAATGGCGTTCCTCAAAACCGGTTTCTTCCAGAATGAAGGGCCGCACGTCTCAGGCGAAATCCAGACGGCAGAAATCTCCATCCCGGAGTTCCTGATTGAACCCACCTCCTGCCTCTTGGTCGATGAAGCGTTCGCAGCAGAAAGCTACCTGTTGCGCGACCCGTCGAGCGCCAAGCACCTGAACGGAAAAGTGCTGCTCATCACCGGCTCAGCGGACGGTGGCGGCTCGATGCTCGGCGCGGCGCTCCTCTCGGCGCGTGCGGCGGTTAAGACCGGCGCGGGCTACGTCTGCTGCTCGCTGCCCGACGGCCAAGCTTCGGTCATGCACAGCTTCGCCCCCGAAGTAGTGGTGATCGGCCGCAACATGGTCTCCATCATCGAAAAGGCCAAATGGGCCGACGCCATCGTCATCGGCTGCGGCATTGGGCGAAGCGAAGCGTCGCAGGAGCTGATCGAAACCCTGCTCTGCACCCCGGAAATCGTAGAAAAGAAGCTGGTGCTCGACGCGGACGCGCTCTTCGCGATTGCCGAGCGCAATCTGCTGGAGCGCATCACCGGCCTTGAAGATGCGGTGATGACGCCCCATGCGGGCGAGTGCAGCCGGTTGAGCGGACTGGATACCGAGGAGATTCTGAGCGATCCGATTGACACGGCAAGGATGCTATCGGAGGAGTGGAACGCCAATGTGCTGCTCAAAGGCTCGCCCACCTTCATCGCCGCGCCCTCGGGAATGGTGTTCATTTCGGACAGTGGCACCGAAGCGCTCGCTTCAGCCGGTACGGGAGACGTCCTCTCGGGCATGATCGGCGCGCTCGCCGCCAAAGGGCTCGACACCCACGAAGCTGCAGCCGCAGCTGCCTGGCTGCACGGTAGAGCCGGAGACCTCGCCTCCAACGTTTCGAGCCTCGTCTCCTCGATGGACGTCCTCGAAGCGATCCCGCAAGCCGTGCTGGAGCTGTTCGAAAACGAGGAATAACGCTTCGCTCTCAATTGAACATGGATAATGGAGCATTGACAATGCACGCGCTCTGACCGTCTTTGTAGGGGCAGGCCTTACGCCTGCCC
>CBEUNJ010000066.1:0-9659 GCA_965544465.1 uncultured Chlorobaculum sp.
CTTCAATGATCAATGATCCATTGCCAACTATCAACTACCCAAGTCCTGGCAACACAAGCTGCCTTGGTTGCTTTGGCTCGCTGCCGTCGCCGAGAAGCAGGCGCTGGCGGAGACGGGCGGGTTGCTGATCGATCTTCTCGAACGGGCGTCCAGAGCAGGTGATGAAATATTTCGCGCGCTTCATCACCACGCCGATCTTTTTCATCCCCTCGTGCGTGACGGGCGCGAAACGGCGTGCGGCGATGATGCGCTTGGCTGAAACGACGCCGATGCCGGGCACGCGCAGCAAAGTAGCGTAGCTGGCGCGGTTGATTTCGACAGGAAAGAATTCAGGATGGCGCAGCGCCCATGCGGTTTTGGGGTCGAACGATTCGTCGAGGTTCGGGGCGTCGTCGGAGAGAATCTCCTCGGGCGAAAAGCCGTAGAAGCGCAAGAGCCAATCGGCTTGGTAGAGGCGATGCTCGCGCAGAAGCGGCGGCGCGGAGAGCACCGGAAGGCGGTTGTCTTCGTTAACCGGCACGAAGGCCGAGTAATAGACCCGCTGGAGGTTCATCTTGCGGTACAACCCCTGCGAGAGCTGGAGGATTTGCAGGTCGGTTTCGGGACTCGCGCCGATAATCATCTGCGTGCTCTGCCCGGCGGGGGCAAAGCGCGGAGCCTTGCGGCTCTTGCGCCGCTCAACGAGGCTCGCACCCGACTCCACGCCAATCAGCTTCATCGGAGCCAGGATCGCATCCTTTTTCTTCTGCGGCGCGAGCCGTTGCAGCGACTCGCTGGTCGGCAGTTCGATGTTCACGCTGATCCGGTCGGCAGCCAGCCCAGCGCGGCGGACAAGTTCAGGGCTGCTGCCGGGGATGATTTTCAGGTGGAGGTAGCCGCCGAAGCACTCCTCGTTGCGAAGGATTTCAGCAACGCGCACCATCTGTTCCATCGTGTTGTCAGGACTCACGTGCACCGCCGAGCTGAGAAATAGCCCCTCGATGTAGTTGCGCCGGTAGAACTCCATCGTCAAATCGACCACCTCCCGCACGGTGAACGACGCACGCGGCACCGGATTGGACGAGCGGTTGACGCAGTAGGCGCAATCGTAGCGGCAGTCGTTTGAGAGCAGGATTTTCAAAAGCGAAATGCAGCGGCCATCATCCGCCCACGAGTGGCAGATGCCACCAAGCGACGTGCTGCCGGTACCGCCCGCCGACCCGTCACGCTTGCTGCCGCTCGAAGCGCACGAAGCATCGTAGCGCGCCGCCCCCGAAAGGATGGTTATTTTTTCCTGAAGCTCCATAGAACGAATATACAAGGAGAGGGCAAACATTAGGGCATCTCTAAAAAGTGTCATGAGCGACCGGAGTGCAAGGCGGATGGAGCGCAGAAACCGGAGTGTACTCACTGTACATGAGGATTTCGAGCACCACCTAACGCAGCAATCGGGCCGCGCAATCAGTTTTTAGAGGTGCCCATTATAGGGGCAATCCCTTGCGGTTGCCCAGAATGTTGCCTCACCGCCCCATCCGGGCTGCGCGATGCAACAGCAGCTCCACCGTCCGGCGTGCGCCGGTGACCACGCCCGGCAGCGATTGGCCCGGAAAGATCGAGTCACCGACGAGGAAGAGATTGGTGTACTTCGTCTCCGGCCCACGGACGCCGAACAGCGAGGTCTGTGCGTAGCCGCCGACCAGCCCACAGTGGCGGCCCGTCCAAGCCTCCCACGAATGCGGCGTAGCGGCCATCACCGAGCGGATCGCGCCACGAGCTTCCGGAAGCTGCTCGTAAAGCAGCGCAAGCACCCGGTCGGTATATTCCTGCTTCAGCGCTTCATACGCCTCGCGACCCTGCCGCAGCGCCTCGAACCAGCGCTCCGGGCGGGTGTGCGTGGAGACGGTGACGGCGCGTTGGCCTTCCGGCGCTCGTCCGGCATCGCCCGCCGGAGAAGCCGAAACAAACAGGCTCCGACACTCGCCCAGCTCTCCTTCCGGTGCGATGATCTGCAAATGATCGGCTCCAGCCCGTTCGAAAAGCGACGAATCTACGCCGAGGTACAGCATAAAGGCGCTCCAACCGGAGGGGACTGGAACTTCGGATTCTGGAGCGGAATCGCCGAGAAGAGCGAAAGAGTCGGGCGTAAGGTTGGCCACGACCATATCGGTTGCCAAGGCATCACCATCGGCGGTTTCGACGCCCAAAACCTCACGGTTGATCGTATCGAGCCGAGTCACCCTCTTGCCATACTGCACCGCACCGCCGTCGCGCTCAATCGAATCGGCAAGCCGCTGGGCGATCGTGCCGATACCACCTTGCACGCTCCACGTACCAACCATCGGCAAATCGAGCGCAATGGCTGCGTTAAGCGCGTTGGCGTGAAGAGAGGTGGTCTGCACGGAAATCAGCAACTGGGCGTCGATGAAGCGCACGAACTCTGGGTCGGCGTGGAGTCGGTGCCGCCGGAGCCAATCCAAGGCTGTGCGCCGCATGAAGGGTAGAAGCTGCGCAGAATCCGGCAATGCTGAAAGCGCCCGCTTACCCAGCTCGGCGACATCCCGTGCGCCGAAAACCGGCCACGGCAGAGCTTCCGCGGACAAGCGCCAGAGCGTAAGAGCGAGACGGGCCTGTTCGTCCCAAAATTTTTTCGAACGGGGGAACCGAGCGATGGTGGAGTCGCGAGAAGAGAGGAGATCAAGTCGGAGGTCGCGGTGGCGATACTGCCACGCCAGCGGTTCGGCGTGAACCGGCCAGTCGATATCGAGCTCACGGCCAAGCCGGTCAAGCGGCCCACCGGAGTGGAAGCCACACCCCACTGTAGCACCCGCATCGAAGCGGTAGTCGCCACGCGAAAACGTGGCCGCGCAGCCGCCGGGGTAGCGCTGCGTTTCGAGCACCACCACCTGCACGCCACGCCGCGCAAGCAGCGCCCCGGAGGCAAGCCCGCCAAGTCCTGCGCCGATGACGATGCAGTGCAGATCACGCAAATCCATAGAAACACAGCGAAAGGATGAAAGAAGAATCTCCCTTCATAATCGCCTGAGCGGAGAGACAATTCCCGTCAAGCGTCGCGCAGCAAGAGATGCACCTGCGTCCGAAGCTGGTCGGGCGGGGTCAGGAACGGATCGTCGAGATAGATTTCATACGCCTCACCGTTCATCGTCAAGCCATTATCATTGACCCATTTCATCAACGCGGTGTAGGCCGGTTCAATGTCGGCATAAGGGCCAATGTATTGGCAACCGACCGCCTTTCCGGAAGGGGCCGTAGCAATCACCGCGCGGCCACCGCCATGAACGCTCTCATCAACAGGAAAACCGAACTCCACCTCAATCTTGCCGTTGTTCATACCGTAATAGTGCGCGAAGGAGGTGTCTGGCCGCTTTTTGCCCTGGCGCTGGAGCAGGTGCTCCATCTCGCCGAAGCCGGACTCGAACAGCGCCCCGATATCGGCCACGGCGGCGTGGGCACGAATCACGAGAGCAGCAACGGGCGCAAGCTCTTGCAGTTCGCAGACGAACTCACATTCAAAATCCATCATTTGCTTTCCGGTGTTTGGTGAGAAAGGAACTCATCCGGATTCTTTGCAGGAGGGAAAACCTTGTCGGCGTAGCGGGATTTGAACCCACGACCCCTTCCACCCCAAGGAAGTGCGCTACCAGGCTGCGCTATACGCCGATTGAAAACAACGGTTTTTACTATAAGAATTTTCGAGCAATTCCCATAATTATTTCTCCAGCGGCTCAACTTAATCCGCGTCAAGCCCGGCTCGGCTGCGAAAACGGCGCTTCAGGTACTCGACGGCCGGAATCAGTACTGAAATCACAATAATGCCAAGAACCAACAGTTTAAAGTGTTCCTGGAACAATGGCATGTGACCGACCAGGAATCCACCGTAGGTAAAAGCCGCAACCCAAAGTAAAGCACCAACGATATTGTACATGAAGAAACGGGAGTATGACATGGCCCCGATGCCCGAAACAAAGGGAGCAAAAGTGCGAACAACCGGAACAAAGCGGGCAATCATGATGGTCTTCCCGCCATATTTTTCGAAAAACGCATGCGTTTGGCGCAGATGATCGGGATTGAACAACCTCGACTTTTTGAACGAAAACACTTTAGGCCCGAGCCCATGACCAATCGAGTAGTTGACCGAATCCCCGAGAATAGCCGCAACACTGAAGATGACAAAGAGCCAGTGCGCATTGAGCTGCGACATCGGAATCGCGGCGAGCGATCCGGCGGCGAACAGCAGCGAGTCACCCGGCAAGAGCGGAAACACCACCAAGCCAGTCTCGCAGAAAACAATCAGAAAAAGGATGCCATACAGCCAGATGCCATACTCCGAAGCCAGAAGCTGAAGATGGCGGTCAATGTGCAGAATAAAATCGGCAAGGGTCGAAAGCAACTCCATAACGTCACCGTAGTCAAAATTAACTTTAGGGCACCTCTAAAAAATGTCATGAACGGCCCGAGTGCAAGGCGGCTGGAGCGCAGAAACCGGAGTGTACACAGCGTAGCACGCGAGATTTCGAGCGCCACCCAAGCGCCGACAATCGGAACGCGCAATAAGTGTTTAACGGTGCCCTTCATCGGCACAGGGGCAACAAATGTTAATATAATCGCATAAAGAGGAATATCGAGTAGAAACGCAACTTTCGGCGGCAATCCTCCGGTACTCATCAATATAAATAATGGTATATTGTAGTTTTTGGCAGAGCGCAAACCATGCGAATCCATGAGTTATCTGACAACTTCCCGATGTCGGCTGTATTATGAGGACACAGCCGATGAACATCCTTCGCAACAAGACAAACCAGCAGTTCTCTTCGTCAACGGCTGGGCCATTTCATCCCGCTACTGGAAACCGACCATCGAGCTGCTGAAGTCCGATTTCCGCTGCATCACCTACGACCAGAGCGGCACCGGCAGAACCTCGATTGACGGACTGCATCCCGATCTGACGATTGGCGGTTTTACCGACGAAGCTGGCGCCTTAATCGAACATCTCGGGCTCGACAAGACCCGGAACCTGCACATCATCGGCCACTCGATGGGCGGCATGGTCGCCACGGAGCTGTGCCTCCGCTACAAAGATGTGCTACTCTCCGCAACCATTCTGGCCTGCGGCATTTTCGAGGAGACGCCATTCACCTCGCTCGGTCTGATGTTCCTCGGCAGCCTGATCGACGTTTCGATGAATTTCCGGAACATCTTCCGGGTCGAGCCGCTGCGCTCGCTGTTCATCAAGCGGGCGGCCGCCGAGCCTATCAGCAAGGAGTACAGCGACATCATTATAGAGGATTTCACCACCTCCGACAAAGCGGCGACCAACGCCGTCGGGCACTTCTCCATCGATCCGGTGGCGCTGCGAACCTACACCCGGAGCGTCATCGAAATCGCCTCGCCGGTGCTTTGCTGCGTCGGCATGGCCGACCACACCATTCCTCCGGAAGGCACCGTTACCCTGTTTGAAAAACGCAAGGCCTCAGCGGCCTCTCCAACGCACCTCGTGCAGTTCATGCACCTCGGCCATCTGCCCATGCTCGAAGATACGGCGCGCTTCGTCGAGGAGCTGAAAAAACATTTTGATTTTGCGCAACATTTTTATAAAAAGACTCAGCCCGCCGCGCCACTAGCCGAACGGGTGCAGATACCGTGAGACAATAGCGGCTTACCGCCACCGGAGTCCGTTACAGACCGATCCGACTGAAGGTGCAAGAAGACGAAGCAGTATGATCCATCATTTGAAATCCATGTTCTCGTGAGTACGAAAAGCAAGAAGACGAAAAAGAAAAGCACTAAAACAAACAAGCGCGGTATAAGCACCACCATGAAAATCGCCGGTCTCTTTCTTGTCATCATGTTGGGTGTCGGCACGATAGTCGGGCTCAACCTGTTCAAGGGGATTCCGAGCCTTGAAGAGCTTGAAAATCCCAAACCGAACCTGGCCTCGCTGGTCTACTCTGAAGACGGCGTCCTGCTGCACAAGTTTTTTCTGGAAAACAGAACCTTTGTGCCGCTCAAGTCGATCTCCAAGTGGGTGCCAAAGGCCCTGATCGCCACCGAGGATGTGGCGTTTTACCACCACTGGGGCGTCGATCTGCGCCGCCTGACCCTGGCGATAGGCGAGAACATCATCAAGGGGCGTGCCCGCTGGCATGGCGCGAGCACCATCACCCAGCAGTTGGCCAAAAATCTCTTTCTGACCCAGGAGCGCACCCTGAGCCGCAAGGCCAAGGAGTTCATCACCGCTATCGAGCTGGAACGCACCTACACCAAGGATGAAATTCTGGCGCTCTATCTGAACACCGTCTATTTCGGCTCGGGAGCCTACGGCGTCGAAGCGGCTGCCCACACCTATTTCGGCAAACCGGCCAGCGAGTTGACGATTCCGGAAAGCGCCACCCTGATCGCCACGCTCAAGAATCCAACCGCATACAACCCAGCCAAAAATCCATCATCGGCACGCGGGCGCAGGAACCTGATCATCGGCCTGATGGAAAAAGAGCACTTCATCACGCACGCCCAGGCAGTCAAGGCCAAAGCCACACCGGTCGCGTTGCACTACACGCCGAGCACCCATCACGGCCTGGCGCCCTATTTCACCGAGTACATCCGCCAAACCATCAAGAGCGGCTCGCAGCTTGACGGAGTCAACCTCTATCGTGACGGCCTGACCATCCAGACCACGCTCGACAGCCGGATGCAGCGCTACGCGCAGGAGGCAATTGCCAAACAGGCCGCCACCCTCCAGGCAAAGTTTGACAAGCGCTGGAAGTGCAGCGAGTCGCTGAAGAAGCGGTTCATCAAGGAGAGCCCGCAGTACCATGCAATGGTCAACGAAGAGGGCGTGAGGCCGGCCAAGGCACTCTCGAAGCTGCTGGCCGACAAAGAGTTCGTCAAAAATCTGCTGCACGACAAGAGCCGCGTCCAGATGGCGCTCATCGCGCTCGATCCAACCAACGGCCATGTGAAGGCGTGGGTTGGCGGCACCAATTTCGCGCCGGAGGACTACCGCTACCAGTTCGACCATGTCTGGCAAGCCCGCCGCCAGCCCGGTTCGACCTTCAAGCCGTTCGTGTATGCGGCGGCCATCGATCAGGGCATTCCGGCCAACTACAGGATTCTCGACCAGCCACTGGCATTGAAAAGCAGTAACGGGCGCGTCTGGATGGCCCGCAACTCCGAGGGAAAATCCGGCGGCATGACCACCTTGCGCAACGCACTTGCGCACTCACTGAACCAGGTCACAATCAGGCTGGCCTACCAATTCCTGAGTCCTTCGAAAATCATCAGTTACGCCAAGCGCATGGGCATCACCACCCCGATGCAGCCCAACCTTTCCATTGCGCTCGGCACCTCCGAAGTCTCCCCGCTGGTGCTGGCCCAAGCCTTTACAACCTTCGCCAACAACGGCGCCTGGAGCGAACCGCTGCCGGTCACCAAAGTGCTCGACAAGCACAAGCGCGTCATCACCGAGCACCAGCCAGTCAGCCATTTCGGCCTCGACCCGGCGACCAACTACGTCATGGTGACGATGCTCAAGGACGTCATCGACCGCGGCACCGGTATCGCCGTGCGGGCGCGGTACGGCTTCGAGGTCGAGGCTGCGGGCAAGACCGGCACCACCCAGAGCATGAGGGATGCCTGGTTCGCGGGCTTCACGCCGCAGCTCGTGACGGTCGTGTGGGCAGGCTTCGACGACGAGCGGGTGCACTTCACCTCGATGTCCTACGGACAGGGCGCGCGCGCCGCGCTGCCGGCGTGGGCGAACTTCATGAAAAAATGTTACGCCGACCCGGCGCTCCATCTGGAAAACCGCTATTTCACGATGCCCGACAATGTCATCGCCATGCCAATTTCGGCTGCTTCCGGCAATCAGGGCGACCTGTTCAACCGCGACGTCTATGTGGAATATTTCACGCCGAAAGGCTACGCCCGCTACCGCTCCGGCGAGCTCAACAATGCTCCGCTGCCAGCCCGGCAGGAATCGGACATTCCTCAGAAAAACACGCACATGCAAGAGGCTCCCGCTCTCGAACCGACACAGATTCTAATGCCGGTGCTGACGCCTCATGAACAGTAGTAACTCAACAAATTCTTCGGTTTCAACCTCACTATGGCAACAACGCTTCAATCGGTCATCGTCCTGGATTTCGGGTCTCAGTACACCCAGCTCATCGCGCGGCGCATCCGTGAAATCGGTATCTATTCCGAAATTTATCCGTACCACACCAGCGCCGAGGAGCTGAAACAACACCAGCCGAAAGCCATCATCCTCTCCGGCGGGCCGAACAGCGTCTATGACGAAACCGCCTTCCTGCCCGATCCGGAGGTGTTCAGCCTCGGCGTGCCGGTACTCGGCATCTGCTACGGCTTGCAAACCATCGCCAGGCACTTCGGCGGCAATGTGGAACGTTCCTCGAAGCAGGAGTTCGGACGCGCCAAGATGCTGGTAAACCACGACGAGAGCGAAAGTATGCTCTTCAAGGAGATTCCGGATTCGGACGTCTGGATGAGCCACGGCGACAAGGTCACGCAACTGCCGGACGGCTTCCGCGTCACGGCCAGCACCGCCAACGCCGAGATGTGCGCCATCGAGAGCTTCGGCAACAAAGCCGCACTCAAGGTATTCGGCTTGCAGTTCCACCCCGAGGTGCAGCACTCGCTCTACGGCAAGCAGCTGCTCTCGAACTTTTTGATCGACATCGCAGGCATCACGCCGAACTGGTCGCCAAAGAGCTTCATCCAGCACCAGATCGAACAGATTCGCAAGGTCGCAGGCGACTCGACCGTGGTGTGCGGCATCAGCGGTGGCGTCGATTCCACGGTGGCTGCCGTGCTCGTCAGCAAGGCGATTGGTGACAAGCTGCACTGCGTCTTCGTCGATAACGGCCTGTTGCGTAAGGACGAAGCGGTGAAGGTGATGGAGTTCCTCAAACCGCTCGGCCTGAAGATCACGCTCGCCGATGCCGCCGATCTCTTTCTTGGACGACTCAAAGGCGTGGCTTCGCCGGAAAAGAAACGCAAGATCATCGGCCGCACCTTTATCCACGTCTTCGAGGAGAACATTCACGACGAGAAGTTCCTCGTGCAGGGCACCCTCTACCCGGACGTGATCGAGAGCGTCAGCGTCAAGGGGCCGTCCGAAACGATCAAGTCGCACCACAACGTCGGCGGCCTGCCGAAGCGCATGAAGCTCAAGCTCATCGAGCCGCTGCGCGAACTGTTCAAGGACGAGGTTCGCGCCGTCGGACGCGAGCTCGGCATCGCCGAAGATATTCTGATGCGCCACCCCTTCCCTGGCCCCGGCCTCGCCGTCCGCGTGCTCGGCTCGCTGACCCGCGAGCGGCTCGACGTGCTGCGCGAAGCCGACCAGATTTTCATCGACGAGCTGAAGGAGAGCGGCCTGTACCAGAAAGTATGGCAGGCCTTCTCGGTGCTCCTGCCGGTGCAATCGGTCGGCGTCATGGGCGACAAGCGCACCTACGAAAACGTGCTGGCATTGCGCGCTGTGGAATCCACCGACGGTATGACCGCCGACTGGGCACATTTGCCGCACGACTTCCTCTCAAAAGTCTCGAACCGAATCATCAACGAAGTACGAGGCATCAACCGCGTGGCTTACGATATTTCGTCCAAGCCGCCAGCCACGATCGAGTGGGAGTGAGGAGGAA
>CBEUNJ010000067.1:0-9577 GCA_965544465.1 uncultured Chlorobaculum sp.
TACAGTGCGTACACTCCGGTTTCTGTGCTCCATCCGCCTTGCACTCAGCCCGCTCATAACACTTTTTAGAGATGCCCTTCAGAGAGGAACTGTTTGCGCGGGCAATTTCCGGACTGACTTCGCCATCGGAGGCGATGCGCGCACGCTGGAAAAGCGCTTTTTATACCATACGCCGGAGCGTGGGGAAATGCAAGCCTGTTTATCGTCTTGTGACAAACCTGGCGGATAGGAGTGATTGAGTGGGATTGTATCGAAATCGGGATCGAACGATGGCGTCGTGCGAGCATTTCGTACGGGCGGTTTGTGGAGCTGCCCGTACAACCAGGCGAGATGGGGTTGGGTTTCTCTCTCGGAATTGCCGACGTGGCCTCGTCAGAGGCAACTTCCTGTTAGCGAATCGTCAGCCTGCTTTCTGCTCGACCATTTCTCCGGTGTTTTCGCCGATCAGGTTCATCTGTTTGCGGTAGTAGGAGAAGGCCTCATCCTGCTTGAGAATGCCGAGCAGCTTGCCCGAGTCGCTTGAGACGACCGGCAGAATCGAGTATTCGGATATCTCGAAAATCTTGAGCGCTTCGTCAAGTTTCGAGCTGTCGTACAGCACGGTCACATTCTTCTTGACCAGATCGTCGGCGATCATGCCGGTATAGGCTCCATCGCGGATAACGATGCTCATTTCGTCCAGTCCGATCATGCCGATAAAGATTCCGTCCGGCGTGGTAATGAAAAAGTGCGAGTCGCGGGTATTGTGGAAGGCGTCGATAATCGTTTCAACTCTGGTGACATCAAAGAACTTCACAAACTTGCGCTGCATGACGTCGAGCACACTGATGTTGCCCGCGATGGTCAGGGCGATGCCGAAGCCGACGCGCACGTTCTCCTTTTCAAGCACGTAGGTCTCCATTGTGTACGGGTAGGCCAGACGCGCCACCAGCGCCGAGGTCACGGCGGCAAACATGATCGGCAGCACAATTTCATACTGGCCGGTCACTTCGAACAGAATCAGGATGACCGTCAGGGGAGCGCGCATGATGCCTGCCGTCACTGCGCCCATGCCGACCAGCGCATACGCGCCCGACGCGGCGGTGATGGTCGGGAAGTACTGGTGGACGAGCTTGCCGAACATGCCGCCGAGCATCGCGCCCATTTTCATGGTCGGTGCGAACATACCGCCCGAACCGCCGGAGCCGACCGTCAGCGACGCAACCACCGGCTTAAGGAAATAGACGGCGATCATGTTCGTCCATGAGACTTGGCCGACCAACGCCTTGTTGATGACTTCATAGCTGAAGCCGTACAGCTCCGGTACCCACATGCTAATGAGTCCGCACAGCAAACCGCCGATGGCCGGCATCGACCAGAGCGGAATATTGAAACGTTTTTCCAGTTTGTGCATCCACTCCTCGACTGAATAGAAGGTGCGGATGAACAGCACCGCTGTCAGCCCGGAAAGGACGCCGAGAATGAAATAAAAGACCAGTTCGGTGTCGGAAATCAGGCTGTAGGAGTGAACCAGAAAGGTTGGATAGCTGCCGAGATAGCTTCTCGACAAGACGGTGCCGACCACGGCGGCCACCACGATGGGGCTGAAGGTTCGCACGCTGAAGTCGCCGAGGATCACCTCAACGGCGAACATCACACCGCCGATCGGCGCGTTGAAAACCGCTGCCAGACCTGCCGCCGCGCCGCAACCGAGGAGCGTCCTGGTCCGGCCGGGCGAGAATTTGAGCAACTGCGCCACCGATGAACCAACCGACGCACCCACCTGGGCGATAGGTGCCTCGCGTCCCGCACCGCCGCCGGTTCCGATGCTGACCACCGACGTGATTGTTTTGTGAAACCAGTTTTTCATTGGAATCTTGCCGTTTTTCTGGGCCACCGCCTTGATGACTGACGGCAGGCCATGCTCCGGCTTGGCCTTGACGATATAGGCGTTGTACAGGCCAACGAACAGTCCGCCTAAGGCCGGAATAAGTGGCAAGAGCACGATACGCAGGGTGTTATTGAAGGTTGGCAGACCCAGCGCGGTGGTGCCATAAAAGAGATAGGAGCTGATAATTTTGATGGCGTCGTGGAAGATGACCGCCAGATAGCCGGTGACCAGACCAACCACGATGGCTACGAGCAGAAAGGGAATATCCTGATTGAGGTTGAGCTGGGCCAGAAACGAAGCCCAGGTTATGCGGAAGAATTGTTGTGATGTGCCTTTGAAGTGCCAGTTGTGGTGCAGCATGTACCGGCTTTTTCGAAGAATAAGATAAGTCAAAACAACAGCACGCCGTCTGATACGGCTGTTTCGAAAAAGCCCCTTCATGAAATCATCAGATTACTGTCATTGGTAGTCATACAAATTCTGCAATGTATTTATTTTGGTTATGGATACCAAAGCTTGCCACCCATTAATTCGTTTCGAACGCTTGAAAAAGCGTCGGGTTTTAGCGCCGCCGAGGTGTTTAGCTCTTCGGTTTTTCAGATCAGGCTTGGCAGTGTCGCGAGGATTTGCCGATGCAGGGGTGGGACGGCATCGGCAAAATAGTTGTTCACCCGGCGACAAAAACAGAGCAAATTGACGTCCTACAAAGAGAATGACAGCGTTGCAGAACACAAATTTGAAACAATGGAACAAGAAATTATTCGCTCCTGGGTCTGGTCGTCACCCTCCTCCGTGCCGTTCATCCTGCTCAACGTGTTTCTTTGGGCTTTCTATTTCGTGCCTTCTCTCATCGCCTGGGCGCGCAAACACCGCAGCCTGCCGGCCATCATCGCACTGAACATCCTGCTCGGCTGGACGGGCCTTGGCTGGATCGGCGCGTTTGTCTGGTCGCTTTCCTGGCCGGGCCACGGCAATCCGCAAACGCCTGTTTCAAAGGCAAACTCTCCATCCGGGCCGGATCAGTACGAATGAGTCTGATCTGGTATGAAAACGTTCATTTCTTGGTTTGGATGAAGGACTGACAAATTTGGCGGAGTCTCTCAAAATCGGCGGTTTCGGCAGCTCGATCGAGATTCGCCCGTGAATGTGGTGACTTTCGTGATTTTTCAGGCGCACATAGCTTGTTCAAGGCTATGTGCGCTTTGTAGTTATGGGTATCTCTAAAAAGTCTTATGAGGTCGCTGAATTGGTGAGAATGGCAGTATATAATCATGATTGCTGATGTGTTTGCGCAGCTTTTTGCTCAATTTTGAGAGAAGTGTTGGACTTTTATAGAGAGATACCCTTAAAACCAAAAAGCCCCGGCACCTTATCAGCGTCGGGGCTTTGGCTTTTCATTCCGTCAATCCTCGCGTTACTCTGGCTTCATGTGGGGGAAGAAGATGACGTCGCGGATGGAGTCTTCACCGGTGAGTAGCATGACCATGCGGTCGATGCCGATGCCGAGGCCGGCGCAGGGGGGCATTCCGTATTCGAGTGCGCGGAGGAAGTCTTCGTCAACGATCATCGCTTCGTCGTCGCCGCGCTGGCGGAGGCGGGCCTGCTCTTCGAGGCGTTCGCGCTGAATAACCGGGTCGTTCAGCTCGGAGAAGCTGTTGCACACCTCCTTGCCGCCGACGATCAGCTCGAAGCGTTCGACGAGGCCTGGTTCCGAGCGGTGCTTCTTGGCCAGCGGCGACATCTCCTCCGGGTAGTCGGTGATGAAGGTCGGCTGAATGAGCTTCGGCTCGACGAATTCGCCGAAGATTTCATCGATGATCTTGCCGCTGCTGATCTTGGCATCGAGTTCGAGTCCCAAATCTTTCGCAATATCGCGGAGCTCTTCTTCCGATTTGTCGCGAATCTCCATGCCGGTGTACTCTTTGATCGAGTCGGCGATGGTGAGGCGGCGGAAGGGGGGCTTGAGGTTGATTTCGTTGCCGAGGAACATGGTCGAATCCTTGCCGTTCACTTCCACGCACGCTTTGTGCAGCAGATCTTCGACTAGCTCCATCATCCAGACGTAATCTTTGTAGGCGACGTAGAGTTCGACCTGGGTGAATTCGGGGTTGTGGAAGCGGTCGATGCCCTCGTTGCGGAAGTCCTTGGCGAACTCGAAGACACCGTCGAAGCCGCCGACGATAAGGCGTTTCAAGTACAGCTCGTTGGCGATGCGCAGATAGAGCTGCATGTCGAGCGCGTTGTGGTGCGTCGTGAATGGGCGGGCCGCCGCGCCGCCGTAGATCGGTTGGAGGATCGGTGTTTCCACTTCAAGCCAGCCGTTCGAGGCGAAGTAGTTGCGCATCAGGGCAACGATTTTCGTACGCTTGATAAAGGTGCCGCGCACCTCCGGGTTGACGATCAGATCGACGTAGCGCTGGCGGTAGCGCAGCTCGCGGTCGCTGAAGGCGTCGTACACCACCTTCTGGCCATCCACCTCTTTCTCCTTGGCGATCGGAATTGGGCGAAGCGATTTGGAGAGCAGCTCGAACGCTTTGGCGTGCACTGAAATTTCGCCGGTTTTCGTCTTGAAGCTGAAGCCCTTGACGCCAACAATGTCGCCGATGTCGAGCAGCTTGAAGGTGTTGTACGCTTCGAGGCCAACCTCATCGCGCTTGAGGTAAATCTGGATGCGGCCAGCGGAGTCCTGAATGTGGAAAAACGACGCTTTGCCCATCTTTCGGATCGCCATGATGCGTCCGGCGACGGAGACATCTTCCGGTTTTTCTTCATCAAAACGCTCGATGATGCCTTTCGACGTGGCCGTGACGTCAAACTGGTAGGGGTAGGGATTGATGCCGGATTCCGACAGGTGCGCGCGTTCATCGAGGCGGCGCTTTATCTGGTCGTTGAGCGACACTGCGGGTGACGGATCGTTCTGTGGCTTGTTCTGTGCTGGTGCTTTGGACATGCTGATGGTCTGAAATGGTAAAAAAAATGCGAAGGATTGCAGGCTCAGGCCGAGATCATGGTTTTGATCCAGATCGACGGCAGGGTGCTCAGTTTCTGGTACAGCGAGCGGTAGGCGCGTTGGGTGAAGACGTCGTAATTGTTCTCTTCGATGGCCTTGAGGATGTCGCTGTAGTTGCGGCTGCTGATGCCGACAGCGAGGCGACTGTTGCGTTCGAGCATCGGAATGCCGAGGTCGGCGGAGGCGTAGTAGTTGCGCGCTCGCTCGATCTCGAATTGCATCAGCGCAACGAATTTGTCGTTCATCGTGCGGCTCATGAACTCCTCGCGGCTGTAGTTGAAGCGCCGCAAATCTTCAAGCGGCAGGTAGATGCGCTGGCGGTCGATGTCCTCGCCGATGTCGCGCAGGATGTTGGTAAGCTGCATGGCGATGCCGAGGTCGATGGCGTGCTGGAGCGCGGCTTTATCGTTATAGCCGAAAATTTCGACCGTCATCAGCCCCACCACCGAGGCGACTTTGTAGCAGTAAACGTAAAGCTCGTCGAAGGTCTCGAAGGTCTGGAAATCGATGTCCATCGCCACGCCGTCGATCAAATCGAGCGGCAATTCGATGGGGATGTTGTAGTAGCGCAGGGTATTCTGCCATGCCATCAAAATCGGATCGTTGCTCGGTTTGCCGTCGTAGCAGGCGTGGAGGCGTGTTTTCCAGTCTTCGATGGAGTCGTTCAGCTCCTCGCGCGTGAGCTGGCCGTTGCTGAGCTTGTCCTCGGCCAGATCGACCAGGTCATCCACCGTGCGCAGCAGGGCGTACATGGCGAAGATCGGATTCTGCTGGCGTTTGGGCAGGAACTTCGTGGCGAGGTAGAAGGTCTTGGCGTGGTGCTTGGCGATTTGGCGGCAGTAGTCGTAGGCATTCGGGAGCGACAGTGGCTCGTTTGCATCGTGAAGTACTGTCTGTCCGTTGTAGCTGTAGTTCATAAAACTCTTACCGCTGGTTTTGCCTGTCCGCATACCGTTGTCCGTCTGCTCTCCGTCTGCTAGTCATGGAAAAACGGCGCATTCGTCTCCGCATCGATTTCTATGCCGGAGAGCTGAAAATATGTAACTTTCTCCTAACTTTCTGTGGTCGGAATACGTTATCATAATGTGACGGCAAAATAACCTAAAGCCTTTAATATAGCAAGTCCGCGAGTGGCAGCCGTCAACGTTCATGCGTGCCGGACGCGGAGGAGAACTTTTACTGCGAGACCATCCATTTGATACCCATTTCATCTTCTGAGCTGAGGGAGCGTGCCGTGCTTGTTGGCATCACCTCGTCACCCGAAATACCGAGGCATCTTGTTGAGGAGTACCTTGACGAACTGGCGTTTCTTGCCGATACGGCAGGCGCTGATGTCATCAGCACCATCATTCAGGAAAAGAAGCAGCTCGATACGGCAACGTGCATCGGCAGCGGCAAGGCCGAGGAGCTTGCTCAGCTCGTCGAGTCCGAGTCGATCGACATTGTCATTTTTGACGACGACCTCACGCCAGTGCAGGTTCGCAACCTCGAACGCATCCTCACATGCAAGGTGATCGACCGCACCGGGCTTATCCTGCAGATCTTCGCTCTCCGCGCTAAATCTGCGCGAGCCCGCACGCAGGTGGAGCTGGCGCAGCTCGAATATCTGTTGCCGCGTTTGTCCGGCGCGTGGACGCATCTCTCGAAGCAGAAGGGCGGCATCGGTACCAAAGGCCCTGGTGAAACGCAGATCGAGACCGACCGGCGGCTGGTTCGCAACCGCATTGCGTCGCTCAAGAAGAAGCTTCGCGCCGTCTCGCTCCAGCACGACACCCAGACCCGTGGCCGTTCGACCGTGCCGCGCGTAGCGTTGGTGGGCTACACCAACGCGGGTAAATCGACGCTTATGAACGCCCTCTGCCCCGAAGCCGAGGCCTACGCTGAAAATCGTCTCTTCGCGACGCTCGACACTAAAACCCGGCGACTTCAGCTCCGCATTAACAAACTGGTGCTGCTCTCCGATACGGTCGGCTTCATCCGCAAGTTGCCGCATACGCTGGTTGAGAGCTTCAAATCCACGCTCGACGAGGTGCTTCAGGCGGACTTTTTACTGCACGTCATTGACGTAAGCCATCCGGCCTTCGAGGAGCACATGCAGGTGGTGCGCGAAACGCTCAAGGAAATCGGCGTCAAGCACGACCACATCATCGAGGTGTTCAACAAGATCGACGCGCTCGAAGACCCGGCGGTACTGACCGGTCTGCGTGGCAAGTATCCCGACGCTGTGTTCATATCCGCGCAACGTGGTCTGAACCTCTCGGCGTTGAGAGAGAGCATCGCAACCTACGTCGCTCGCGACTACAAGCAGCGAAAGGTGCGCACGCACGTCTCTAACTACAAGCTGATCGGCTACCTCTACGACCACGCCGAGGTGATCGACAAAAAGCATGTCGATGAAGATGTGCTGCTCACCATCCGCGTTCACCGCAACAACCTCAAACAGATCGACGCCATGCTCAAGGCGTCTGCATTGAACAGCCATGCCGCTAAACCTCTTCAACACCACGAAACGCACGATTGACGAAGCGCTCCTCGCCGAAGCCATCCGCATGGTGATCGGCGAGGAGGGTGGCGCGGTTGGCTCCGTCGAAGCGATCTATTGCGGCAATAAAATGATCCGCCGCATCAACTGCGACTTCCTCGCCCACGACTACGCTACCGACACCATCACCTTTCGCTACAACGAAGGCGAGGTGGTCGAAGGCGAATTCTACATTTCGCTCGATGTAATCGAATCCAACGCCCGTCGCTTCGGCGTGAGTTTCGAAGATGAGCTGTTGCGCGTTACCATTCACTCTGCTCTGCACCTGATGGGTTACGAAGACGAAAGCTTGGAGCTGCGAGCCGCCATGAGCACAAGGGAAGATTATTATCTGGATCGAATCCGCAGCGCGGCGATTGATGACATGTAGGGGCGAATCTGCGTGTTCGCCCGGAAGCGCCGATGTGGTGTTTTGGATTGCTCCAGGACTTCCCGACTAGTTGGAACTGCCCTGACACCTTCTGATTGCCGGTACTCCGCTCATCGCGATTCAAATCGCAATTGGCTCATGGGTGTTATTGATCCGGTTATCCTCCAATCGAAAGGACGTTACAGGATGTTTGCCTCGGAGATCGATTTTTTTCATTACATTTCTCTCATAACAGCCCTGCATCGAAGTTCCGTTTTTGCCGTTGTGCCGTTCGTGCACGGCGTGATGCAAGGGCATTGCAATTCAAACGAATAATTCCTACAGCAATGAATCTTATCATCAACGACAAAACGGCTCAGGCGACCGTCGGTGAAACCGTCGGCAAAGCTGCCCAGCTGAATCATGCCCACGTAGGTTATGTCTGCGGAGGCCACGGTCTTTGCCAAGCTTGCTACGTAACCGTGCAGGAGGGGGCCGACTGCCTTGGCCCGCTGACCGATGTTGAAAAAGCGTTCCTGTCTCCCCGTCAGATCGCCGCCGGTGGCCGCATGGCCTGCCAGGCCACCCTCGCCAAAGAGGGCACCGTGAAGGTGCTGTCTCGTCCGGAAGAGGTGCGCCGGATGCTTTTTAGCAATCCGTTCCAGCTCATCGGTTATGCCGCCGACATGGGCAACGATACGGTGCAGCAGATCGTACCGGGCGTGCAGAACCTTATCGGTCGTATCCAGCGAGGCCAGATGGGTGGCCCGCAAGCTTTCGATGATCTTATGGATTCCGTGCAGGGTGCTGCCGGTTTAGTTGTCGAAACCGTTCAGCAGCTTTCGCAGAACCTTCCCATTCCGTTTAAGGATCAGATCATGGACATGCTTGGCAATCTGCCACAGCTTCCGGCTTCACTGCCGCAAATCCAGCTGCCGCAAATTCAGCTCCCGCAGTTGCCGTTCTCTCTGCCGTTCTTTCCTGCCACAAAGCAGGAGTCGCAGGAGGCGCTTGAAAAGGTTACAATTACCGTGCAGCCGAAGGCAGAGCCCAAGTCGAAATCCTGATCGGCTTTTTACCAGCCTTGTATCAGTTTTCTTTCTCCCCCGGCCTACCAACCGGGGGAGAGTGTTGTTCGGGAAGCCGTGACGGCTTTTCCCATAACCGGCCAGTATTGTAAGTAAGGAGTTTTGTTATGAGTGGGTATGCCGATGACAACAGCAAGGTGGTCGTGACCGATATCAAGATGCCGTTTGGCTCGATGGTGATTTTTCTGCTCAAGCTGTCGCTTGCCAGTATCCCGGCCCTCTTGATTTTCTATTTCGTACTGTTTGTCTTTGCCATGATTGTTGTGCTGCTGTTTGGACACGTGCCGCCATTTTCCGAGCTGTTCCAGCAGGTGCGTGTTTGACGCTCCGCATTTTTCTATCCTGAAGTTTTCATTCCGTGACGCTGAATCTTGCCGATCACCGCGAGCTGGTGATGCAGTCCGATATTGGCATGATGTCAATCGAGTGCGCTCGGATTGGGGACATCAATCGTTCGTAGGGGGGTTGTGATACGCCCGTGCTTCCGGAGGTGCTGTGCGGCTGATGGGCTTATAGAGGAGACCGACAGTTACTCTTGTCACGCTGACGATTTCGCTACCCGTTACGACCTGTTTGTTTTCACCGACGAAATAGTGGCTCGCAGGGGCGGTTCTGGTTCCAGGTGAAAATAATGCCGCTGTTCGATGCTGCTGGTCAGCTCACTGCTATTTTGTGCATTGCCAAGGATATAAGCCCCATAAAAAAAGCGGAGGTTGAG
>CBEUNJ010000068.1:0-9566 GCA_965544465.1 uncultured Chlorobaculum sp.
GATGTTGTGCAGGCGGGTGTTGGGAGTCAGACGGTTTTCTCTCAGGCGATTATTTGTGCCAACGCCATGGGTCAGTTGCCGCCAAGGAGCGCAGCGGATTGGCGGTCAACTGCACCCGTTTGTTAGCCGAATTTTGTTGGTGCTTTATCATTTTCATGTTGTGGAGTATATCGCCAGAAATTGATTGGATTTTGGGGTTGATACGTATAGAATCCTTGGTTGCTATTAAGGCTTACTCCTAATTTTCTTTTTTTACACACCTCATCTAAATATTGAATCACTTCAAATCGTACTTTTTCTCGATTTGAAAATGTTATTTCTTCTTTTTCGAACAACGAAGGTCGTTCTTGTTCTTTCCATTTGCAGAATTTTGAATAACAATTTATTGAAAATACACTTAAACCTGCAAATAGATCTGCTACTTGGCAACAAGGAGTCTCACTTGAATCAATTTCTTTAAAGTACTTGATGTGATAAAAAGGATCAGTAAAAAAATCCCCAAATAATGTTCTATGATATTCAATATGTTTGCCTACAGCTTCGATACAATCATGAACAGTATCCCAATTAATACCATGTTTCTGGTCTGGATAAATACTCCCACTGCTATTTCTAGGGCGTTGTCTCAGAGTTGTCTTGAGTAAGTGAAAAAACATTCTTTCAAAGTTAGCCTCGTCATCCCTTCCTTGTATTTTATGCCTATTATCGTAAGTATCCCATATTACTATATCAATTCTGAGGTCATAATTGGAAATATTATTTAAAACATAATCAATAAGTTTAATAGCACCAAATTTATATTTAGCATCCTTTAATTTCTGCCATTTGAATTCATCGATACTGGATTCTTTCAATAGTTTTGTCAGATGCTTATAAATTTTATCTCTGTGATCAGCTTTATAAGAAAATGCAGCTATGCTCCTATATCTTTCTCCTGTAATGTAACTTTCATCTGTATAAATTTCGAACTCCATACATACCACCGGCTAACATTGTTTATGCTGATCCGCATAAGATGCGGATTGTTGATTTTTAGCCCATATAAGACGCATACAGATAGTATCGAAAATATCTCGCAACGCTCATAACTTCAACATGTTGCCGCGTGTTCCTTGACTTATCAAGTGGTCTTATGCGGATCAGTTAAATGTAGTTTTTCAGCAGAAATAAACCAACTCAGTTCCGACCATCTGAGCACTCCAGATCACCGAAGCATCCTATCCATCATCGCCCTGAACGATGTGTAACCTTTGGCTCCATTGCCTAACCGGAGCATGGCGCTCCCAAGGTTCCCAACAAAATCCTTCGCCGTCACCTTTTTTCGGGATTATCTTTTATCTTGGCGGCCAGAAGCGTGAACGAAGTGAAATGGTGTTATGGTGAACATGGACGAATCGACAGCGGCGGAGTCAATCTCCCTTCTCAAAAAGCTTGAGTTCGACAAGGTGGCGCGGTATGCCGCCGGGTTCTGTATTTCGGAGATGGGGCGTGACCTCGTCGAGCGGATGGAGGCTCCTCCGGCAGGGGAGACCGAGCGCGAGCTGAGGCGGGTGCTGGAGCTGAAGAACTTTCTGTTCGAGGGCGCGCCGTTGCCGTTCTCACACCTGCCCGATACCCGCCGCCTGCTCGACAAGCTCGACGTGCTCGAAAGCTGGCTCGACGCAGACGAGCTGCTCGACATTGCGGCGTTGCTGCAAAGTTCGGCGCAGCTTCGGCGGTTCATGTTCTCCAACCGCGACATCTATGCCGAACTGAACGAGCTGACCATTGCGCTCTGGCTCGAAAAGAGCATTCAGTACGCTGTGGCGCTGGCTATCGACGAGCGGGGTATGGTGCGCGATACGGCAAGCGACGCGCTGCTTGAAATCCGCAACGGCCTCAGCGAGGCGCGTGATGGATTGCGGCGCAAGATGGAGCGGCTTCTTCGGCGCTGCCAGAATGAGGGATGGCTGATGGAGGAGACGGTCGGCTTCCGGCATGGTCGGCAGGTGCTCGCCTTGCGGGTGGAGAACAAGTACCGGCTGCCGGGTTACATTCAGGACTACTCGCAGAGTGGCCAGACGGTGTTCGTCGAACCTGCCGAGACGCTTGAACTCAGCAACCGGATTCAGGAGCTGGAAATCGCCGAGCGGCGCGAGATTGAGCGCATCTTGAAGGAGCTCTCCGAACAGGTTCGCCAGGAGCTGCCCAACGTGCGGCACAATCAGGAGATCATGGCCTCCTTCGACACGCTTTACGCGCGGGCGCGGCTGGCCATCGAGACCGGTTCAATGCTGCCGCAGCTCTCGGACGGGCGGCGGCTGAAGATCGTCAAAGGCTACCATCCGTGGCTCTTCATCTCGCATGGATTTTCGAAGGAAAAAGTACGGCCGCTCACGCTCGAACTTGACGAGCACGAACAGGTTCTGGTGATTTCCGGGCCAAACGCGGGCGGCAAGTCGGTGGCGATGAAGACCGTCGGCCTGCTCTGCTGCATGTTGCAGCACGGCTATCTTGTTCCGTGCAGCGAGAGTTCGGTTTTTCCGCACTTTGCCGGGCTGTTTATCGAGATCGGCGACGAGCAGTCGATTGAGAACGACCTTTCGACCTTCAGTTCCCACCTCGCGGCGATCCGCGACATTGTTGACCACGCCGTTCCCGGCAGCCTCGTGCTGATCGACGAGCTGTGCTCCGGCACCGATGTGGAGGAGGGGAGCGCCATCGCCCGTGCGGTGATCGAGGAGCTGATTTCGCGTGAAATCAAGACGGTTGTGACGACCCATCTCGGTGAGCTGAAAGTCTATGCCCACCGGCGTGAAGGCGTCGTGAATGGCGCGATGGAGTTCGACCGCAACGGCTTGGTGCCGACCTTCCGCTTTTTGAAGGGCGTTCCGGGTAACAGCTTTGCGTTTGCGATGATGCGGCGCATGGGCTTTTCGGACGAGATCGTCAACCGTGCTTCGGGCTTTTTGACGACTGGTCATACAGGGCTCGAAGAGATGATCGAAGATTTCCGGCAGTCAGCGGCGCAGAATCGCGAGCTGGAGACGGAGCTGAGGCGCGAGCGGCTCGAAGCCGAAACGATTCGCACGACGCTGACGGAGCAGCGTGCAGAGTTGCGCAAAAAGATGCAAGACTTGAAGAGCAAAGGGTTTCGCGATCTGAATCGCCAGCTCGAACAGGCGCGTAAGGAGATTCGTGACCTCGTGCGCGAAGTCAAGGAGCATCCCGGCGACGAGGCGGCGCTGCACAAGGTGCGCACGCGGCTTGCCGGTATGAAGAAGGATGCTTTGTCAACAAAGGAGGCCGTTGAGCGCGAGGCTGCGCCACAGGCTGACCTGAGCATCCGTCCTGGCGATATGGTTCGCATTGGCGACACCAACACCTCCGGTGAGGTGGAGTTGATTCAGGGCGATTCGGCGGTAGTGCGGTGCGGCAACTTCCGGCTCACCACTGCGCTGCGCGGGTTGGAGAAGACTTCCCGTGCCGCTGCGAAGAAGCTGCAAAAGGAGGGTTCGATGCCTCAAGCTTCGTCCAAAAATTGGTCGCTCAAAGCCTCATCGCTTGAATCGACACGCCTTGATCTGCGCGGTCTGACCGGCGAGGAGGCCATTGCCGAAATCGGGCGCTTCATCGACGGACTGGCGATGCACCGGATGCCGTCGGGCACAATTGTACACGGCAAGGGTTCGGGCGCGTTGCGACTGCGTACGGCGGAGTTCCTCAAGCAGCATCCGCGCGTCAAAAGCTTCCGGCTCGGCAGCTTGCAGGAGGGGGGCGCAGGAGTGACGGTGGTTGAAATCCGCTGATGCTCCCGGCGCACTCTCTGCAGGTGGCATTGAAAAAAAGTGCAGGATGACGTATCTTTTCTTTTCGCCAACGCCCAAGCAGGACGTTGTCATTCTGAACGAAGTGAAGAATCCATCTTCATCCCGCAAATTCTCGACTCTTCGCCCGGCTGCACCAGACTCAGACTGACAATCGCGGGGCTCATCGGCATTGACACCGCTCATCACTAACGTTTCATTATCCACATGACTTTTTCCAATCAGCTTACCATCCTGAGAATCATTCTCGTGCCGGTTTTCGTGCTCCTGCTCATGCAGGATAGTGCGTGGTACAAGCTGTTGGGGGTTATCGTGTTCGTCACGGCTTCGCTGACCGATATTTATGACGGTTACCATGCCCGGAAATATGGTGAGGTGACGCGGCTTGGTGCGTTTCTCGACCCGCTGGCTGACAAGCTGCTTATTACTACGGCGTTTCTTTTTTACGTCTGGCAGGGCTATCTGGCGCTCTGGATGGTGCTGTTGGTGGCGGCTCGCGACATCATGGTGACCGGCCTGCGCGTTTATGCCGAGCACATCGATCATCCCGTCGTGACCAGCCAGGAGGCAAAGTATAAAACCTTTGCGCAGAACCTGTTCGCCTACGTCATCATGCTCTTCATCCTGCTCAAGCAGAAGAGCTTTTTTGGTAGTGACGTGGCGGTCGTCATGGAGCAAATTCTCCATTCGCCCTGGCTCGATTACGTGATGCTCGCCATTACACTCTTCACGGTCTGGACAGGTGTTTCCTACCTCATCAGCAACCGGACGCTGTTTGTTCGCAACGCGCCGGGAGGCCACTGAACCGATGCGTCAAGCCCTTGCCAAAATCCTCGGGAGCGCCTTTGGCCTCGGCTACGCGCCCTTCGCACCGGGCACCGTCGGCAGCGCTGGAGCTGCGCTCGCATACTTTTTCATTCCTGCTTTGCACGACCCGCTCGTGCTGATGCCGATCATGTTCGTTACGACCGCGCTCGGCGTCTGGGCGAGCGGCGTGATGGAGGAGCAGTACGGCCAGGATCCGTCGCAGGCGGTGATCGACGAGGTCGTTGGGCAGTGGCTTGCGCTAGCGTTCCTACCCTCTGCACCGTTTGTGGTGCTGCTCGGGTTTGCGCTGTTCCGGCTTTTCGACATCCTCAAACCTGGCCCGGTCGATAGCCTGCAAAACCTCCCCGGAGGCTGGGGTATCATGGCTGACGACGTGCTGGCGGGCATTTTCGCCAACGTGACGTTGCGCGTGGTGCTGCTCGTGCTGTCGATGCTGCCGTTCGGGTTGGCGCTGTAGGGATGCGGCCGGACGGATCGGTTCAATCTGACGGACCTGTCTGCTGAATTCTTTTAGTCCACCTTGCAGAACTCCTGAATCTTCTCGGCCAGCGTCTCCGCATCAAGTCCCACTTCTTTGTATAGCTCTTGCGTGCTGCCGTGGGTGACGAAGTCGTCCGGCAGGCCGAAGCTGATGCTCCGTGCTCCGGGGTGGGCGTGGCTGAGGTAGTTGACCACGCTGCTGCCGAAGCCGCCGATGATGCTGTTCTCCTCGATGGTGACAATGTGGCTGCATTGTGACGCCGCCATGTCGATCATGTCGGCGTCGAGCGGCTTGAGGAAGCGCATGTCGCAGACCATCGGGTTGAGACCAGCCTTTTCGAGCAGGGCGGCGGTTTCGAGCGCGCGCTGGCTCATTGTGCCGATGCCGAGCAGCGCGACCGTGTCGCCTTCGCGCAGCACGCGCCCTTTGCCGATCGGGATCGGCGTGAACTCCTTGCGCAGCGTTGCGCCGATGCCGCTGCCTCGCGGGTAGCGGATCGCCACCGGGCCTTTCACGTCATACAGCGCCGTGTAGAGCATGTCGCGCAGCTCCTGCTCGTCGCCTGGCGCCATGATTGTTACATTCGGCACAGCGTTCAGGTACGACAGATCGAACGCGCCGTGGTGAGTCGGGCCGTCTTCGCCAACGAGCCCCGCGCGGTCGATGGCGAAGAGCACGTGCAGATTTTGCAGAGCTACGTCGTGGATGAGCTGGTCGTAGCCGCGCTGTAAAAAGGTCGAGTAGATCGCGCAGACCGGCTTGAAGCCACCGAGCGTGAGGCCCGCCGAAAAGGTGACGGCGTGCTGTTCGGCGATGCCGACGTCGAAAAAGCGCGAGGGGATCGCCTGCTGGAACAGGTCGAGGGAGGTGCCGGTCGGCATGGCGGCAGTGATGGCAGTGATGGTCTGGTCCTTCAGCGCCAGTTCGACCAGCGCTTCGCCGAACACCTCCTGATATTTCGGTTTCGCGGGTTTGCCGGGAGCCTTCAGGTTTATGCCGGTTTCGATGTCGAAGCCGCCCGCGCTGGCGTGCCATTTGGGCTGGTTCTCCTCGGCGGGTTTGAAGCCTTTGCCCTTTTTGGTGATGACGTGCAGCAGCTTGGGGTGCGGCAGCGAGCGCATTTCGTGCAGCGCCGTGGTGAGCTGTTCCATGTTGTGGCCGTCGATCGGGCCAAAGTAGCGAAAGCCGAGCGCCTCGAAGTACGCGCCGGGCGTGAAGGCCGCCTTGATGCCATCCTCGATGCGGTGCACGGCGGTTTTTGCCGTGTCGCCGAACTCGTTATTGATCATCGAGAGGCTGTCCCAGACGAACTTCCGGAGCTTGTTGTAGGTCTTGTTGAGCGGCACATTCACCAAGTAGTTGTTCAGTCCGCCGGTGCTTGGCGAAATGGCCATCTGGTTGTCGTTGAGGATGACCAGCACGTCGGACTTCACGTCGCCGAGATGGTTCATCGCCTCGAATGCCATGCCGCCGGTGAGGCTGCCGTCGCCGATGATCGCCACCACCTTCTCCTTTCGCCCGGCCAGGTCGCGCGCCACGGCCATGCCCGCTGCCGCCGAAATCGAGGTGGAGGCGTGGCCTGTGTCGAAGGCGTCGTGCGGGCTTTCGCTGCGCTTCGGAAATCCCGCCAGCCCGTGATAGCGGCGGTTGGTCTCCATCTCTGCCAGCCGCCCGGTAAGAATCTTGTGCACGTAGGCCTGATGGCCAACATCCCAGATGATGCGGTCGGTCGGGCTTTGATAGACGTGGTGGAGTGCGACGGTCAGCTCGACGACGCCGAGGCTTGAGGCGAAGTGCCCGCCGTGTTGCGAAACCAGCTCGATCACCTTTCTGCGGCACTCGGTGGCCACCTGTTCAAGCTGATGAAGATTCAGCTTCTTGAGATCGGCAGGATCATGGATGGTCGAGAGCAGGGAATACCCCTGCGTTGCCGGTGATGAAAGAGCCTCGGTCATAGATTTGGTTGGAGTCTGGAGTTCAGGTTGATGTACGTGCTTTTTCCACTAACCGCCTTAATACTCCAATGGTTCCGGACAGGGGGGGGTTCTCTTTTTTGGAATTGATTGCCGATCATGTGCCTGTGGTTGCTTGGTTGGATACAACATCGTGTCGGCTGAGGACATCCCGACCAGTTGGTACTGCGTCCTACGTGAAACTATTCCTCCCTTTCGATCTCTTCTACTCCCCCTGAATGTGCACCAGCACTTCGCGCTTCTCTCTCGGGCCGTCGAGTTCGATGAAAAAGATCGATTGCCACTGGCCGAGCAGGAGCTTGCCGTCGGCGAAGGGTATGGTTTCGGAGCTGCTCATGAAGAGCCCGATCAGGTGTGCATGGGCGTTATCTCGCCCATCAATCGTGTCGAGGTTGTGCAGCCAGTCGCCGTCCTTCGGAATGAAGCGTTTCAGGAAGGTGGTCATGTCTTCCTTGAGCCGCTCTTCTCGTTCGTTGATGTTGAGGCAGGCGGTGGTGTGGCGGCTGAGAAGCGTCACCGTGCCCTGTTGCAGGCCGGTGGCTTCGAGTGCCGCGCGGACGTCGGTGGTGATGTCGATGATCTCGATAGGCCGGGTGGTCTGGCAGGCGATGGTGGAGAGCGGGTAGTTCATCGGTGTGGGTCGGAAAGATGGAAAAGAGTCCGGCCGATCAGTGCGTTTCGCTGACTGCGGCGAGCGAGGGTTCAGGTTTCACCATAAACGTGTTTTTCGCGATGAGCATGACGCCTTCATGTTTTCTGAGGGGAATGCCAAGGGTTGCGCCGTTGAGCTGCCACTCCTTCGCCGGATTGGGGTAGCGGGTCGAGAATGCCGTGACGGACGCCGGGTTGAGATTGGCCAGCGCCGGATGGGTGAAGCTGACCTCGGTGCCGTGGTTCGAGAAATTGGCGAGCACGAACGCGTAGTCGTTGGGAACCGAGCGGCAATAACCGAAACAGGCCGAGTGGTCGTTTGCATGAAGGTCCAGCCATTCGGTGCGCCCCTCCTCATGAAAAACCGGATCGCCCCTGAGTTCGAACAGCTTGAGATAGACCGGCATGAGTTTTTTATGCCCCTTCTCTTCGGCGCGTCTGATGATTTGTACCGGAATTTTTTTGACCAGCCCTTCGATCTGCCCCTGATGGATAAGTATCATGCCCGGCGAGGTGAGCAGCACCAGCGCCGCTACCGCACGGTTCTTGACGAAGCGTTCGGAAGCTCGCACTTCGTCGTGGTTTTCGATGAATCGGCAGAGGCGGTTCTGGTACTCCGCATCGCCCAGCAGATGTTCTCGGAGGTTGTGAATATTGACCGGGAAGCTGCCGAGGTAGTCGTAAAAGGGCTTGTCGTAGGTGAAGTCGAAACCCATCTGCTGCAACGCCCACTCCTTGTGCCAGTAAGCTTCAGCCAGGAAGATGAACCCGGGATGTTTCTGGCGGACATGCCGGATCGCTTTCGGCCAGAACTCCTCGGGCATCGGTTCGCAGCGGTTGCCCCAGGTGGTGTCGAACACCTCTTTGAGAATGAGCATTGCTACGTCGCACCGCACGGCGTCACACTGGTCGCTGATGTGCGATAGATTGTGAATCATCATGTCGTGCGTGGCCATATTGGAGTAGTTGAGCTGTAATGTGTCACTCCACGGCAGGAAGTAAGGATCCTTGCCATGCGCGAGGTACTGCCCTTTGGTGAACTCGAAACAGTCGTGTTCCGGATCGTGTTCCGACATCGGCACGAACAGTTCTGGATGTTCGGGAAGCCAGCGGTTGTCGAGCGCCATGTGGTTCGGCACGAAATCGAGCATGAGCTTGATGTTCATGCTTTTCAGCCGTTCGCGGAACGTCCGCAGCTCCTCTTCGCCGCCGAGCAGGTCGCTAACCTTGTAGTCGGCGATTGAGTAGGGTGAGGCGACGATGTCCTGGGGTTGCAAATCCTTGAGGTAGTCGAGCAGTTCCGACCGCAAGCCCTTGTGCGAAGATGCGATAGCCGCGCTGTAGCGGCTCTGTTTCCAGACCCCCATCAGCCACACAAAGGAGAATCGTCCCTTGCGCAAAAGTTCCAGCTCCTCGTCGGGCACATTGCCGAGGGTGACGGGGCGTCCGTGCTTCGTCGAAAGCTCTCTGAGCCAGACGCGCGTGTTGATTTCGTAAACAAGTGGGAACATACCAGTACCAGTTGAGAGGAGGATGGCCAGTGTCGGGCCAGGAAACTTTTGTGGCCTAATATAGCAAGGAAAAAGAAAAAGGCAGAGGGGGGATCGTTGCGGTTTTTGGCTTTCCGCTTTCCGAAAATGACCGGTTTGCAACTCTGGAACGGGTGGTGCAGTTGAGAATAGCGGAAAGGCAAGGCAGCGCTCTGGTGACACTCTCGGACTGCTGGATTGCAGAAACTCAAGGGCACCTCTAAAAAGTGTCATGAGCGACCGGAGTGCAAGGCGGATGGAGCGCAGAAACCGGAGTGTACGCACTGTAACATGCGAG
>CBEUNJ010000069.1:0-9322 GCA_965544465.1 uncultured Chlorobaculum sp.
GGCTCTAGCCATCAACCAGCAGCCAGCAACAACACACCGGTACGGCAGGCATGAATTTTCTCTTTCTTAATTCCGCAAGGCGCGGATGGGGCGGCAATGAACAGTCGCTGCTCTTGACCGCCGATATTCTCTGGTCGAAGCACGGCGTCGTGTTTGCCTACCGGAAAGAGGAGATCGGAAGCAAAGCCCGGTGCACGAAATATCGCCTGCCGTTTCTCTTTGAGGGTGACCTCTACACCATCGCCCGGCTCGTCTCGATTGTCAAACGGCACAACATCGACGTCATCATCCCCTCGAAGCGCAAGGATTACGCGATGGCCGGAGTGGTGAGCCGGTTGTGCGGCATCAGCAACATTCTCTGGCTCGGAGCGCTTCGCAACCTTGAGGATACCTGGGTCAACCGGCTGGTGTACGGAACGCTCTCGGACGGTATCATTGTCAACGCCCGGCAGCTCAAGGAGGCCCTGGTCGAGAGCGGCTTCATCGATGAAGCGAAGGTCAAGGTGCTCTACCGGGGCCTCAACTCCACCGTGCTGGACAAATTCCGGCGAAATGGCGATGGCAAAGCTGGCAAGCCGATACTCGTCACGGCAATGGGGCGGCTCGACAAGAACAAAAGCCACGACCTGCTCTTGCGCGGATTCGCCCGTTTTCTGAAGATGGAGCCGGGCGCCGAGGCGCGGCTCGAAATCCTCGGCGAAGGCAATGAACGTCCGAACCTCGAACAGTTGATCGAAACGCTCGGGCTCCGAGGCCGCGCCGTGCTGCGGGGCTTTGTCGCCGAACCCTACGCCGACCTTGCCCGGAGCGACGTATTCGCCGTTACCTCACAGAGCGAGGGCATCTCCATCGCCCTGCTTGAAGCGATGTACCTCAGCAACGCGCCGCTCTCAACCTACGCCGGAGGCGGCGTCACCGACATCATCGACGACGGCGAAAACGGCTTGTTGTTCGAACATGGCGACGAACAGACGCTCGCCAACCATCTATTGAAACTCTACCGCGAGCCGGAATGGCGCAAGCGTCTGGCCAGCGCCGCTCAAAAGAGCGTTGCGAAAAAATATTCAGCGCTCCGCGTGGAACAGGAGGTTCTTGCCTTCTGCAATAACGTCATAGGCAAAAAGCATCTATGAACGTACTCTTCATCAACTCCATCGGCAAAGACAAGTTCGGCGGCGGCGAAAAGTGGATGGTCAATGCCGCCAAGGGACTGACCGACCGCGGCCATAACGTGGTGCTGGCCAGCAAGAAAAACTCCCGGCTCCTGAAATACGCCGCCGAAAAAGGGGTACGCACCGAAGTGATAACTATCCGGAGCGACTTCAGCCCCCCGGCGACGCTGAAAATCGCCTCGTGGATGAAGCAACACGAAACGGATGTGCTGATCTGCAATCTCAACAAGGACGTTCGCGTCGCGGGCCTCGCCGCCCGGCTCATCGGACGCCCCGTGGTGCTGGCGCGGCACGGGATGCTCTTGTGCAGCAAGAAATGGAAGCACAAGATGTCGCTGACCAGACTCACCGACGGCATCATCACCAACAGCGAAACCATCAAGGCGGCCTATGCAACATATGGCTGGTTCGACGACAACTTCGTCAAGGTGATCTACAACGGCCTCAACATCCCGGAAACGGTCGAACCCTTCGATTTCGCCTCGCGCTACCCCGGCAAAAAGATCATCTACAGCGCCGGACGGCTCTCCAAACAGAAAGGCTTCGAGTACCTGATTGAAGCTGCTGCGATCCTGAAAAGCAAGCGCAATGACCTCATCTTCGCCATCTCGGGTGAAGGCAAACTCGAAAGCGAACTGAGTAACCAGATCAGGACGCTCGGCCTCGAAGACAGCTTCGTACTCCTCGGCTTCACGCCCGACATTTACCCCTGCCTGAAAGGGTGCGACCTGTTCGTGCTGGCCTCGCTGTTCGAAGGCATGCCCAACGTGGTCATGGAGGCGATGGCCATGAAAAAGGCGGTCGTCGCCACCGACGTGAACGGCGCACGCGAGCTGATGGGCGCAAGCGCGGAAAGCCTGCACTGCGACACGGGACTCATCATCCCACCGAAAGCGCCGCAAGCTATCGCGGAAGCCATCGAAAAACTGATCGACAATCCGGAAGCCCTCGAAGCGTGCGGCAAAGCTGGCTATGAGCGTCTCAGAGCGCATTTTACCATGGAGGCGATGATCGACCATCTCGAAGAGCACCTGTACAATAAAATCGCTGAAAAAACGGGCGGACGATGAAGCCACGCAAAAAGAAGAAACGGCAGTTTCGCCAGGCCTTCGCCCGTTTGCTGCAACGCATCACGCCCCCGAGAAGCGGCGCGGCGGAGTTCTCCGGGCCGCTGAACTCCGTGGCGATTCTCGCCCAGGAGAAGCTCGGCGACTGCGTGCTGCTCACGCCGCTCATCCGGAACCTGCGCCAGGCGCGGCCCGAACTCCGGATCCACATCATCGCCTTCAGCCGCGCCTCCGCCAGCTTTTTCCGGAACGAACCGGCAGTCACCGCCGTGCATCTGGTCAAACAAAAACCGTTGCGCTACCTCAGCGAGGTGCGCGCTGCGAAGTTCGATCTGCTCTTCAACACCAAGGATCACCCCTCGACCCACTTCCTGCTGCAAACGGCGCTCATTCCGGCGCGCTTCAAGGTGGGCCACGCCAACCCCTTCCACGAAGGGCTGTACGACCGGCTCATCGCTCTGGAGCACCACACCCACATGGCGCTCAAAAACTGCGCACTGCTGACGGTGCTTGACATCGAGGTGGATGCCGAAGCGTGCCGCCCGGCGCTCCCGGCGATGCCGGTGTCGGATGAGGTGACGCAACTGCTGCCACGGCTGGAGAGCGCCCGGCCCATCGGCGTCAACATCAGCGCGGGTGAGCCAAATCGCTACTGGACAGAAAAAAAGTGGCAAACACTGCTCGCTCACTTTCCCGGCGAGCGCTTCGTGGTGCTCTCCGGACCGGATGACACCGCCAAAAAGCAACAGCTCGAAGCCAACTGCCCAAAAAACCTCATCGCCACACCGCCGACCCAAAATCTGTACGAAGCGAGCCGCATCGTCTCCACGCTGAAGCTGCTGGTGACACCCGACACCTCAATGGTGCACGTCGCCTCGGGAGCCGGAATTCCGATCGTCGGCCTCTACCGCGAAGCGCCGCAGGACATCTCGCGCTTCGGCCCCTACGCCGTGCCGTACGAACTGGTGGTTTCAACAACCAGAGAGGTGAGCAGCATCGCGCCCGAAGCGGTCGAAGCGGCGATGCAGAAGCTGCTGCAAGCCTGAATCAAAGAAGTGAGGCGTTGTTAGAAAAGCCAGAACGATGCGCCTATATTGCCTGTCATGAAACCCCAAGATTAGCCTGCCGATGACCATTTCCATCATAGCAAGTCTTATCCTTGCCGCCACCCTCGTGGCCGTGATCAGCTACAGGATCAAACGAAACAAAGCCAAACGGTTACGACGCGACAGCGAAATCTGGTCGATAGGCCTGTACGAAGGGAGCAGTCCGATCACGCTCTGGCCCGCGGCTGGCATCCGCAACCCGATTCTGACCGCAGGTGAGGTGACGGACGTGCCTGCGCGCTTCGTGGCCGATCCGTTCATGGTCACGGTTGATGGAGAACACCACCTCTTCTTCGAGCTGCTCAACACCAGACGCAAAAAAGGGGAGATCGGCCACGCCGTCAGTAGCGACCTCAAAACGTGGCGCTACACCAACGTGGTTCTGAGGGAGCGGTTCCATCTGTCGTACCCGTACGTGTTCGAGCATGAAGGCGAGATGTACATGATTCCCGAGTGCGCCAAATCGAAATCGATCCGGCTCTACAAGGCGGCGGCGTTTCCGCAGGACTGGCGGCCAATTGCGCCGCTCCTCAGAGGAACCAAGCATGAAGTGCCGCTGCTCGATCCATCAATCGTTTTTCACGACGGCCACTGGTACCTGTTCAGCTACAGGCGGAAAGTCAACAACCTTCATCTGCATGTCGCCGACGCCCTGACCGGGCCGTGGACAGAGCACCCGAAAAGCCCGATCTACAGAAACAGCGACAACTACGCGCGGCCCGGCGGGCGGGTCATCAAGGATGGCGCGGTGCTCTATCGCTACGCGCAGGACGGCCAGCCTCACTACGGCAGCAAGACCTGGGCGTTCAGAATCACCAAGCTCACGCCAACGGACTACCGCGAGGAACCGGTATCCGACACACCGGTCGTCGGCAGCGGCCCCGAAGCCTGGCGCAACGCAGGAATGCACACGGTCGATGCCCACAAGCTGGACGATGGCCGCTGGATCGCGCTGGTGGATGGCCTGGAAGACAAGCGCAAAACCGGCTCAGCGTAATGAAGGCAGCAGCTGGAAGAGCTCCGGCTCGGTCGTGTAAAGCGAATAGCGGCGAACAAGCTTGCCAAGCACGTGACTATCGGCATAGACATGAGCCGGGAGAGCTCGCCGCACGCGACGCTTCCCGTTCAGATACTCAGCCCGTTTCCGAAGACCAATACCGGCCATGACGTACTCGGCATCGGGGCCATACTCGTCGATGGCGAGCACCAGCGCAAGCACGCCGGTTGAGGGGCGGAAAGCCGATCCACAATCCTTCTTCCGGTCGAGAAGGCGCTTGAGAAACGTGCTCGCCAGCGAACCTGCATACCGGATTTTCGTTTTGAACGGAAGATCGAAAAAGTCACGAGTGACGATAGGGTCGTAACAGCCGCTGATGCGGCCCACCAGCATCCGCCGCTCGTAGATCGAAATGCCACTGACCGGCGCGCTGAAGCCCGCTGCTTCAAGCTCACTCTTGCGCAAATCGAGGCCGCTTGTGCGGGTCAGAATCATCTTGTCCGGCTTCGAGGCAAGAATCATCCTGTACTGCTGCTCGTTCCTCTCACGATACGGCACCCCTTCCCGACGCTCTTTGGGATGAATCACATCCGGATTCAGCACGCTGACCACCCTGAAAAACCGGCTGACCTCACCTGCATAAAATCCGATCGCGCCGTTGGCGCACCAGATCGCATCACCCTCGGGAATATCGGCACCAGGCTTCGAGCCGAGAATCACCACCCTTGTTTTCTTTGAGCTCATGCTTCAAAACATCGAAAAAGTTGACCCCGACTACCCGGCCACAGGCCAACCGGCCGCCCGACAAAATATCCATCGTGAAATGTACCACTTCCATCGTGGCGAAAAAACCACGCCAGTAAACCGCAAAAATGATATACATTAAAATAAGATAGTAAACCACACCATAACGAAATCGAGCCTCCAACCCCGTTCATGATCCGGATTCTCTGTCTTCATATCGCCGAAAAACAAGCAAGCTACCGCTACCGGGTCGCTCAGTTCTTACCATTCTGGAAAGAGTACGGCATTGATATGCACCCGATGCGCATCACCAGCAAAAGCTATCCGCAGAAACTCTCAATTGCACTGAAAAGCAGGGCATACGACTACGTCTGGCTGCAACGCAAGCCGCTCTCGCCGATCTTTACCTCCCTGATCGCACGCCACAGCCACCTGATCTACGATTACGACGACGCGCTCTACGCTGTGGAGAGTTACCGCAAAACCAAACCCAAACCGGTGCAGCCCGGCTCGAAACAGACCATCAAGCGCCTGAACATGGTGCTGAACTACTCATCGCTGGTGTTCGCCGGAAGCGATGAACTGGCCAGGTATGCCCGCCGGTTCAATCCGGAAGGCACCTTCATCGTCCCGACCGCATACGGCAAGCTCCTGACCCCGCCGCCACCGGCCCCGGCTGACCCCCGGCCAGTCACCATCGGCTGGATCGGCAATACCGGAAACCTCTACTTTCTCGACATGATCGACCAAGCCACAGCGGCAATCCAGCAGCGCCACCCCTCGGTCAGCTTCTCGGTCATGAGCGGCAAGGCGCCTGAAGGCCTCGCCACCCGCTGGGAGTTCACGCCGTGGTCGAAGGAGGCCGAACAAAGCTGGCTCAACTCGATTGACATCGGCATCATGCCGCTGGAAGATGACGAGTGGAGCCGGGGCAAGTGCGCTTTCAAACTGCTGCAATATATGGCGCACGGCAAGCCAGTCGTAGCCTCGAAGGTGGGTGCGAACCTGAATGCGGTCATCGACGGCACAAGCGGCTTTCTCGCAAACTCCGAAGCGGAGTGGGAACAGGCGCTCGAAACCCTGGTCTCAAATCCCGACAAGCGCCGCAGCATGGGAGAAGAGAGCTTGAAGCATTTTCTTGCGACCTATGAGCGCCAGCGGATTCAGGAACAGATGGCAACCATCCTGCACAATCACGTCAGGCAGACAAAAGCCCGGTAACACAGCACCTCCCCTCCTCTCTCTCTCTCGCCGTGCTGCACACGAGCACACAACCACTTCCCCGAAAGCATCCCGCGGACCCAAAGCATGCCAAGCAACAAGAAAGCTGAAGCCATCAAACGTTGCTATCCGTCACACTTTTGTAACAATATTTTTTTTGTTACAATGACGAAAACGCTCTACGCACAGGCTTAACAATCGCTAATCGTATGATCGATCTTTCCAACTCATACCTGCTTGGAAAAGGCTCATCACGCCTCTGCTACTTGCACCCCAAAGACCCCGGTAAATGCATCAAGATTACCTACTCCCGAAACCTTGATATTGAAAAACAGGAATTAAAGCACTACCGGCTCTACCGACGGCGCGGAATTTCATGGGACATGCTGGCCAAAACCTACGGGCCTGTCGAAACAAACAAGGGGCAAGGAGTGATGTTCAGTCTGGCACGCGACTTCGACGGAACGATCTCCCGCACACTCGATCAATATCTGAGCGACGAAACACTGACCCCATCGGCCAAGGAGCTCTCCGAACTGTTCGACAAGTTCCGAAACTACATGCTAACGGAACGCATCGTCGTCAGGGAACTCAAATCCGACAACATCGTCTTGCAGCGCTTGAGCCCGGATCATGCACGCCTCATCTTGATCGACGGGCTTGGTAACAACCAGTTCCTCCCCATCGCCAACTACATGAGCACCTTTGCAAAAAGGGTCATCAAGAGAAAATGGCAGAGCTTTGAACGCCACCTGAACGAAGAGTTTCCGGACAACCGGATGGTGCAGCAGGTGATCGGGATGGAGGGATGATCCAAAAACCCAACTAGTTCAAGCGGACAAGAAAAGCTCAGAGAATATCGGATAGCGGGACCGTTCCTTGAGACATCTGCGCAACCAGCTCATCATATGGGTACCTCTAAAAAGTGTCATGAGCGATCCGAGAGCAAGGCGGATGAAGCGCAGAAACCGGAGTGTCCGCAGTGTAGCACGCGAGATTTCGAGCACCAACCAAGTGCCGACAATCTGGCCGCGCAATAAGTTTTTAGATGTGCCCTACAGCAAAAAGCAAGTTCTCCCATTGTTTCGCATTATTAAGTTATATTTAAGGTTCTCTCAATATGAATGTCATGAAGAGCATCAATGCATTTACTGTTTAGAATAGTACGTTACCTTGCCCCGTCGAAAGGGAAAATTGTCCTCGTCATTGTGGTGAGTATGCTCACCTCGCTGTTCAGCGTCGTATCGATCTACTCGATTCTTCCGCTGCTGAACGAGGTCTTTTCACCAGCGCAGTCAGCCCAAAACAGCGCACCGGCAACCACCAATGCCGCCCAACTGCAAGTCAAAACACAACCGGTGCAACCATCAGGCTATGACAAGCCGGAAGCAAAACAGACAGTCAACAAGAAACCGTCACCTCAAAAAATCAAGGATGTTGAGCGCCTGAAACACTGGGCTCTCGAAAAATTTCAGGCCATGTTCAGCGCGCCAACCAGAGAGGAGACGTTGCTGAAAATCTGCCTGTTCCTTATTTCAGCGTTCGCCCTGAAAAATCTGTTCGTCTATCTCAACCGGCAGATCATTTTCAGAATACAGACCAAAACCGCCAAGAAGCTCCGCGACGACGTCTTCAGCAGCATCATCGAAATGCACCTGGATTACTTCAACAAGAACCGGGTGGGCAACCTGATGAACTACGTCTATAACGACGTAGAAAACGTCAACACCAGCATCAGCTCGACCTTCGTCAACTTCCTGCAAAACCCGTTTTCCATTCTTGTCTTTCTTGCCGTACTCCTTGCGTTGAGCTGGAAACTGACGCTTTTTTCATCCGTTACCTCGATTGCAATTCTCATCATCGTGCGCTTGGTCGGCAAAAACATCAGGGGGTTGGCTCGCCGTTACCAAGTCAGCATGGGAAACATGAACTCGGTACTTCAGGAAAAATTCAACGGCATCAAGGTGATCAAATCAACCGCCTTTGAAGAGGTCGAGCTAGACAAGTTCAAAGCGTTCACCAAGGAATTCCGCAAGCTCGGCATACGCATTGCGCAGCTCAAGAACATGATCGGACCGCTCAATGAAACCCTCATGATTGCGGCCATCGCCATGGTACTGTGGTTCGGCGGCTTGCAAGTGTTCGACGGCGTAATGACCGCCAACGAACTGCTCGTATTCGCCTTCACCCTCTACTCGACCATGGGGCCAATCAAGCAACTCGCGAATGCGAACACCGCCATCGAAGCCGGACTGGTGTCGGTCGAGCGTCTCTTCGGAGTGCTCGACACCGAACCGGCAATTATCAATGGAACCCGGAGCATCAGCAGCTTCTCCGACGCAATCCGTTTCGAGGATGTCTGCTTCAAGTACAACAAGGAGCAGCCCGACGCGCCCAACGTGCTCGACCATGTATCGTTCGACATCAACAAGGGCGAAATGGTGGCGCTGATCGGCCAGTCAGGTTCCGGCAAATCAACGGCGGTTGATTTGCTCATGCGCTTCTATGATGTCGATTCAGGACGCATCACCATCGACGGCATCGACATTCGCGAGTTCGACTACAAGCAGTTGCGAAAAATGATCGGCGTAGTCAGCCAGGAGGTTATTCTCTTCAACGACACCATCGAGCAGAACATCGCCTATGGCGTGCATGAAGAAATTGACCACGACCGCGTCGTCAAGGCGGCCAAACTGGCCAACGCGCACCAGTTCATCATGGACAAAGCCGAGCAGTACGACACCATGATCGGCGACCGAGGCATCCAGCTTTCCGGCGGTCAACGCCAGCGCATCGCCATCGCCCGCGCCATGGTCAAAAATCCCGAGCTGCTGATTTTCGACGAGGCAACCAGCGCGCTGGACAACGAATCGGAGAAGGTGGTGCAGCAGGCCATCGACAATGCGATGGAAGAGCGCACGGCGCTAGTGGTCGCGCACCGGCTGTCAACGGTCAAGAATGCCGACAAGATCATCGTCATGGAGCGTGGCAACGTGGTTGAATCGGGCAACCATG
>CBEUNJ010000070.1:0-9232 GCA_965544465.1 uncultured Chlorobaculum sp.
TGAGGAGAACGCCCTAGTTCCGCATCGTCATCAGCGAACTGCGCAAGGACGCTCCCTGGATAAAGATTGTCGCCATATCGGGTGGCAGTATCTGTTTTCCGAAAAGCTATCTCAACCGACCCAAGGCGATGGAAGCGGATGCAACGCTGTGCAAGCCATGCGGAAGCGCTGAACTGCTGAGCACCACCCAAACGCCGACAATCGGGCTGCGCAATAAGTTGTTAGAGGCCCCCAACAGCAAACCTTAAGATGCAGGTATCGATGATCCTGAACCAGAAACCCCAAGGAGACGATGATGCGACATAACGGCTCCACGCCAGAACATCGCGCCTTGACGGCTGAGCAGACCGCAGCGGCTCTCTCAACAGCCCTTGAAGCCGCCGGGGCCGGCTTCTGGGAGTGGAATATCCAGACCGGTGAATTGCGCATCAACCAGCAATGGGCCTCCATCACTGGCCACACCGTCGAAGAGCTTGCGCCCATGACCATCGAGCAATGGAAAGCGCAGCTCCACCCGGACGATCTTGAACGGGCCGTCAAATCCCTTGAAGAACCTACCGCCGGAAAAGACGGATTCTGCGAGCTGGCCATCAGGGTACGCCACAAGGATGGAAGCTGGGTGAGCGTGCTGGATCGCGGCAAAGTCCAGCTTCGCGACGCCAACGGCAAGCCGCGAAGCATTGCCGGAGCACGCCAGGCCATCAACACCTCGATCACCTGTAGCGCCTTCCCTGTGGAGAGCTGCGCAAAGGAGTTGCGAGCCCTGATAGAAAACATTCCGGGGACCATCTACCGCATTGACGCCTCGGGTGCCACAACCCTGCTTTCAAGCCCCCCGCCTTTTCTGAACGCCTCGGTCGCCGAACAGTGCGTCTCCACCCTGTTCGACACCCTCTCGATGGTGCATCCCGATGATCGCCAGATGGTAGCCGACACCCACAGGAAGCTGAAGATGGCCCCGAACTCCATCAAGATTTCCTACCGGATTGTCACAGCGCAGAGCACCGTCCGGTGGGTAGAAGATCAGAAAACCTCGACCTTCTCGGATGACGGGAGCTTCAAAAGCATCAACGGCATTCTGTTCGACATCACCGACCGGATTGCCGCCCTGGAAGAGGCCCGCAGGCTGGAGTCGCAAATACGCAAATCGCAGCGTCTGGAAACCATCGGCACGATGGCCGGCGGCATCGCGCACGATTTCAACAATATATTGACGCCAATCCTCGGCTATGCCGAAATGGGCCTCGGCAGCGTGGACGAAGCCGACCCGCTGCATGAATTCTTTACCGAAATCATGCAGGCCGCCGAACGCGCCCAGAAGCTCGTTTCGCAGATTCTGACCTTCAGCCGGAGCCAAGACAGCAAACCCGCACCAGTGCTCATTCAGGACATCATCGCCGAAGCGATCAAGCTGCTCAGGCCTTCCCTGCCATCAACCATCTCGATCAGGCAGGAGATCGACCCGTCGTGCCGAAGCGTGCTGGCCGACCCATCCCAGATTCACCAGGTCATCATCAACCTTTGCACCAATGCGTTCCACGCCATGGAGCACACCGGCGGCACCTTGACCATCAACCTGAAAGAGATTCAGCCCAAAGCCAACCAGACCGCCGCATTACTGCATCTTCCAGAACGGAGCTACGTCAAGCTCACGGTTTCCGACACCGGAAGCGGCATGGACGAGACGACGATGGAACGCATCTTCGAACCATTTTTCACGACCAAATCGATTGACAAGGGCACCGGACTCGGCCTGTCGGTCGTGCACGGCATCGTCACCGGAGCAGACGGCCAGATCACCATCGAAAGCCGGAAAGGACAGGGATCGGCATTTCATGTCTATATTCCGGTCATCAATGAAAAAACGGCTTCCACACCGCCGCAGAAGCCCCAGCTCACCAAACAGAAAGCCAACATCCTCTTTGTTGACGACGAACCGGCAGCGGTGCAGATGATGACCATCATGATGAAAAAACTCGGCTTCACGATCCATACCGAGACATCTCCGGTTGAGGCGCTCAAGCGGTTCCAGGAAAATCCGTCGCTGTACGACTTGGTGATTACCGATCTGACCATGCCCGAGATGACCGGCATCCAGCTTGCCGGAGAGCTGCACAAACTCATGCCATCGATGCCGATCATCCTGATGACCGGCTATGGCAAGCTCATCGATCACGATACGCCACTGAGCCACTATGGCATCAACCGCTTGCTCAAAAAACCGGTCAAGCTGCTGCAATTGGCCTCCAGCATCAATGAAGTCCTCAGCAAAACCAATCTCACCAAAACGCAATGAAAATCCTTGTCATCGACGACGATCCATCCGTCAGGAAGTTTATCGCCACAACCTTGAAAAATGAAAATCATACCGTCACCGAAGCCGAAAATGGCGTGGACGGAATGAAAAAATTCCAGGAAGAGCGGGATATAGCCATCATCATCACCGACTTGATCATGCCCGATAAGGAAGGGATAGAGACGATCATGGATATCCGGAAAATCAATCCGTCGATCAAAATTCTTGCCATTTCAGGCGGAGGGAAAGCTGGGCCGGACAATTTTCTGCTGCTTGCCGACGCCGTCGGAGCCAACGCCACGCTCAAAAAGCCGTTCAGCGGCAAAGAGCTACTCATGTGCCTCAGGCTTCTTGAGTAAAAAGGCGTAGCCTGTAATGGCTGTTGCTCCGATACAGTATTTTTTTTAATTTAGTCGCAAGAACGCTCATTCATTACAATTCATTACATAAGGGCACCTCTAAACAGTGGCATGAGCGACCTGAGTATAAGGCGGATGAAGCGCAGAAACCGAAGGGTACACAGCAGTGTACATGAGGATTTCGAGCACCACCCAAGCACCGACAATCGGGCCGCGCAATAAGTTTTTAGAAATGCCTGTAAGAAAAAGCACGTCATGAACAACCCGTTAGGCGCATTTGTACAAGCTGCAGCAGCTTATGGTAGATTTCTTGAAGTCTTCATCGATGGTCACTGGTGGGTTACTGGTGAAGCTCTTGAAAATATAGGCAAAACAACAAAAAGACTTGGAGCCAATGCTTACCCGCACCTCTATGGTGGTGGCGGCGCAGGAGCTGGCCTGAGAGGTTCATCACCCTCAGCATCCGGTTTTGCCACTCCGAACAAAGAGATAAAAAACCGCTTCGCGGATTGAGGTTACCGTCAAGACACTTAAAAAAGGGGCTATCAAGCCCCTTTTTTAAGTGTCTGCCCTGTGCCGACATTGAATGGATCTGATTCACTATGTCCATGTCACGATAAACCTGCCACAGCCTCCCGCTTTACAATGTACTGACTTACAATCATGTAGATCACAAGACAGGAACCAAGTTTTTCAACACTAAACCCAAGGAGAACCTGCTATGGCAGAAGCAAAAAAGCAAGCCGCTCAGAAACCAGCCGAAAAAGCTGAAGCAGTAACGATCGAAGAAGTTGATACCATGAAGGCCATTGACTTCGCCGTCAAAAGCATCACAGAGACGGGAGTCAACCAGATCAATCTGGTTTCAAACACCATCCAGTCCGCGGTACCGGCCATTACCAATGCCGCCCAAGGCGTCACTGACGCTGTTTCAACATCGGTCAAGTCGGTAAGCGAAGCTGCCGGTTCGATCACCGGAGCGCTGGGTGAACTCGGCGGGGCCGTAGTCAATCTGGCCGGAGCCGTGGCAAACTCCGCCGTATCGGTCGCGCAGTCGAGCATCGACACCGTGACCAGCGCTGTCTCCAAAACGGCCAGCGCCGCCCCAAAAACTTCCGGCTCAACACAGACCGCAAGCCCGGCAGCCACCTCGGCCAGCTCAGCTCCCGCAGCAAAAAAGAGCTGAATTGCCCGGCAACAATTGCCAACCACCTGCCGAACCGGAGTCCCGTCAATCTGCCGAGGCTCCGGACAGCAGTCCTCCTCCTTTCCCTCACCAGACACCCACGTCAATCTGACAGCTGATCGAAATAACCAGCAAGTGACTGCTGAGGTTCGGGCTTTTCGATGATCACCTCGAAGGTTTTGTTTGCCGCCTTGTCCACCCATAGCGAAAGCACTGCCAGTTCAGCCACGTCAGAACGGTTCATCCAGCCACTCCAGAGTCGATCACCCTGCTCAACATGGAGACGGTGCTCAAGCGGCTCGCCATCCCTGAGCCCACCCGGACGGATAATAGTGTACGAACGGCCTTCAGCGGAAAACACCTTGCGGAGATGCTCCTCGGCGGCATGTTTCATCGTGAGCACCCTGCCGAACAGATTAAACGGGTGAAACCATTTGGTCACGCCGATGGAGCTAACCATCGCGAAATGCCTGACGCCAGCCCTTGCAGCCTCATCGACAAGCCTGATCGCACCGTCGCGGTCAACCTCCGACGGAGAGGACTCGCCGCTGACCGCCGAAGAACCAAGCGCGGAGATGACCGCGTCACAACCGCTGACCGCCCGCCTGATCGCCTCGGAATCCTGAATCTTGCCCACAGCGACCTCAACGGCGTCGCCAAACATCTCGCGCGCCTTCCGTTCCGAACGGGCAAACACCCGTACCGGCACCTCGTAGTGCAGCAAGCGCTTGACAACCCAACTGCCGGTTTTGCCGGTCGCGCCCGCAACGAGAACCCTCTTGCCATACTCCTGTTTGTCAGCCATAATCACATTACTTTATGTTCATGTAGAGATTTACAAATAAGAACCAGCACTGTCGCCATTCAGTTTCCGTCAGGCTTTTACCGGAAAGCTCCTGACGAAAGCCTCCAGTTTGATGGACTCTGTCACTTTTTCATTAATTTTGAATCGTACCGGCGCTCCTCATCCGGACAAATCGAGACTCTTTCAGGCACACCACCATACCGCATTATGAAAGCACGCACCCTTGCCATCCCGGCCATGCTCTTTGCCGGTCTTTGCTCGCTCACCCCTTCTGCACATGCGTACAACCGCGACCAGCTCCATCTTCTTCAACGCAGTGTCAACGAGTGGAACGCCATGCGGCAAGCCCATCCGGAGCTGCCGGTTGACCTGTCGAAAGCCAAGCTTGAGGACGCCCGGCTCGATGGAGCCAATCTGGCGGAAGCCAATCTGTCAAAGGCGGACCTGAGCGGCGCTTCGCTTGACCGAGCCAATCTCAGCAAGGCGAATCTCTCGATGGCATACCTGAAGCGGGCCGACCTGAAGAAAGCCGATCTGTCCCGCGCCTGGCTGGTTGGTGCGAACCTGAGAGATGCATTCCTCAAAGATGCCCGGCTGACGGCGGCCAACCTTGCCGGAACAAATCTGCGATGGGCCAAGCTCTGGAATGCCGACCTTCGTCAGGCCAGCCTGAAAGGAGCCAACCTTTTCGAAGCCAGTGTTAAAGAGGCCGACCTCAAAGGCGCGTTGCTGACCCAAGCCAAGTTTCTTGAGACTGCGATGATGAAGGATGCCAAAGTGTCGAACAACACCGTCGCACCGTCCGGCCAAGCGGCGACAAGAGCCTGGGCCATGCGCCACAGCAGCCGCTTCGTCAAGGAGAAGCCCACCGCGCCCGCCGAGTTTGTGCCACCGGTGGTCGCGCCGTCGGTTATCATTCCGAAACACATGCCAAATGGCGCCGCGTCCCGGCCGGTGCCCGATATTCGCGAAGTAGAAGAGTGGAATACGATGCGCCAAAAGCATCCCGAAGCGCGCATCAAGATGAAGGAGGAAAAGCTTGCCGAAGCAAAGCTTAAGGGCGTCGATCTGAGCAACGTGAACATGAAACAGTCAGACTTCGCTCACGCCGACCTCGACAAGGCCAATCTTGCCGGAGCCTCGCTTGCCGGCGTCGATTTCAGCCGGGCAGACATGAAAGAAGCCAATCTGAAAGGGGCCAATCTTGAGGGTGCGGTGCTCGACCGGGCATTCATGAAACAGGCCAACCTGTCCGAAGCCAATCTCCGCAACGCCAACCTGTTCGGCGCCACGCTGTACGGAGCAAATCTGGACGGGGCCGACCTGACAAAAGCTTCGCTGTTCGACGCCAATCTCGAAAAAGCGTCGCTCAAGGGAGCCAACCTGACCGGAGCCAACCTGATCGGCGTCACCCTGAACGGTGCTGTGATTTCACCTTCGACGATCACGCCGTCGGGCAAACCGGCCACGCGAAGCTGGGCAGTGCTCAACAACGCAACCTTCACCGACCAGTAAACGCAAAAGGACGCACATCATGGCAAACATTCTGGTAGCAAGCTACTACAGCCGCTGGGATTTGACGCACCACAAGGGACGTATCGCCCTGTACGATTCAAGCAACCAGCTCATCGAAAATCACCTATTCGCCGACCCGGCGGAATTCCAGGCGGTAGCCAGTATGCTCAGGCACGAAAAGCCGCTCTGGTTCGATACCGAAGCCAAGTACCTGCGCACCGGCTCGGAGCCGGTAGGCGAATGGGAAATGTGACAACGCGTTGCCGTCAGCACATGCCGATCAATTGGGGAAACGCTTTCTGTAGAGAAACTGCTGCAGAGGATGGGCTTTACTGAGATTGGGGTCATTGACCGGCAGAGTGTGTTTCTTACCGGTTCTGGTGACAACCTCTATGGTATCGTCGTTGTTGACCGAAACAACTTTCCAGTACTTGTCAACCACATAGTGGTAATGTTCGCCGTGTTCGAGGGCATAGACCTGCCTGGCCCTCGGGCCGGGAGACACCGAGCTTTTGGGTTTATGGTAAACGATCGGCTCACCGACTCTGTAATAAGGCATTACGCCCTCCTTTCTTTCCGTTACACATCCCAAGCTTAACGATTATTAAAAAGTCATAGCTTTCAGGATATAAAAAAAATGGAATTATACTACCATGTAACCGAAACAAAGCGTTCCTGTCTCAATATACCCAGTACTCTCCCACCAACGAAACCGTCAATGGGCCGATGCGGTAAAGCTGATCACAAGCCGGTCATCTTCGCGCCTCGCTCCACCGGTTTTCAGCGTCGCCAGCGACTGGGGCAGCACCATGTTCCGCCGGTGGTTGCCGATCCTGATATTGAGCTCATCGCCACTTTTGCTCAACTGAACCGCCTCGTCGGGCAGTCCCGGCAAGAGCAGTTCAAGCTCGAAACCACTCTCTGTCGGGCGAATCTGATAGGGGTTGCTGGTGTAATAGACCTGTGAGGGATCTTCGTCGCCATAGAGCATCTCCTTGAGCTTTTCGAGTGTTGCAAGGCCGCAAATTTCGCGCGAATAGAGCGGTACCTCCCTGACGGGCAGCGGGCTGAAACTGTCGATAATCTCTTGGCGATAGAGCTTCTGGTGCTCCTTCCAGTAGTGAAAATAGGGGTCAGTCACCTCATCGGGAATGATCCGGTTGGCCACCACCATATCGATGGAGATGTTGTACAAGCTCAGATAGGCCTGGGCGCGGAGCGACTCCTTGATGACCATCTTCTCCGGATTGGTCACAAGCCGCACCGAGGTTACGCTGTGATCGGTCAGAATGCGTCCAAGCGATTCGATCTGCTCGTAGAACTCGTAGGGCAGATCCATCATCTCCTTGTCGGGCAGCGAAAAACCGGCAAGCGGCTTGAAAATCGGTTCAACAATCGGACGCAGATAAACGGCCATCTTTTTCAGCGGTTTATACAGCCGACGCATATACCAGCCGCCCACTTCGGGAATGCTCAGCAGTCGGAGAGCAGTACCGGTCGGGGCCGAATCGATGATGAGCACGTCGAAATGTCCATCCTTGTGATGGCGGAACACCCTGACCAGGCCAAAAATCTCATCCATGCCCGGCAGAATGGCCAGCTCTTCGGCCTGCACGCCTTCGAGCCCCCGGGCCTGCAACACTTCGGCCATATAGCGCTTGACGCTGCCCCAGTTCTGCTCAAGCTCTTCAAGCACGTCAAGCTCCGCACCCCAGAGATTGTCGCACACCTTGCGCGGTTCGTGGCCGAGAGGCATATCGAAACTGTCGGCCAGAGAGTGAGCAGGATCAGTGCTCAGAACGAGGGTCTTGTAGCCGAGTTCGGCGCAGCGCAACCCCGTAGCCGCTGCTGTCGAAGTTTTGCCCACACCACCTTTTCCGGTCATCAGAATCAACCGCATAAATCCCCCTCACATTCGTTTTGCAAAGACTGTAGAGAAAACGCCGGTCAGGAGAAAAAAGTTTGCCCCTCCGCAGAGGGGTGCGATGCGCGCTCGCTCAGAACACCTGGGCTTCGGCCTTACGCAGAATCATGGCATACTCGTTCTTGTCGGTCATCGGCTTTCTCTTGACCGACAAGCTCCACTCCGCAGTCAGCCAGTCACCGGCGCCGGTCTTGAATCGCGAGTAGAACATGAGCACCGACTCCAGCGGCTTCTGACGCTCAAGCGCCGCCTTAAACTGGGCGTAATCGTCGGGATGAATAATATCGGAAAGCGGCACGGAGGCCAGAGCGCCAGCCTCGTAGCTGAGAAATTTTTCAATCGAGCTGCTCAGATCGACGATCTTCTCTTCATCATCGAGCACCGCATAGGCCTCAATGGCTGGCTTGAGACGCTCCTCGAAGTGCCCGATATGCATCCGCACCTGACGCAGGAGGTTGTCAATATCCATCCGATAGCGGGAAATGGCGAGCGCGTCGCTGATCGGACTCGACTGCTCTCCGACCGTATGACCGGTGAGAATCCAGTCAACATCGGCCCCATCTTTTTCGAGCCGTTCGATCATCTTTTTCCCCGGCTGGCACTTGCCTTTGAGGTAGGGAGTCATCTGCGCCGGATATTTGATACCGACAGCCCGGCAAAAGGCATTGACCGAACCATGCTTTTTCAGAATATAATTTCTGAGACGGTACTGAACCCCATGTTGTGTCGTCATGATCGTCAAAAGGAATATTGTCCGTTAATCGTTATCCAGATGCGACAGGTTGCAATAATAAGGGCACCTCTAAACAGTGTCATGAGAGAGCTGAGTAGCAAGGCGGATGGAGCGCAGAAACCGGAGCGTACGCATTTGTAGCACGCGAGATTTCGAGCACCACCCAAGCGCCGACAATCAGGCCGCGCAATCCAACTGTTAGAGGTGCCCATAAGCCAATGGGCGCCTGTCAACACAGCACACGGCTTGTGCGCGACAAGCCCTGAACCGATATCCGAAACCGGCCATCATCCCCGTCGTGAAAACAAAACGTCAAAAAGGCGCGGAATAGCCGCGAACCAGAACAATGACCAACCGTTCAAAAACATGACGGCGACAACCTGACAAGGCTCACACTCCCCTCTGGAATACGAC
>CBEUNJ010000071.1:0-9123 GCA_965544465.1 uncultured Chlorobaculum sp.
TGCCCTGTAGAACAGCCGAGTTTTGAGCTGGTCAAGCAGGCCGCCCTTGTCGAAAAGGCTTTCGGATCGCCGTTTTCACGCATTCGACCTTATGTTGTCTGGGTCGATAGGGACCACTTCACCTGACATCTGATCGAAGACGGGCAACCGCGAGGGTTACCCCTACGGGACACCCTTTCCCAACTGTCAACTGTCAATTATCCATTGCTTTACAACTCAATCAGCTCTTTGGTGAAGCGCTGTAGCGGCTCCGCTCCGTTGGGTCCAAGGACGACCATGTCTTCGATGCGGATCCCAAAGCGACCTTCGAGGTAGATTCCCGGTTCAATGGTGAACACCGTGCCTTCGCGCAGCGTGCCGACCGATGCCGTGCCCACGCTCGGCGCTTCATGCACCTCAACGCCGACGCCGTGACCGAGGCCGTGGCCGAAGGCATCGCCGTAGCCTGCTGCGACGATGAAGTTGCGCACTTCGGCGTCGAGGTCGCGAGCAGCCATGCCCGCCTTCGCCGCGTCGATGCCGAGCTGCTGTGCCTGCTGCACGATGCCATAGACGTTGCGCTGTTCCGCCGATACCTTGCCGAAAGCGACCGTGCGGGTCTGGTCGGAGGCGTAGCCATCGACGATGCAGCCCATATCGATAACGATGAGCGTGCCCGGCTCGAAGGTGGCGGTGGTCGGCTTGGCATGCGGCATCGCTCCGCGCGGGCCACCGGCCACGATGGGGTTGAACGAGTCTCCTTCCGCGCCGAGCTTGCGGTGGCGATAAGTAATTTCGGCGGCGATGTCAATTTCGGTGACGCCGGGGCCGATCATGCTGACGACCGCTTCGAGCACCTCTTCGCTCAACGCTACGGCGCGGTGCATCCGGTCAAGTTCGGCGATATGCTTGATTTCGCGGAACTCGTCGAAAAATGATGACACCGGCGTGAACTCCCGGTTGCCGAGCTTCTTCGAAAGCTGGCGCATCTCCTGCCAGGTGACGTGGTCGGCCTGCAACGCCATGCGGCTGCCAAGCGACCATCGCCCGGAGGCAAGCTCCGTGGTGAGCGCATCCTTGAGAATGACCGTCGCGATGCCGGAGGTCTCCCGCCGCACCTGCTCCTGATAACGGAAATCGGTAAAGAGCACCGTCTTGCCACCCGAAAGCAGCAGTTTGGCGTTGGATCCGCTGAATCCGGTCAGCCAGCGGATGGTCGGTAGATCGGTCACCAGGAGGGCATCGAGCCCTTCGGCGGACATTTTTCGGTAGATCTCGGTACGCAGGCCACTACGGCATTGATGCAGGGAATCTGGCTCCATGAATTCAAATACTTCTTCAAATACTTCGGTGAACAGATCACGCTCAAACCCTCCTGAATTGAGCAAAGCTCATCAGGGTAATGCTATTGGTAAAAGCGCAGAGAGTTAGTATAATTAAAATTAATTTTTTTCTTCAGGGCGCCGCAGTAATGCGCTAACGGTTTGTTGGCGACGTCCTTCATTTCGACCCCGTTTTTCGACATGCGTCAACAGGAGCTGATTCAGAAACTGCTGGCAGGCACCGACCTTTCCGCACAGGAAATGGAAGCCTGCATCGATTCGATTATGGAAAACCGGTTCACCGATGCCGGCACCGGAGCCATTCTTGCACTGCTGCAGAACAAAGGGGTCAGCTCGGCAGAGGCAACCGGAGCGTATGAAAATCTCATGACGCGAGCCACACCGATTACCCTTCCTGCTCATGCGGTCGATACCTGCGGCACGGGCGGCGACCATCGGGGTACCTTCAACATTTCGACCGCCGCGACCTTCATCGCTGCGGGCGCGGGCGTGCCGATCGCCAAGCACGGCAACCGCTCGATCACTAGCAAATGCGGCAGCGCGGACGTGCTTGAAGCTCTTGGCTACCGGATCGATCTGCCCGCCACCGCTACCGAGGAACAGTTCCGCGAAACCGGCTTTGCTTTTCTTTTTGCCCCGTTGTACCACCCGTCGATGAAAGCGGTCGCCCCCATCCGGCGGGAACTCGGCATCCGTACCCTTTTCAATCTGCTCGGTCCGCTCATCAACCCCGCCCGGATCAAACGTCAGCTTATCGGTGTGTTCGATCCTTCGGTGATGGAGCTGTACGCCGATATGCTGATCCACACCGGATGCCAGCACGCCATGATCGTGCACGGCAAAACCGAGCACGGCGACGGGCTCGACGAACCAAGCGTTTCTGGCATAACCACCATCATCGAGCTGTTCGAGGGACGCCTCTGTCACCACACGGTCAATCCGGAAGATTTCGGCCTGAGCCGCTGGAGCATCGACGAACTGGCGGGCGGAGATACTGAAACCAATGCGCAAATTATCAGGCAGATTCTTGACGGTTCGGCCACGCAGGCACAGCTCGAAGCTGCTCTGTTCGCTTCGGCTATCACCTGCTACGTTTCCGGTATGGCCACCTGCATCGACGAAGGCATGAGCATGTCCAAAGAGAGCCTCGAAACCCTCGCGGCACTGAAAAACATGAAGCAGATCATCGAGGTCAACAATCGGCTGGCTGAGGAATGCACTATGCATAAAAGCCGAGTCACGCTTCGCTGAAACGTGGCGGGTGCTTCTGTTTATCGTCTTGAGCAGACTGATTGATGCTAAGAAAATAGATAAATCAGCGCGCCTTTATCGTTTGCAACAAACATGTATTATATTTGCACTGTTTCCAGCCGAAGCAAGAATCTGTAAATCATGAACGGAAGCGACACGGTGAACCCTGAACTGAACCTGAACATCGATGAAAAACTTCATCAGTCAGGCGTAAGTCAGTCCAGGCAAAAACTCATCCGTCAGGCCCTCGAAAACGTCAACAAGCCGGGATTTCACCTCGATCCTTCCGCGATCGTGCCGCTCATGAAGCCGGTTACCTGGTTTCCGCCGATGTGGGCGTTCGCCTGCGGTGTGGTCTCCACTGGCCAGAGCGTTTCCGACAACATCTCCATTCTGGTGCGGGGCGTCATCCTCGCTGGCCCGCTGATGTGCGCTATGTCGCAGACCATGAACGACTACTTCGACCGCGAGGTTGACGCCATCAACGAACCCGAACGCCCGATTCCGTCCGGCAAGATTTCCAAGCAGGCGAGCTGGCTGATCACCTTCGGACTCATCATGGCCGGCTTTCTGGTAGCCCTGTCGATCCACCCCTATGTGGTGGCCATCGCGTTCGTTGGCGTCCTGATGTCGCACGCCTACTCCGGCCCACCGATTCGGGCAAAGCGTAACGGCTGGTACGGCAATCTGATCGTGGGTCTGGCCTACGAAGGTGTCGCCTGGTTGACCGGCAGCTTTTCGATTACGCAGGGCATTCCCTCCACGGAGTCGATCGCGCTTGCTATCATTTTTTCGCTCGGCGCGCACGGCATCATGACGCTCAACGACTTCAAGTCGGTCGTCGGCGACAAGATCCGCAAGGTGGACTCCATTCCGGTACAGCTTGGCGAGAAGAACGCCGCCATCCTCGCTTCGGTGGTCATGGATGTCGCCCAGCTCGCGGCCATTGCCATTCTCGTCGCCAAAGGCGCGACCGTGACCACAGCCATCGCTGTAGCGCTTCTGCTTGCCCAGCTTCCAATGCAGAAAATCCTCGTTGACCACCCGGCAGAAAAAGCGGTCTGGTACAACGCCTTCGGTACTCTGCTTTACGTGCTCTCCATGATGGTTTGCGCTGTGGGAATAAGGCCTTAGTGCCTCGCGAGTTTGAAGAATCGGTCAGATTTTTCCGATCTGATTAATCCGGACGATCGGTTCGATTCTTAAAGCCGCACTGACAAAAACCTTTTTCTTTTTCCCATCACTTTCTTATATTCCGTATCAATTTTTTAACGCCAATCGATCCAACCATGTCCAAAGTTTGCGTGCTGACCGGAAAGAAGCCGAAATACGGCAATAACGTCTCTCATGCCAATAACCACACCCGCACCCGTTTCGAGCCGAATCTGCATACCAAGAGGATCTGGATCGAGGAAGAGAAGCGCTGGGTCAAGGTTCGCATCTCCGCCAAGGCGATGAAAATTATGTCTAAAACCGGCACCGCCGAGCTTGCAAAGCTTTTGAAATAAGCGTCGCCAGCGGCGAAACATTCCGAATTGAACAGGCTCATCCACAGGTGAGCCTTTTTTTATCCCTGCCTGAAACGAGCGATGGACAAAACAATCACGATCTACACCGACGGCGCATGCAGCGGCAATCCCGGCAAGGGTGGCTGGGGCGCGCTGCTCATGTACGGCGACACCCGGAAAGAGATTTCGGGCTACGATCCGGCCACGACCAACAATCGCATGGAGATGCTGGCCGCCATCAGGGCGCTTGAGACCCTCAAGGAGCCATGCCGTGTCGATCTGTACAGTGACTCGGCCTATCTGGTCAACGCCATGAATCAGGGCTGGCTGAAGCGCTGGCTGAAAAACGGCTGGAAAACCGCCTCGAAGAAGCCAGTAGAGAACATCGAACTCTGGCAGGAAATCGTGAAGTTGACTACATTACATTCCGTCACTTTTCACAAGGTCAAGGGCCACAGCGACAATCCCTACAACAACCGGTGCGACGAGCTGGCCCGACTTGCCATCAAGGATAACTCCTAATCTCACACGACGTCTATGAACGGCAACGAGTCCAAGCCGGCCAAACCGCTGTTGCAAGCCCCGAAAAAGAAAGGGCCGAAAGTTATCGCCACCTTCTTTGTGCTCGGCCTCATCGTCGTCTCAGTCGGCTACTTCTGGATCAACTGGAAAAAACCGCGTGTGGCTCCCGAGCCGCTCTCGCCGGAGCTGACCGCGATCATCCAGAAGATGCCTGGCACCTCAGACGCCATGTTCTACGTTGGTCTGAAGGATATTCGCAACAGCCGGTTCTGGCAAGAGGCCGTGCCGGACTCCCTGAAGAACGCCCCGATTCTGAACCTGGGCAAGCGGGTGGACAGCCTCTTGACCGTCAGAAACATCAACCTCACCCGCGATCTCGACACGTTGCTCATCAGTTTCCAGCGTTCGGGAATCAAGCAGCAGAAGTACATCGGCATGGCTTGGGGCGACTTCGCACAAAAGGCTCCGGCCTCGCTGCTCAAAGCCGCAAGCCTCCGCACCGCCGACCTTTCCGGACACGAAGCCTACGAGCTGGACAGCACGCTCTGGGTCTCACCGGTGAGCCCGAACAAACTGGCCATCGCCAGCAGCAGCGAAATGCTGAACAAATTTTTCCACCCGTCGGGCCGTATGCTTGAGCGTGACGCGCCCACAGCGACGCTGATCAAAACAACGCCCTACAAATCGCAGTTCTGGTTCACGCTCCCCTCGCCACAGTGGACGGCGGGCGCATTGCAGAGCATGACGTCGAAAAACAGCGAGGTCAAATCGGTGGGCAACCTGAACCGTCTGCACGAGATTTCAATGTCCGTGGTGTTCGACGATGGATTGAAAGGTGAATCGGAGTGGGTTTATAACGATCGTCAGGCAGCCTTTTTTGCCTCGACCTTCCTGTGGGGCACCATCAAGCTTTCGACAATCGGCCCCAGAACTTCGGAGGCAGCCAAGGAACTGCTTAACCACCTGAAGGTGCAGCAGAACCTTGAATCGGTTATCATCACAGCTGACCTTCCGCTCAGCGCCTTCAAAAAGGCAAAGCACAAGGAGTAATGAAATTACAAGCTGCTCTGCGATGAATTGTCTGGCGAAACCGGCTTGAAGCGTAGAAACCCATCCTTCCAGACCACCTCGATGCCGGGCCCGGCATGAACGCGCCGCCCCGGCTGAGAGCCCAGCAGGGCGACAATCCGGTTGAGCCCTCTGCTCTCGACCGGCAAGCCACGCGACTGCAAAACGCGCTTGATCAACTCCTTTCGCTCGAACGGCGTCAACGCCAGCAACGTACCGACATGCAGCTTGCCGCCAGCCGGATCGAGCCCTGGATGCTCCGCAACCAGCCGGTCGATGTGCTGCTCCATGAACGCCTCCAGCTCACCGGCATGTTCCGCCACCCGCTGTAGCGACGCCACAAGTTTGTGCTGGAAACGCTCCTCGATGACCGGAATGACCCGGTTGCGGATGTAGTTGCGATCATGCTCAATGCCCGCATTGGTGCGGTCGGTTCGCCACGCGATGCTCTTGTCGTTGAGATAGGCGGTGATCTCTTGGCGAGTGAACGGAATCAGAGGACGGATGAGCCTGTTTTGCCGCATCCTGATTCCCCTGAGCCCCGACGCTGCTGTGCCACGGAAGAGGTTGAACAGCATAGTTTCGGCATTGTCGCCGCTGTGGTGGCCGGTGGCAATCAGCTCGTAACCCTGCTCTCGGCACAGCTCATCGAAGAATTCGTACCGCAAGAGCCGCGCTGTCTCCTCGATCGATTTTTTCCACGATGCGGCCACGGCCCTCGTCTCGAACCGTCGCACATGGCACGCCAGCCCGAGTTCGCCGCACACCTCCCGGACGAACGTTTCGTCGCCATCGCTCTGTTCGCCGCGCAAGCCGAAATTGCAGTGCGCTACGCCAAGACGCAAATGCAGCACTGGCGAAATCGCGACGAGTAGATGCAGCAGCGCTATCGAGTCGGAGCCGCCTGAGACAGTTACGAGCACGGCCTCATCATTGCCGATGATCCCGTATCGCCTGATGGTTTCAAGAAATTGTTTTTCCGTGCGGTTCATCACACTCTTTCGCCCTTGCATGCTTGCGGAATTTGTTTCGTTGCTTCAAGATAGCACCGTCCACCCGCCGTTTGCAATAACGAGCGTCGCAGCGCTGGCCATGAATGAGGGTTGCAGTTCGCGCATTTTTGCCTATTATTAAGCCTCAAGGAACCGTTCTGTACCGCTCATGCGTATTTCACCCTACGGAACCGGCAGCGTCATGACCACCGCCGTGTTCTGCGCCATCATCTTCATCGCAGGCTTTTTTCTTCCACAACCCGGCGGCAGCGCTGTTTCGGCGGTGAGCTTGCTGTTTGTGCTGTTCACCCTCTTTTTCTACCGCGATCCCAAGCGCCACATTCCTGCTAAACCTGATGTTGTAACCGCTCCCGCCGATGGAAAAATCGTCCTGAAGCAGTCCGTCGATCATCCACGCACAGGCGCAGGCTCCACCTTGGTGAGCATCTTCATGTCACCCTTCAACGTCCATGTCAACCGGATCCCGTTCAGCGGACGGGTGGCCGATCTGAACTACGTGCCTGGAAACTATCTGATGGCTTTTGACCATCGCAGCATGACCGACAACGAGCGTATGGAAATCACGCTTGAAACGGCGGCGGGCGTCATCTGGTTCTGCCAGGTCTCGGGCTTCGTGGCCCGAAGGATTGTCTGCGCGCTGGAGAAAGGGCAAGAGGTGAACGCGGGCGAGCTTTTCGGCATGATCAAGCTCGGTTCGCGCGTCGATATCGTCCTGCCGCCCTCGTTCGAGGTCACGGCATCGGTCGGCATGAAAACCGTTGGCGGAGAAACGGTGCTGGGCAAACGCTGCTGATGTTCATCGAAAAATTTTTGGTTTGAACGCCGTCTTTGTTAAGTTTTCATTGCAGTAACGCGCAGTAAATTGATTTGTACACTTTCCGGAGATATAGCCATGTTCGGTTTAGGCGGTCAGGAACTCGTTCTTATCCTCCTCATCATCCTTCTGTTGTTCGGAGCCCAGAAATTGCCGGAACTTGCAAAGGGCCTCGGCAAAGGTATGAAAGAGTTCAAAAAGGCACAGAGTGAAATTGAAGAAGAGTTCAACAAAGCGGCAGAGGATGAGCCTGCCAGCAAGGAAAATAAGGAGAAAAAGGCTTGAGCCTTGTTTTTTCCAGGAATCCAGCCTCAGTTGAAAACACCTGATGCGTTGTAGCATTGCAACGCATCTCGCTTTTGCCCGATCCGGGCGTCTGATTGTTCAGTTCACCGTTCACGACAAGTCGCGAAAGGATTGCCAGTGAATAACACTTGACGGAGCACGCTCCGAATCAGGCCACATCGATGAATTATAGCCGACAGCAAGATGAGCCCCTACTCGCTTTTTGTCGTCCTCTTCCTGCTTGTCGCCGGTTGCATGACCGATACCGGGAACAACAATCTTTCGGGAACCCTTGCCCGGCAGGATGGACGCACCGCTCCCGTTCTGAATGAAATTCTGTTCGACCCGCTGCAAAACTCCGGAGACGATTTGCCCGACCAGCCCGATTTCGTGGAGATTTACAATCCGGGCATCACGCCGCTCGACCTGACCGGCTGGAGCATCGCCGACCGCCCGAACGCCGTCACGGGTAAATTTTACCGCTACTACTTCGCCCCGTCCGGCGGCGACAACATGCTCGAACCGGGTCAGTACGCAGTCATCGCGCCCGAAAAAAACGGCCAGATCAGCGGCTCGCGCCTGACAACTTTTTACACCTATCTGCAAGGCTCGACCGAGGCGAGAATCTTTTTGGTCAAACATTATAAAACGTTCTCGTTCAACAACGACGGTGATTGCGTCCGGCTGCTCAACCAGCATGGCGCGGTGGTCGATTCGGCCAGCTACACGCCGAACTGGCACAATCCCGCCAACAAATCTACCAAACGCATCTCTATCGAAAAGTTCAATCCGCTGATGCTCTCCAACACGCCGCTGAGCTGGAGTTCATCAACCGATGCCGAGTTCGGCGGTACTCCCGGAAAGGTCAATTCGATTTACGTTCCGCCAACCAGAAACGAGGAGATGTTCAGTCTCTCGCCAAGCACCTTTTCACCGAATGGAGACCGCAGGGATGACTACCTCTCGATTGCGATCAGCCTCCCGGCAGGCTCCTACCAGCTCGCCGTAACCGTGTATGACATGACCGGCAAGGCGGTGCGCCGTCTCGCCTCGGGCACACCCGCCGGGCCGGTGACGCAGCTCTGGTGGGATGGCCGCGACGATGCCGGTCAACCGCTGCCCGCCGGAAGCTACCAGGTCATGATGAACGCCGCAGGTTTTTCAGGATCGCGTTACAGCGATACGCAAACGGTCGCGCTCGCCAGGTAACGGGCGACTCCAAGAGCTTATTGCGCACCCTGATGATAGAGTTAGACGTTGCCTCAAAAGGTGATTCCCAGCTCTGGGGCACCTCTAAAAACTTATTGCGCGGCCCGATTGTCGGCGCTTGGGTGGTGCTC
>CBEUNJ010000072.1:0-8988 GCA_965544465.1 uncultured Chlorobaculum sp.
AAACACGTTCGTCCGCAGAGGCTTGTCAGATCCTGAGGCAAAATTATATTGCTGCATAACCCCATTCAACACGCAGGACATGCAGAATGGCTGTTTGCCGTCACTCCGGCAGAAGATAACCATCGGGCAAGCCCTGGCTGTTCATGACCTCTCAACTTCAGCAGTATGAATTACTTTGAATTGTCAATGATCGTCGGCGCGGGATCGCTTCTTGCTGGCCTGCTCGGCTCATTGACCGGACTCGGCGGCGGTGTGGTGATCGTGCCGCTGCTTACTCTTGGACTCGGCATCGATTTGCGTTATGCAGTCGGCACGTCGCTTGTCGCGGTGATCGCCACCTCTTCCGGAGCGGCAGCGGCGTACGTCACCGAAGGGTACTCGAACATCCGTATTGGCATGTTCCTCGAAGTGGCCACCACCATTGGCGCACTCTCGGGCGCGTTCCTTGCCGAGATGCTTCCGACCAATATCATCGCAATTGTGTTCGGCGTGGTGCTGCTCTACTCCGCCTGGCTTTCGAGCAGGCCGAAAGAAGATCACTCAGACGACAAGACCCCCGACCCTCTGGCCAACCGCCTGAAGCTCAACAGCACCTACCCGACCAAAAACGATACCAAGCACTACAACGTGCACAACGTCGGCGCAGGCTTTAGCATTATGGGACTTGCCGGCGTACTGTCGGGGCTGCTCGGCATCGGCTCGGGCGCGGTGAAGGTACTAGCGATGGATCACGCCATGAGGCTCCCTTTCAAGGTCTCAACCACCACCAGCAACTTCATGATCGGTGTGACCGCCGCGGCCAGCGCCGGAGTTTACCTGAGTCGAGGCTACATCGATCCGAGCCTCTCCATGCCGGTCATGCTCGGCATTCTGGCTGGTTCATTCATCGGCGCGCGGCTGCTGATGGTCGCCAAGACGAAGTGGCTGCGGCTGGTGTTCGGCGCGGTGATTTTCGTGCTCGGCATCGAAATGATTTACAACGGCATCGCCGGGAGGATATAACATGAGCCAGCACGCGAAACCGGAATGGAATGATCGGCGCATTGAAATCATCATCGGCACGCTGCTCAAATGGGGCGTCATGCTTGCGGCGGCAGTCGTCATGACCGGCGGGCTTCTGTTTCTGAGCAAGCATGGCGGAGAGCACCTGAACTACCATATATTCCAAGGCGCAAAATCGCCCTTGCGCAGCTTCGAGGGTATCTTGAACGGGGTGAAGCATTTTGAACGAAAAGCGATCATTCAGCTCGGACTGGTGATGCTCATTCTAACTCCCATAGCCCGCGTCGCACTCTCCATTTTCGCCTTCTTCAAGGAGCGCGACTGGCTCTATGTCGTTATTTCATCAATCGTTTTCATTTTTCTGCTCATCAGCCTTGCTGGTGGCGTTCTTTAAACAGCAAAGCAACCTGGCTTCCGGCGCTGAATTTTTAGAGGCCCCCTTTAGAGCTACCCTTACATACGCCATTTCAGAACGCCCCTTTATAAAACCCCTTTGCCTTGATCTGCGCCAACCACTCGCGCGCCTTCTCTTTGGCATCGCGCTCTGACGGCGGCCAGTGCACGAAGGTGGCCACATCCCGCAGCCCGACCGTGCCAAGCGAAGACAGTTCCACGCTTCTCGACTCTCCAAGCTTCCAGGCGGGAGGCTGGCGGACGCGCCCTTGTTCGGGATCGTCAAACTCCAGCGGCGGAAACAGCTCGGCAAACGAATGCCCCCGCCACTCCTCTTCCGGAAAGGTGATACAGGCGGCCATCTCCTCCCGCCGAGGCGTCATCCTGGCGCAGGCGGCGGCCAGCAGCAGCGGGCGGCCGAACACCGAGCCGGTGAACTCCTTTGGCGTGCCCGCAAATCCAGCGGTGACACGACCGCTGGCGATGCCGATGTCCGGCTTGAACAGCAGCTCGTCGTTCTCACCCATCCAGCGTGCAGCGCGGACGGCGTCGAAAAAGGGCTCCTCCGATCCGAACTTCTTTGAAAACAACAGGATAATAGCACTGTCCAGAAAACGCTCGACCACGCAGAACGGCTCCCGCGCAAGCGACTGCCTCATCCAGACGAGAAACATGTTGAGGTAAATCAAAATCTCCGTAGGCGACAACTCAAGCGTCAGCCGTGCGAACTCGTGCATTCCGACGTGCAGCACTGTGGCGTCGAACTCGATGCACTTGAGCGGGAAGCATCCTGCCGCTTCGTCATCAATTTCGACATCGATCGTCAACGGCTGCGACAGCAAAAAATCGGTTATGGTGTTATAGCTGTAGGGCGTTTTCACTGGTGCGGTTCGGCGAAATTGAAGCAAAGTAAAATATAGCACTCCCGTGCTATTATCCCGCGTGATGGCATGGAAGCAAGATCGACGAACAGCTCACGCTACCGGAATTCCAGCCAGCACATCGACCAGAAAATCCCAGAATTTCTGGACAGATGCGCATTCAACCTTTTCGTCAGGCGAATGAGGAAAACGAATCGTCGGGCCGAAGGAGATCATGTCGAGCTCGGGATAGCTGCCGCCAATGATGCCGCACTCCAGGCCGGCATGAATCACACGGACTTCAGGAGCTTTTCCGAAGCGCTGTTGATAGATGCGCTTTGTCAGGCTCAGGATAGGCGAATCGGGATTTGGTTGCCAACCGGGGTAACCGCCGCTAAACGAAACGCTTGCTCCGGCACGTTCGGCAACACTTCGAATGCTGGCGGCGAGCGCCTCAAGCGACGAATCGACGGAGCTTCTGAGCAGGCACTCAACCGAGATGACGCCATCGGTCGATTGCACTCTGGCCAGATTATTCGACGTTTCAACCACCCCCATCATCTCGCCGCTGAAGCGCACGACGCCGTTCGGGCACTCGGCGACAGCCTGGAGCAGGTGCTCGAAAGCATCATCATCGATCACCGTCGCCGGAGCATCGACAGGCAAAATCCCGATCAGCACCCCCGGATCAGACTCCGCCAGTTCATTGGTGATCGTTACGCCAAGCTGCTGAAGTGTTTCGATGAAATGCTCCGTTCGACTAAACGGAACCGCGACGCGCGCAAACGCCTCGCGCGGAATGGCGTTACGCAAGCTGCCGCCGTCAATTGAGGCCAGCCTGGAGGCGCAGCAGTCGCGCCCGGCTTGTAAAAGCTGGTTCATGATCTTGTTTGCGTTGCCCCGCCGAAGGCAGATATCGAGCCCGCTATGCCCGCCTTTCAGCCCGGAAACACGGAGTTCGAACCCCGTAAAACCTGATGGAACCGGCTCTTCGTAATAGCTTATACTCATCGTACCATCGAGCCCACCAGCGCAGCCGATAAACAGTTCGCCCTCATCCTCCGAATCGAGATTCAGGAGAATTTCGCCGTTGAGCAGCCCTGGCTTCAATCCCATCGCTCCGGTCATGCCCGCCTCCTCGTTGGCCGTAAACAGCGCTTCGAGCGGCCCGTGCGCTATCGATTCCGATTCGAGCACGGCCAGCGTCGCCGCCACGCCGATGCCGTTGTCAGCTCCCAGCGTCGTACCGCGGGCTCGCACCCAGCCATTCTCGATAAATACGTCAATCGGATCACGCTCAAAAACGTGATCGCTATCCGAATGTTTCTGCGGAACCATATCGAGATGCGCTTGGAGGATCACTCCCCTGTGATGCTCCATGCCGTTGGTGGCTGGCTTTCTGATGATGACGTTGCCCGCCTCGTCAATCGCGCTTTCAAGCCCGAGGCTCCTGCCGAAATCCGCGACATAGTCCCGAACTTGCTGCTCATGGCCGGATGGACGAGGAATTTGCGTCAGTCGGTAAAAATGGCGCCAGAGCCAGCGCGGTTCCAGTTCAGCAATGGATGTGCTCATAACCTCTTGTTTCACAACAGTTTCGTCACGCTCAAAGAATACGTTCCAGATGCTTCAGCAGCTCCTCGGCGTCAACAAACCCGACGATGCGGTTGTCCGCTTGCTCGTTGCCCCCCTTGTCGAACAAGATGATGCCGGGCGGACCGAACAGGGCGAAACGCTGCATCAGGGCTTTGTCGTCATCGGTGTTCGCGGTGACATCAACCTGCAAGAGCGTGACGTCGGCAAGCGCGTTCTGAACGTCAGGATTGGTGAAGGTGAATTGTTCCAATTCCTTGCACGAAACGCACCAGTCAGCGTAGAAATCGAGCATAACCGGCTTGCCCGCCGAGGCTCGCAGTTCACGCTCAAGCTCGTCGATGGAGTGAATTCGCTTGAACGTCAGAGGCTCCTCCTGAGCCGCAACTGAACCGGAGCCACCGCGCAATCCCGAAAGCGGCTGGAGCACGTTGCTGCCGCCCGACGCCGCGCCGACCAGCTCCAACACGCCGATAATGAAAAGCAACAGACCAAGCGTTTTTTTGAACTTACCGCCAATGGTGAGCTTGTCGGCGGACGGGCCAAATACTCCGGCGAAAACCGCAGAGAGAATGCCAAGCGCGCCCCAAGCGGCCATCAGCGCAGGCGTCGGCAGCACTGGCGTCACCATCCAGATGGCCACGGCGATCAGGAGCAGGCCGAAAACATACTTCACGCCGATCATCCACGCTCCGGCTTTCGGCAGCAGGCTTCCGGCGGAGAGGCCGATCAGGAGCAGCGGCACGCTCATGCCCATCGCCATCGAAAAAAGCGCCAGGCCGCCGATGAACACATCTTTGGTCTGGCTGATATAGACCAGCGTTCCGGCCAGCGGCGCGGCAACGCAGGGGCCGACGATCAGGGCCGAGATTGCGCCCATCAGAAAGACGCCAGCAAAACGTCCGCCCTTGAGCTTGCTGGTGGTTTTGTTCAGGCTGTTCTGCATCGAGGACGGAACCTGAAGCTGATAGACATCGAACATCGAAAGCGAAAGTCCCACGAGCAGAAGGCTGAACAGCACCAGCACCCACGGCTTTTGCAGTGCTCCGGCAAGTCCTTCGCCCGCGAGCCCCGCCGCAACTCCAAGCGAGGTATAGACCAGCGCCAGGCCAAGGCAGTAGGCCAACGCGAGCAGGAAGCTCTTCAGTTTGGTGGTCTGCTCCTCTCCGACAATGATCGAGGAAAGAATCGGCACTATCGGCAGCACACAAGGGGTAAAGGAGAGCAGCAGTCCGAAAAACAGGAACGCAGTGGCAATCTTCCACCAGCTTCCACTCTCAAGCGTGGATTTGGCGAGTGCCAGATCGCTCTGCCCACGTTGCTTGCCGGATACGGCGGCGGGCAGCGCCGTTGTCTCTGGCTGGGCCGATGAAGTTACCGGAAGTAATCCGGCAGAGGCACCATCATCCGGTTCGGTTATGACGGACAAGGCTCCCGGCTTCGACGGATCGACGCGAAACGCCGTAGTAATTGGCGGATAGCACAGCCCGTCCTCCGAACAGCCCTGGTAACCGACAGCCACGGTGAAGGGTGCGGATGCCTGTTTGACGGGAACCTCGACCTTCAGTTCATCATGATAAATAACCTCCTTTTCGCCGGTCGTCGGGTCGGTAACGAGAATGCCTTCCGAAAATTCGGGATTACCGAGTCGGGCCGCTCCATCCGTCACCGCCACCGTCACCTGATTCTTGTAGAGCTTGCAGGACTTGGCGATAGTCCAGCGCAGGTCAATGGTGTTGTTGCCGGTGAGTTCCGCGCTGATCTTGAAAGCCTGTTCGGGATCGAGAAAATCGGCGGCCATGCCGGGCGCGCTCCGCAAAAGCAGTACGAAAAGCAGCGTGATCACCGACATCAGACGTCGAAGCAGTACTTGTTTCATGATGGTTGCTGGTTATGATAAATCCTGCCGGTTTGGTCGATTGCCAGATAGCTGAAGCCTGACGCTTCGAGATAGTCAATACCCTCCGCTTCGAGCAGCATGGCGATGGTGCTGCAACTGCCCGCCGTTGTGGCCATTGGCGCGAGCACGGAGACCGAGCGCCAGAAGCTCACCGGCCAGCCCGTTTTCGGGTTAAGGATGTGGCAGTAACGCCGCCCCGCCGACTCGAAAAAGCGCTCGTAATCCCCACTGGTGGCGATGGCTCCGGAGCTGACTGGAATCGAAGCGATCAGCTTTCCGGGCTGGCGTGGATCGCGGATGCCGATACTCCAGGGCTCGCCGCCAGGCTTCGGGCCTATGATGCGCAGGTCGCCGCCAAGATTGATGTACCCGTGCCGAATGCCATGTTCACGCAGTAGTGCTCCGGCAGCATCAGCGGCGTACTCCTTGCCGATGCCGCCGAAATCGAGCTCCATTCCCACCTCCGGCAGCCGCACTTCACCTGCTCGCCGCTCGACACGCTCCCAGCCGACGAGCTTCAGCAGCGGCAGAAGCAACTCCGGCGACGGCACTTCAGCACGCTCAACATCCCACGCTTGGCGCAGCACGCCAGAGGTCACGTCGAACAGGCCGCCGCTGCTACGCCACACCGCATCAGCATAATCGAAAAGCGCGGTGATCTGTTCGTCGCACACCGTCCAGCCGCGTCCGGCATTGGCGTTGATGTTCGAGACGACGCTCTCCGGACGGTAACGGGAAAAATGCCGCTCGATGCGCGCAACCTCCTTCATGCCAAGCGCAGCCAGTCTCTTCGACTCACGCTTGTCAAGTCCGGCAAGCACGATCTCGCACGCCCCGCCCATCGCCCTGAATTCAACTCTGTACATAGGACCGACAATTTACATCAATACAGGCGTTGTTCATCGTTACAACTTGCGCGACAAGCCGACCTGAATGCTCCTGAACCTGAAGGAGGGAATGCCTGAATCACCGTCGCCGCTAAGGCACCAGTCGTAGCGCTGCTGGTAGTTCTCGTACTGCACATCCGCCGACCAGCTCCGGCCAAGCTCCTTTGCGATTTTGATGCCATAGCTGAATGCGCCGAACGCCGAAAGCCGCTGGTCTTCGGAGTAGTGCTCCGCTCCGGAAGGCACCGTCGTCGGCGCGAGCGGGTCGTCGCCAGTCGGCACATAGAAGCTGGCCGCGCTCTGTGAATAATAACGGAGCATTGGCGTAATTTCCCACCCCTTCGGCAACGGCTGCACATATTCAGCCGTAAAGGTGTGGGCGTTGATACCGAAGGTATCGGAGTAAAAACGATACGAGAAGCGCGCCGTGCCGTCCGGGCCGTTGAAGTGGTGGTTCCAGCGCGTCATAAAGGTAAACATATTCCGCTTGCCGGGCCGCACATCAGGGTCTTTGTAGGGATCGCTGTAGTAGCCGTCGCCGTGCGTATAGGTGACGGTCGCCTGCACAATGTCGTTTTGCGACAGCACCTGCGTCACGCCGAACAGACCCGAAACGATGCGTTTCCGGCCCGGAATACTGCTCTGCTTCGAGGGCACGACCGACGATTTGCTCAGAAAAACCGTGTCGCTACTGTACGCCATGCCAAGGCTGAAGGTGGTGTTCTTGCTCTCGGTTGACCAGGTGCCGTCCAGCGAGCAGCCCCGCGAAATGTAATCGGACTCCTGCGAATAGCGTATGCCAACGCTCAACGTGCCCCGCGAAACGTAGCGGGTCACCGTAAGGTCTCCAGCATAGCGAAGCTCACCCGAAGCGCCCGACGACGAGTCCGCCGGAAAGCCCGCGCCGTGATAGGCCGGCGAGGCGCCCGTCACCGAATCCTCGGTAAAGGTGCCCGCAATCGACCACTGCCCGGCAATCGGCATCATACCGTAAAACGAGAGCGCGTTCACGTCAACGCGATCGCGCGACATTCCGGCGGTTTTGGCGGTATCGGCCTGCTGCTCGTCGTGGTAATTCAAATACCTCATGCTCACCACGCCACGTTCCGGCGGCGCATCGGCGTGCGCACTGTTTACGGACGGCAGAAGCATGGCTGCGGATGCGAGCAACGCCCCGGCCATGCTGGATGTTCTGTTGCCATGCGCCCCGTGAGTCGATCTCATAAAACTGCACTCTTGCTTAGTGTTGTGTCGCAAAAAACGCCCGCGAACCTGCCGGGCGTTCTGTGGCTTCGGTGAAGCGGCAATCATGATGGACGTCGCGGCTTCAGTTGCATCCGCATCCGCCGCCGCCAATTCCGGATCCACCGGAGGCCGCCTCCTTGCTGCTGTAGATATGTTCGGTGTAGCCGGTTTCGAGCCGGTTTCGGTCGAAGGTCATGGCCGGTTTGGCCAGATTCTGTTTCTCCCAGGGCTGAACGTTCGCGCACCCGGCAAGGCTAAGCATCGCCAGCAGCGCAAGCATGATTGACATCATCGATCTGAGCATCACTTGCCCTCCAGCGCGGCCTGGATTTTTTGCTCAAGCGCCGCCCTGTCGTCGGGTCTGAATCCTTCGTGCCGAAACAGAATCTTGCCGTCCCTGCCAATCAGAAAACTGGTCGGCATCCCCTTGACGCCATAAACGCGAGGCGTTTTCCCGTTCGGGTCGAACGCCACGGTGAAACCGGCTGGCACTTGCGATAAAAATTTCGTAGCCGCATCGGTTTTGGCGTCAAGATTGACCGCCACCACCCGGAGCCCCTGAGCCTTGTAGTTCGCCTGCATCTGGTTCATCCACGGAAACGACTGGCGGCACGGCCCGCACCAGGAGGCCCAAAAATCGAGATAGACCACCGACCCCTTCATGGATGAAAGCTGAACGCTCCCTGCCTTGCCCGGCAAAGTAAAATCTGCGGCAGTGTCCCCCGGCTCAAACGCACGTGCCTCAAGGCTGAAACTGAAGGCCAAAAGGAGCGCAATCAGGACGAAACTCACTGTGTTCGTTTTGATGGACATGGTAGGCATTGTTTTTGGGGATAAAAAAGAGTGCGTTAAGGGATACGACCAGAGCCGTAATATTCTCTGGGTAGTATGGTACAAAATCATCGGCTCATTTTTATTATGGGCGCCACTTAGTCACAGTCGTTAACGATCATAAATACAAAAAACCGATTCAACATATATTCATACACTTATATAACCAAACGCATAGCGCGACCAGATAATTATTTCTATACGCTAAACGTGTCAATTCATGGTGAAACAAGAGCTTGAGCAGAGGTCTCTCTGTTCAAGTTGTGCGCAGCAAGAT
>CBEUNJ010000073.1:0-8942 GCA_965544465.1 uncultured Chlorobaculum sp.
TGATCGTCCAGGTGCTCTTTCCGGCCAGCAGCTCGTCGAGCGTGCCTTCGCCGTTCTCCTGTGCTTTCTCGACCTGCGCGTCCAGAGCCTCTTCGTAGGTGAAGCGATCCTCGACGTAGAAGATGCCGAATGGTCTCGGGAGCACATCTTCGGAAGCATTCGGATCGTCGAAGAAGCGCGACAACAGGTTGGCCTTGTTGAAGTCGTTCTCGTCGTGGATCCAGAGGTCATCCTTTGAGACCGACGAGTTGTTCAGGTCAACCACTTTCGGGGTGAAGCCGTCGAGCTGGATGCCCTTCTGATCTTCTTTGCCGAAGACCAGCGGCTTGCCGTGCTCGACGTAGAGTGTCGTGTCGGCTTTGCGGTCGCGGTCGGTGAATGGAGCAAAACAGCCGTCGTTGAAGATCGGGCAGTTCTGATAGATTTCGATCATTGCCGTGCCCTTGTGCTTGGCTCCGCGCTTGAAGATCTCGCGGATGAACTTGCCGTCGCGATCCATGGCTCTGGCCACGAACGTGCTACCCGCACCGAGGGTAAGAGCCATGGTGTTGACCGGATAGTCAATCACGCCCTGCGGCGATGAGACGGTGCGTTGCCCAAGCTTTGAGGTCGGGGAGTACTGACCTTTCGTGAGGCCGTAGATTTGGTTGTTCAGGAGAATGACGTTGAGGTCGGGGTTTCTCCTGATGGTGTGGATGAAGTGGTTGCCGCCAATCGAGAGGGCGTCGCCGTCACCGGTCGCGACCCAGACGCTGAGGTTTGGGTTGGCCGCCTTCAGGCCGCTGGCCACCGGCAGAGCGCGGCCATGAATGCCGTGCAGGCCGTAGGTGTTAACGTAGTAGGGCAGGCGCGACGAGCAGCCGATGCCCGAAATCACCGCGACCTCTTCGGTCTTGAGCCCGAGCTCGGCCATGGCGCTTTTCAACTGCTGGAGGACGGCGTGGTCACCGCAACCGGCGCACCACTTGGGTTCCTGGTTCGACGTGAAATCCTTCGCCGTCAGTTGGGTATGGGTTTCGGTCATGATTCAGAGCTCCTTTACGATATCGGTGATTTTTTCTTCGATTTCCATCTCGTTGAACGGCAGGCCTTCGACCTTGCTGAAGCCGACCGGCTCCATGAGGAAACGGTCCCTGATGATGTGCACCAGCTGGCCGTTGTTGTTCTCCGGGATAAGCACCTTCTTGAATTTGCCGAGAAGCTCGCCGAGGTTCTTCGGGAAGGGGTTGAGGTAACGCAGATGCGCGTGCGAAACGCTGAGCCCTGCATTGATGGCACGCTCGACGGCGATCTTGATGGCGCCGTAGGTCGAACCCCAGCCAAGCACGAGCAGGTCGCCCGATTCGGGGCCGTTATCGATGGTCAGGTCAGGCACGATATCGACGACGCGCTCGACCTTTTCTGCACGGAGTTTTGTCATCAAGGCATGGTTTGCCGGATCTTGCGAAACATTTCCGGTCTGATCCAACTTTTCGAGGCCGCCAATACGGTGCTCCAGACCCTTGGTTCCGGGGATAGCCCAAGCCCTTACGCCGCGCTCGTCACGCTTGTATGGCAGGTAAGGTTCATCATCGGCTTTGCGCTCTTTGGCAAAGACCGGCGTGATGTTCGCCAGCGAATCGCCGGAGGGGATCAGCATCGGTTCGGAGCTGAAGGCCAGGTAACCGTCGGTCAGGCAAATGACCGGGGTCATGTATTCGACGGCGATCTTGGCGGCTTCGTAGGCGGCGTAGAAGCAGTCGACTGGCGAGTAGGCCGCGATGACCGGCACCGGGGCGTCACCATGACGACCGAACATAGAGATGTAGAGGTCGGACTGCTCCGGTTTGGTCGGCAGACCGGTCGAGGGGCCGCCGCGCTGTACGTTGATGACCACGAGAGGAATTTCGAGAATCATGGCCAAGCCGAGCGCTTCGCTCTTGAGCGCCAGGCCGGGGCCGGAGGTGCTGGTCGCTGCCAGCGAACCGCCGTAAGCAGCGCCGATGCCGGTCAAGACGCCAGCGATCTCGTCTTCAGCCTGGAACGTTTTTACACCCCACTTTTTCAGAGTGGCCAGGGTATGTAAAATCTCGGTGGCCGGGGTGATCGGGTAGGAGCCGAGGAAGAGCTTCAGGCCAGCCTTTTGGGCTGCGGCAGCCAAACCGATAGCGGAGGCCTCGTTGCCGGTTATACGGCGGTAGGTGCCCGGCTTCTTGCCGCCCGGCGCGACGCTGAAACGGCCAAAGTCGGCGAACATGGTCGTGGTCTCGCCGAAGTTGTAGCCAGCTTTGAGTGCCTTGATGTTGGCCTCGGCGATCTCCATCTTGTTCTTGAACTTCGACTTCAGCATATCGATCGTGGTCTCGATCGGCAGGCTGTAGAGCCAGTAGAGAAGACCGAGCACGAACATATTCTTGCATCGGTCGATGTTCTTCGAGCTGAGACCGGTATCGGCCAGAGCCTGACGGGTCATGGAGATGACTGGAATGTCGAACACACGGTAATCATCCAGGCTACCATTGGTCAGCGGATTGTTCTCCTCGCCATAGCCGGAGAGGCGGAGGTTCTTGGCGTTGAAGCCGTCGCTGTCGGCGATGATGATGCCGCCGTGGTGCAGGTTGTGCAGGTTGGCCTTCAGCGCTGCGGCATTCATGACGATCATGACGTCAAACTTCGCACCGGGGGTGTAGATGGCCTTGCTGCCGAACTGCATCTGAAAGCCCGAAACGCCGGAAATGGTGCCGGCAGGGGCGCGAATCTCCGAGGGGAAGTTCGGAAAAGTGTTCAGATCCGAGCCATAAACGGCCACCGTATTGGCGAACTGGGTGCCGGTAAGCTGCATGCCATCACCGGAGTCTCCGGCAAAAAGCACTGACACGCTGGTTTTCGATATTACCATGTCGTTATTGTTTTAGATTGCAGTGTCACCTCTGTTACCTTTTTTTCCTGTTTTGCAGAAAAAAGTCTTCTTACGACAAAAAGAACTCCAAAACATGACCGGAGTCATGGCGGGAGGTCTATGTCGTGGCTATCTGGAGAAAATCTCACTAACGGAGGGTTTGGGCGGACAATACTCAACCCGAGGCAAATTTTTGCCAATTACCAAATATAAAGTCTCTGAAGAGTTGATGCAAGAGGGAGGAACGGCTATTGCTCGTTTTTCTTCTCGATCACCATGTTGTGTTCCTTCAGCCATGCCTGCCACTCCTCCTCTTCGCGAACCGGGCACTGGTTGCTCAAATCGCAGATGTCGCAGCGCATCAGGCCGTAAATCTGCTCCATCCAGCAGCCGTTGGTGCTTTTTTCGACTTCGTTGACATAGTTCGGATTGGCCATGGTTTTCCTGACGCCGATGTCCATCAGGTCAAGAATGTCTTTTCTCTTTTGCGGATTTTCGATTCCCCAGCTCATGGTGTCTCTTGCGCTTTACGGTTGAGAGAAGAAGTCATTCCGAGCAGGTGCAGGAGCCTGCCCTTACCAGTTACCAAGGCCAGACTCAGACGTCTGGCCACATAAATAGCTAATATAGTGTCTTTTTTGTTAAGACCCTTGCCAAGTATTGGACGAGCGCCATTTTCGGACAACATTGTCGCCCATAAAATCCGTTGGCATGAAGGCGTAAAAAACCTTAAATTCCGGGCCATACATTGCTGTTTACAGCTATTGTCATGGCTTTGCAGCTCATACCCACAAGGGGGTCTCCCGACGCCCGCAAGCAACAGACACTTATGAATTCACGAGAGATACGACAGTCATTCCTGGATTTTTTTGCCGCCAAGGAGCATCGGATTGTCCGCTCGGCTCCGGTCATCCCCGCCGAGGATCCAACCCTGCTCTTCACCAACGCTGGCATGAACCAGTTCAAGGACGTGTTTCTCGGCAAGGGTACTCGGGAGTACACCCGCGCCGCCGATACGCAGAAGTGTATCCGCGCTTCCGGCAAGCACAACGATCTCGAAGATGTCGGGCGAGACACCTACCACCATACTTTTTTCGAGATGCTCGGCAACTGGTCGTTCGGTGATTACTATAAAAAAGAGGCGATTGGGTGGGCGTGGGAGCTGATGACCGGCGTCTGGAAATTGCCCAAAGAACGCTTGTACGCTACGGTCTATGACGACGACGAGGAGAGCCTGAAACTTTGGCAGAGCGAAACTGACATCGATCCGTCGCATATCCTGAAATTTGGCGGCAAGGACAACTTTTGGGAGATGGGCGAAACAGGTCCGTGCGGTCCCTGCTCTGAAATCCACATCGACCTCACGCCGGACGCTTCGGGCGGCCCGCTCGTCAACGTCGGCGACCACCGGGTGATTGAGCTGTGGAACCTCGTCTTTATCCAGTACGACCGCCAGCCGGACGGCACTCTCCTGCCGTTGCCTCAAACGCATGTCGATACTGGCATGGGTTTCGAGCGTGTGACGGCTGTATTGCAAGGCAAGTCCTCGAACTACGATAGCGACGTTTTCACCCCGCTTTTTGACCGCATCACCGAGCTGACCGGCGTGCGCTACACCGCAACGCTGGATAGTGCGACCGACATTGCCATGCGCGTGATCGCCGACCACTGCCGCACGCTCACCTTCGCGCTCTCCGACGGTGCGATGCCGGGCAACGAGGGGCGCGGCTATGTGCTGCGCCGCATCCTGCGCCGCGCGGTGCGCTACGCGGGCACGCTTGGCTGCCACGAACCGATCATGTACAAAATGGTCGAGGTGCTGGTGCGCACGATGGGCGACATCTTTCCCGAACTCGAAAAGCAGCGGGCGACGGTTGAAAAGATTATCCGCGCCGAAGAGGAGAGCTTTCTTGTTACCCTCGGACGCGGCACTGACATCTTCAATGAAGTGGTCGCGGGAATGCAAAAGAGTGGTAGCACGATCATCTCCGGCGAGGACGCCTTCAAGCTCTACGACACCTTCGGCTTTCCGCTCGACCTGACTCGCCTCATGGCCGCTGAAGTGGGGTTTGGCATCGACGAGGAAGGGTTTGAGCACTGCATGGCCGAGCAGAAAACTCGTGCCCGCATGGATCGCAAAGGCAAGATGCAGGCACAGGGCGACGCGGGGGAGTGGCAGTGGTTCGCGCCGGAGGCACCGACCGAATTTGTCGGTTACGAGACGCTTGAAGCGAAAGCGAGGCTTGTCGCCGTCAAACCGGCTGACGACCAGCGGCTCATGGTGGTGCTCGACAAGACGCCATTCTATGCCGAAAGCGGTGGTCAGGTTGGCGACCATGGTACCATTGAGACCGACGACTTCTGCCTCGACGTCACCGACACGCGTAAGGATGGCGAACTCATCGTCCATTTCGTCACCTCGGCGCGCGACAAGGTTCGCGACTGTGCTGTTTCGCCTGCCGATCTGAGTTTCTCCCAAAGCGTTAGCGTGGAGGCCGCCGTTGACCGCGACCGCCGTGTTGCCACGGAGCGCAACCACACGGCGACGCACTTGTTGCACGCCGCCTTGCGCAAGGTGCTGGGCGAGCACGTCCAGCAGAAGGGCTCGCTGGTGACGCCGGAGCGGCTGCGCTTCGACTTCAGCCACTTCTCCAAAGTCACCCCTGATGAGCTGGAGCGGGTTGAGCACGAGGTCAACGCCCAGATCCGCCAGGCGGTGAGCGTCACCAAGCACGCTGACGTGCCGTACGAAGAGGCGCTCGAACTTGGCGCGCTCGCCTTCTTCGGCGACAAGTACGCCGACCGCGTGCGCGTAGTTGACGTACCGGGCATCTCCATCGAGCTGTGCGGTGGCACTCACGTCGGCAACATCGGCCAGATCGGCATGGTCAAGATCGTCAGCGAATCATCCGTCGCCGCCGGAATCCGACGCATTGAGGCCGTCACCGGCGCGGCAGCCGAAACCCTGCTCTGGCAGGAGTACCACAATCTTCAGGAGATCAAGCAACTCTTGAAGCTCAAGGCGGACGAAGAGGCTGGGCCGAAAATCCTGAAGCTGCTCGACGAGAAAAAAGCGCTCGACAAGCAGCTTCAGGAGAGCCGTCTTGCAGGACTGCTCGACCGGATGTCGGCATCGCTCGAAAGCGCTCGCCAGATCGGCGGCTGCCGCCTTATGGCCGAGCAGCTCAACGGCCTTGGCGGCGACGAACTGCGTCAGGCCGCTATGGCGCTGCGCCAGAAAGCTCCCTGCGCGGCGGGGTTGCTGTGCAGCGTCACCGACGGCAAGGTGTTGCTTGTAGGCTTTGCTTCCGATGAGGCGGTGAAATCGAAAAAGATCAACGCTGGCAAGCTGGTCAAAGAGGCTGCGGCCTGCGTCAAGGGGGGCGGCGGCGGCAAGCCGGAGCTGGCCACGGCAGGCGGCAAGGAGCCGGAGGGCGTTCAGAAGGCGATCGAAACCTTCATGGCTGGGGCTACGGCCCTGCTTGCCAGATGAAACCATGGTAACAACGATTGCTTATGCTGATTCTCGACTGTTTTTTCGGACGATGTGAAAAACCGACCTGCGATGGCTGCGGCCTCAAGCCGGTGCGCAACCTGCGCCGAGCGCTCAAGGCCCGCTCGATGGACGCCAGCGACGAGCAGGACGAGGCGTGGAAAAAAGCGGTGGAGCAGACGCTCGCCGGTAACAGCCAGAAATCGAACACCTCCAAGCCCATGCGCAAAAAGCGGTTGCTCGTGCCGCGCGAGGAAATTCCGTGGTACCCAACCATCAAGCCTGACCTCTGCAACGGCTGTGGTGACTGCAAGGTGCTTTGCAAACCAGGTGTCTTCGAGCTCGGCGAACCCGATCCCACCGGCGTGCAGCGCCCGAAACTCGTAGTAGGCCACCCCTACAACTGCATCGTGCTCTGCGACCGCTGCGTGTCTATCTGCACCTCGGGCGCAATCACCCTGCCGAAGAAGGAAGACTTCGAGAAGTACGTGGAGTATCTGGACGAGTGATCAATGGACAATTGATAATGGAAGAGTGAGGAAAGCAGGATTTGGGGGATGGAATTTTATTACTCTGGCGATTATAAATTTTTTATAATTGTCCCGGATTTCAGTTCAGGGGTTCTGGATAACTCACCATAAATCAGGGCTTTAGCCAAATTCTGGTTGCCGGTAAGATTATCGAGCGTGCGTTGGAAGTGGAGTGTTAAGGCTGAAATAAACCTATTGATGGAGGATGGAATATGGCAATGAAGAAGAGACTGCTTGCGCCGCGTGAGGAGATTGCATGGTATCCGACGATTGACGCAGATCTTTGTAACGGCTGCGGGGCGTGCGCGGAATTCTGTCGTCCCGGCGTGTTCGCCCTTGGCTCGGCAGAAGAGAATGCGGTGGTGATAAAGCGCCCAAAAATGCAGGTCGCCAACCCCATGAACTGCTTGGTTCTCTGTACCCGCTGCGAGCCCGTCTGTCCCTCCGGCGCGATTACGTTGCCCGATCCGGCAGATTTTGAGCGCTTCGTTGAGTATGTGGATAATTGATCGTTGAAGGTTTGCGGGAAATCGGCCATTGTCATCGTGAGTCCCGAGTTATCGGGGCGTGGCGCTTCACTGTTCCGTGATGTGCCTTGATGCTTCGTTATGGATTGCCGTGTCGCTATGCTTCTCGCAATGACAGGCTGTTCGCAGCCACGCCGTCCATTCCGTCCATTGTTTCACACAACCAGCGCGTCCCGATCCCGGAATCCCATCAAATATAAAATTGCGTCGAGCCCAAGCGTGGAGATCGCCTGACGAGCGGTTTCGCGCACGATCGGCTTGGCGCGGAAGGCTATGCCAAGTCCGGCCTTGCCGAGCATTGGCAGATCGTTGGCGCCGTCGCCGACCGCGACGGCTTGTTCGAGGCGGATGTTCTCCGTCGTGGCAATCTCCTGAAGCAGCTCCGCCTTGCGCTTGCCATCGACCACCTGGCCGATGACGTTGCCGGTCATTTTGCCGTCCACAATCTCCAGCTCGTTGGCGAAGACGTAGTCGATGTTGAGCTTTTTCTGCAAATAGCGCCCAAAATAGGTGAAGCCGCCGGAGAGGATGGCGGTTTTGAAGCCGAGGCGGTGCAGGGTGTGGAACAGGAACTCCGCGCCTTCGGTCAGTTGCAGCCGCTCGGCCACAGTTTGCAGCGTCGATTCTTCCAGCCCCGCCAGCGTCGCGACGCGCTTTTTGAGGCTCTCGGTGAAGTCGATCTCGCCGCGCATTGCCTCTTCGGTGACCGCCGCCACCAGTTCGCCTGATCCGGCTTCTTTGGCCAGTTCGTCGATCACTTCCGACGTAATCAGGGTCGAGTCCATGTCGAACACCACGAGGCGGCGGGTGCGGCGGAAGATGTTGTCTTCTTGGAAGGCGATGTCCACACCGAGCTTGTCGGTGATTGCAAGCATCTCCGCCCTGAGCCGCTCTTCGTCGTCCAGCGAGCCTCGTAGCGAGAATTCGATGCACGCCTTGGTCTTGCCCGGATCGCGCTCGTCTTCGAGCGGCAGCCGCCCCGAAAGCCGGTTGATGGTGTCGATGTTGAGTCCGTGACTCGAAACCAGCGACGTGACACGCTGCAAATGTTCCGATGAAATTTTGCGCCCGAGCAGCGAAAGCAGGTAGCGCGGCTTGCCTTGTTCGCCAACCCATTTGTGGTATTCGCGGGTGTTGATCGGCGAAAATTCTATCACGAGGCCGCGTGTATGCGCCGTAAAGAGTAGCTCTTTGAGGATCGGCGCAGAGCTCGCGGCTTTTGGTACCTCGATGAGCATCCCGAGCGAGAGGTTGTTGTGGATGACCGACTGGCCGATGTCAAGCACCGGCACATCGAATCGCGCCAGCACTTCAGTGATTTTGGAGGTCAGGCCGGGTTTGTCGGGCCCGGAAATGGTAATGAGCAGCAGTTCGCGCATGGTGCTGGAAATCTCGGTTAAGCCCTCGTCGAAAGAGGGGAGAGCGGCAAGGTGTTGTTTTGTAATGGTTTATGATTCCGCTTGGTTTGCGTGCGAAACACGGGGAAAGATAGCGTTGTTTTGGGAAGGTTCAAA
>CBEUNJ010000074.1:0-8923 GCA_965544465.1 uncultured Chlorobaculum sp.
ACCCGCTTGCGGGTAAACCTGCAGCATAGTCTGGACAGCAGGGCTGATCGGGGAAAATCATCTCATAGTTCCGGAGCGAGCGCTTGTGATACTCATATGTTGTGTGGCTGCCGTTGGTTGCTGTCCTGAGAAAAAGCGAACCTGTTTATCTGCACCCAGGGATTGGGTGGTGACTATGTATACCGTTACCTATAGGTGCATTGCCTACGTATATACATAATTTCTTGGACATTAACCACCACCATTGGCGTTGATATTCCAGGGAGCTACAGACGCGTGTTTTTTGACAGCGGCGAGGCTTTGCTGTATATGAATGATATATATATATGCGCCCGACGTATTTGCCGTGCGTTTGCTGATTGGCGAATTGTGCGGGCTTTTTGAACGGGAGAGCCTTGCCGACGCAACGCCGACGAGCAGGAAGGAAAACGCGGCATGGCGGCCAAACACTGCAAGTATGACTGTCGGACCGCCCGCCAGGTTATGACAGGTTTCGCGGTACCTGCGAGGAGTGGTGGTGAAGAATCGGTTTTTCGTACTCCAGATTGAGCGCGAAGGTGAAGCGCGAGGGAAAGGTGATCAGCATCTGATCAACTTCGAATTCAAACGCGTACACGCCGCTCAAAACCCACGAGCTTCCGCCGAGAAACTGCTTTTTGACCGACTTTTCGTACAGGCGGACTTGCAGGTTATCACGAGTCGAGAGCTGTTCAAAGTAGTGACGAACGCCGCCGCTGGCGTACACGGTGTGGGGAGAAAAGGTGGGAATCAGAATGGCGTCGTCGTGATAGAGCTGTACGATGTTGTCAATCTGACCGGTACAGACTCCGGAGACCCATTTGGCAAGGACATCTTCGGCGTTCTGGAACTGCATGGCTGAGCTGATGATGAGCGATTGGAAGAATCGCATCGCCTCCATTTTTCTGAAGGCGATGCAGGCGATGCGTACAACAATAAGCTTTTTTGTATAAGAGGAGCCTCTAACATCACAGCCTCAGCTTGCCGGTTTCGGCCTGACGTTTCAGTTCGTTGTTGGCGTAGATGAGCACCTCGACGCGGCGGTTCTGGCGACGCCCGTATTCCGTTTCATTGGTTGCGACCGGCCTGGTTTCACCATAGCCGATGGCGGTCAGTCGACGTCCCGAAACGCCGTAGGCCCGCAACAGGGAGGTGACCGATTCCGCGCGGTGTTCCGAAAGAATCTGGTTGGTGGCTTCAGAGCCGGTGCTATCGGTGTGCCCTTCGACGACCACATCGGTATCGGGATAGCGGTTCAGGACTCTGGCAAGGTTTTTGATATTGTACCGGCTGTTGGCGTTGAGGGTGGACGAGTTGGTTGAAAAGAGCAGGCCGGTATCGAACACCACGCGAATGCCTTCGCCGACCCGTTCGACCTGGGCGTTACTCACTCCCTGACGAATCTCTTCGGCCTGTTTGTCCATGTAATCGCCGATGACCGCGCCTGCTGCGCCACCGATAGCTGCGCCGATCAGCGCGCCCTGGGCCCAACTGCCGTTGTTGCTCCCGATGATGCCTCCGATCACTCCGCCCGCCGCCGCGCCGTAACCCGCACCTCGTCCGGCGCTTGTCGTGGACTGGCAGCCGGTGGTTATCGTGGCTGTGGAAAGCAGCATGAACAGAGTGGCCGGCTTCGAGAATTTCTGAATCGTATTCATCATGCTCAACGTTTTTTGGTTCACAAAAAAGCAGGATAGGTACTGAATAGGTTAACCACACCCGACCTGCGATGGATGCGGTTTTCTATGGAAGTTATGAAAAATACTGGTACCCTCTGTATCAATAAGCCTCTGACTGGCGTGACAAGGCATCAAACTTTTAAGCGGTGATGTTGAGTTTTCACTATCTGAAACCGGTACCACCGCCTCCTTGTCGTTGAACCTTCTGAGAGTTCGTTACAAGTGGTAGTGGGGCCGGAAAGTGGTAACAGATTCTGGATAATGAACTATGTTGCAAACCCGAGAAGCGTGGCGGCAGACAGCCGAGTCAGTTTTACCGCCGGAAGAGCGGTATCTTGATCGTAACCGCATGATTACAGCCCGCTATGCAGGCTGGTATCTCGAACATCCCGACCTGTTCAAGTGGGCTGGCATGGCCGCCTTCGCCTCCCGGCAAGTCGGCCTGGCTATTCTTGCCGCCGATTTGATGATGGCTCCGGAGCGGCAGAACGACGTGGGCAATCCGCTGCTGGCGCTTCACCGGTTTGGCGCGGAGCGTTTTCTTCTTGCCGATTTCGAAGATATCCGGAGCGGCAACAACAATATTTACCGCGACATTGCCTGGGCGCACGCCGCCTACATGGCTGGCGGTATGGCCGAGCTTGAGGCCTGCGTCGCCGAACGCACCGACGACCTGCTCGTCGAAGGATTCGGGCTGATTGATCGCGGGCGTGAGCTTTTGCACCAAGATCCTGTCGATCCGGAGGGAGAGCGGCTCGTCTGGGCGGGCAACGTTTCACTGCTGCGCCATGAGCAGGTCGATGTGCTCCAGCCGATTTTTGATCGGCTCAGCTCCGGCGGACGCATGCTGGCGTCGTTCGGCAGTGAATTGGACTTTTCGGGCGGCGGTGTAGTTGCCGGTTCGGCCTTCCGCGCTTCGTTCAGCACCTTTCATGGCTACTTCGAAACGCTTGTCGGTTTGAAAAGCGTTACCAACCAGCAGGATCGCTGGCAGTGGGTCGAGCAGTGCGTTATTCCGTCATGGAAAGCCGCCGATCGGCAGATGAGCCACGACTGGCCAGGCAGGAACGAACTGCAACAGATGGCCGTCGCTCACGATGGCTTGGCGCAGCGCCTTTCCGCTTTTGTCGGTAATCCGATGAGCCTGTTCGGCGCGTAAGTTTGCGGCTTTTGTTATGACCGCCGGTTGAGTCCAGCGAAGACTGGCGCGGTCCTTTCAGCGGTGGGCGTGTAGCGCCGTGACGGGGTCGAGCCGCGAGGCTTTCCAGGCGGGGAACAGGCCGAACGAGACGCCGATGATCGAGCAGACCGTCAGCGACACTACGACCCACAGCCACGGGAAGATGACCGGAAGATTGAAGTTGACCGCCACCAGATTGCCCGTACTCGCCCCCAGCGCAATGCCCACCAGTCCGCCGCCGAGCGACAGCAGCAGCGCTTCGAGCAGGAACTGCTGCAAAATCGAGCGCCGTGGTGCGCCGACTGACATACGGATGCCGATCTCCCGCGTTCGTTCCGTGACGCTTACCAGCATGATGTTCATGATGCCCACTCCGGCGGTCAAGAGCGCCATGAAGCTGATGATGAAGGCTCCCGTGCCGACGATGTTCTGGATGTCGTGGAACGACTCCACCAGCGACTCATTGGTTCTGATTTCGAAATCATTTGGCATTCTGACCGTCAAGCCCCGCGCCAGTCGCATTGCTCCGATTGCTCGGTCGATGGTTTGCTGGTAGGTTTTCTGCGAGGTCGCCTCGACGGTGATCGAGATGCTTGACGTTTCGTTCACCTCTTCAAGGTAGCGGGTAATCGGGATAAGCACGAAGTTGTCTTGGCTCTGGCCGAACGCTGGCCCCTTGGTGCTGAACACTCCGATGACGCGGCACGCCTTGCCGTTGACCTTGATTGTCTTGCCAACCGGATTCTGTCCATCTCTGAACAGATACGCGGCCACATCCCGCCCAAGCACGATGTTCGACGAGGCGTTCCGGATATCGTTTCCGTTGAAGTTCCGCCCCTCGACAATATCGAAGCCGTTGGCCGCTGCGAAATGCTCGTCGCCGCCTGTCAGCGTAATATCCGGGTTACTGGTTCGGTTGGCGAATGATGCCTGTACGCCCTGAACAGAGACGAAAAAACCGATGTTTTGCGCGCTCTCTCCCATGTATGTCCGGAAGCGCTGCGCCTGTAGCCAGGTGATGTCCTGACGGTTTGCGTAGAGGTTGCGCCGGTGGCCGCCGCCGAAGACTGTCGCGGGGTATTTCTGGATCTGGAAGGTGTTTGCTCCGAGGCTTGACAGGCCCGTCGCAATTGAGCGATCAACGGCGTCAAGCGCCGTCATCACCGCGATGATTGAGAACACGCCCACCGCTACGCCGAGCGTGGTCAACGCCGAGCGCATCTTGTTGACCGCCAGCGAGGTTGCGGCCTGCACGAGGGTTTCGCGGATCGAGAGCATCATGGCTATTCGTATCTGAGTGAGTCCGCCGGGTCAAGCTTCGAGGCGGTAATGGCCGGAGCGAGCCCCGAAATGATGCCGGTCGCTACCGAAATCAACAGGCTCGCCAGCACCAGCATCGGCGAAAAGCTCACTGGAAAACTTGGCAGCAGGTTCTGGATGGCGAGCGTGATGGAGAGCGCCGTGGCAAGCCCGATGAAGCCGCCGATCAAGCAGATCATGACCGACTCGATCAGGAACTGCAACAGAATCGTGCGTCGTCGCGCACCGAGCGCCTTGCGCAGGCCGATTTCGCGGGTGCGCTCCTTGACGCTCACGAAGGTGATGTTCATGATGCCGATCGCGCCCACGAACAGCGCCATGCCGGTGATGAATATACCTGACGCAGCGATACCGTTCTTGATCGGGTCGAGCTGGCTTTTGAAGGCCTGCTGCTCGTTGATGCCGAAGTCGTTGGCTTGCGCTGGCGGCAAGCGGCGGATGCGGCGCATCAGGCCGGTCAGTTCATCCTTCGCTTCCGGAATCCGTTTTTTATTCTTCACCTTGACCCGGATTGTCACCATCGAGGTTTTGCCGTAAATCCGGGTGAACGCGCCGAGCGGCATGATGAGCTGGTTGTCGAAGCTGAACAGGCCGAGGAACTTGCCCTGCTTTTTGAACACGCCCACCACGCGCACGTTGTGGTTGCGTAGCCGGATCGACTTGCCGACCACCCGCCCGTCCGGAAAAAGTCCGGTGGCAATGTCGTCGCCGATCACCGCCACTAGGTCGCCCGCCGCCGACTCCCGCGCTGTGAAAAAGCGGCCTGCCGACAGATCGCCGGATGCGGTGAGCGGGTAGTTCTGGTTGGTGCCGAGCGCAAAGATTTGCAGAATCTCGCGGTCGCGGTAGCGCGCCGAGGCCTGGATGGTGGACATTTGCGGCACGGCCACCACCAGTTCCGAATTCGGGTCATCTTCGATGATGCGATTGATTTCGTCGGCGTAGCGGGTCTCGATATCGGGTCGGTTGCGGTAGCGCCACCACTGGCCCATCGTGCTCCACGACCCCTTCTGCACGTACATCACGTCGTAGCCCAGCATGGCAAGGCTGCGGTCGAAGCCGATGTCGATGCCGTTGATGGCTGTGCCCATCATGGTGATTGCTACGATGCCGATAATAACACCAAGCGCCGTCAGGAACGAACGGATCTTGTTCGCTCGAATCTGATAGACGGCGATGTTCAGGCTTTCGGTCGTCTCGTATCGAAGCTGCCGGACGCGGTCGTTCAAGGGCGCCTCCAAAAAGTTATTACGCGAATCAATTGCTCATTCCGGTTTTTGCGCTTATCACATTGTTTAGAGGTGCTCTCAGGTCGCTCTATCACGTTCAATGTTCCCGTCGCGGAGTCGGATGATGCGGCGGGTGTAGTTGGCGATGTCCTCTTCGTGGGTGATGAGGATGATGGTGTTACCCGCTTCGGAGAGCTGGCTGAAGATGTCCATGATGTCGTGGCTGGTGGCCGTGTCGAGGTTGCCGGTCGGTTCGTCGGCCAGGATGATCGACGGGTTGTTGATCAGCGCCCGCGCGATGGCCACGCGCTGGGTCTGGCCGCCCGAAAGCTCGCCTGGCTTGTGGTCGATGCGGTCGCCGAGACCGACGCGCTCCAGTGCTTTTCTCGACCGCTCTCGGCGCTCTTCGGGCGGCACGCCGGCGTAGATGAGCGGCAGCTCGACGTTTCGCAAACAGTCGAGCCGCGAGAGTAGATTGAAGGTCTGGAACACGAAGCCGATCTCGCAGTTGCGGATGTGGGCCAGCTCGTCGTCGTCCATATCGGCCACATTCTGGCCGTTCAGCTCGTAGCGCCCGGAGGTTGGCGTGTCGAGGCAGCCGAGGATGTTCATCAAGGTCGATTTTCCACTGCCGGACGGGCCCATGATGGCCGCGTAGTCGTTCTTGCGGAACTCAAGGTTGACGCCGTCGAGCGCCTTGACCGTCTGGTCGCCCATCGTGTAGTAGCGGCACAGCTCGCTGATCCGGATGATGTGTGGACGGTCGCTCATCGCTGCTCCTGCAACGTCACAGCGCTGCCGTCCTCAAGTTCGCGGCTGATCGCGCCGTAACTTCCGGAGACCACCACGTCGCCCTCTTTGAGCCCCGAAAGGATGATGATGTGCGTGTTGTCGGTCGTGCCGGTCTTGACCGTTCTGAAGCGCACATGGTCGGCTTCGACGACGAACACCCCTTCCGTTTCATCGTTGATGCGATAATGCTGGTTGAGCTGCACTACCTTGTCGTTGTTGGTTACATCGGTCGGCCTCGCCGCTTTGTTGCCGCCTGCCGCCCGCATGGTGACGCTCTGGATTGGCACCACCAGCGCGTTTGGCACGCGCTCTGTCTCGATGATCGCCGTGCCGCTCATGCCGGGTTTGAGCAGGCGCTGGCGGTTCAGGATTTTGATCTTGACCTCGAAGTTGGTCACCTCCTCCTGCGTGTTGGCAGCTTGGGTTTTGGCCGAGTTGGCGATTTCGCTCACGACGCCCTTGAACGTGCGGTCGCCGAACGCATCGACCGTAACGTTCACTGGATTGCCGACGCGCACGTTCACGATGTCGTTTTCGTTCACCTCGACCTTGAGCAGCATGTTGTCGAGGTCGGCGATCTTGAGCACCTCGGTGCCAGGGAACTGGCCGGTGCCGACGACGCGCTCGCCGGATTTGCTGGTGAGCGAAATAATCGTGCCGTTGATTGGCGAGCGCACGACGGTTTTGGTCAACCGCTCCTCATTCTGGTCGAGCAGGCTCTGATTCTGGTCGATGGAGTATCTCGCGGCCTCCCACGCAGCGCGGCTTGTTTTGGCGTTGGTTTTGGCTGAGAGCCAGTCGGTCTGCGAAATGAGCTTGTCTTTATAAAGAATGTCCGCCTTGCGGAAATCGTCCTCGGCCTTGAGCATCCGCGCTTTGGCCTCAAGGCTCTGCGCTTTGGCGAGATTGAGCTGCGCCCGGCTCTGCTTGACCTGATTGATGTAAATGTCTGGCTGGATGCGGAAAAGCAGGTCGCCGGTTTTCACCTCCTGCCCTTCGACGATTGGCAGCTTGATAATTTCACCCGACACATCCGGAGATATGGCCACCTCGACCTCCGGCTCAATCTTGCCGGTCGCCGTCACCGTATGGACGATCTCCTTGCGGAATGCCTTAGCGGTAGTGATTTCAACCGGTTTTTCCCGCGTTTTTAGCCAGAAGATGAGCCCGCCGCCCGCGACGAGCAGCACGGTGGTGAGGATGATGATGAGTCGGAGCTTTGCGGAACGCTTTTGTTTAGCCATAACTTCAGATGCTGAAACAGGTTAATTGTTCTGGCCGACACGTATGGTTCCGGCCGTGAAGTCGAGCAGCGCTTTTTGCAGCGCGAGGTTGTAGAGCGCCTGCGTCACCGAGGAGCGGGCGTTGAAGAGTGCCGCTTTCGACGCGCTCAGTTCAACGAAGCCGGACGCGCCAAGCTCGTATTTGCGCAGAATGCCCGCGTAGGCGGACTTGGCGGCTTTCAGGCGCGTGCGGGTCGAACCGATCTGGTCGAATGCTGCCCGGTAATCTCCAGCGACCTGCTGGAGGTCGATCTGGATATTATCTTTCAAATCTGCGTAATCGAGCTGCTTGTTCAGCCGTGCGATTTTTGCCGATTGGACGGCGTAGCGCGTCTGGAAACCGTCGAAGATCGTCCATGACAGGTTCAGCGAAAGTCCGTAATCCACGCCGTTCTCAAGCTGCTTGCCGACCGAAGGATAGGGGTAGCGGTAGCGAACGCCCCGTAAGAGCAGCGAGTAGGAGTCGATGGCGTCGCTGCTGACGGTGAAGGCGAGATCGAGTTTCGGAAGGCGGGTTCCGGCGGTGTTTTTCACGTCCCAGCGGGCGGCAGTGGTCTGGAGCGCTTCGGCTTCGAGATCGGCACGGCGGGCGAGGGCGGTAGTTTTCAGCGCGTTCAGGTCGATGTCGGCCGAGAGTTTGGCTATCGCTGCTGTATCGACCGGTTTGAGCGTGAGTTCTGTTTCAGGATCGATGCGCAGCCGCCGGAGCAGTTCGAGCTTGCTTCGGCGAAGCTTGTTTTCGGCCTTGATGACCTCCAGCTTGCTGTTGCTGGTGTCAGCCTGCTGTTGGTACAGATCGGTGATCGATTTGAGCCCGATGTTGAACTGGCGCTCGGTGAGGGTCAGCAGGTCGTCGGCTGATTTGAGGTTCTCTCTCGCGATGCCAAGCAGCTCACGGTCGAGCAGCACCTGATAATAACGTTGTGTTACGTCGTAGGCGACCGTCTCCCTGGCGCGCTGGAGGCTGAAGCCCGAGGCTTTTTTTCGATCGAGCGCCGATTTCAGCGCCGCATAGTCGCTCAGGCCGTTGAACAAATTGAGCGAAGCGGTCACGCCGAGACTGACCGTCGCGGTTTCGGAGCGGGTTTTATAGGCGCTGGAGGTGGTTCCGCCGTAGAGCGGCGAGGTGACGCTGTACGAGCGGTTGACCGACGTTGGCGTCCAGCTCGCCGACGAACTCACTTTTGGCAGAAAGCTGCCGTAGCTTTTTAGCAGCTCGACGCCCGTGAGATGACGGGCGTTTTCAGCTTTACTGACCGACGAGGCGTTCTGAAGCGCAATCGAGATGCACTCGGAGAGCGACAGTTTTTTCTGCGGGTGTTCGCTGGCGTGGATCGCTGCAAAAGGCAGCAAAAGGAAAATGAGAAGAGTAGAGATGCTTTTGTTAATCATCGGTAAGGTTGCGGGTTAGCCCTTATGGGC
>CBEUNJ010000075.1:0-8879 GCA_965544465.1 uncultured Chlorobaculum sp.
AAATTTCTTTTGGAATTTGCCAAAATATTTTGCATAATTCCGATCTTCTTATCGGTACGGGGAACAGATGCGCCGCTGATGTTTCAGCACGGCCTCAATAGCAGCCCTCCCGTCCGGCGCAACCTAACGAAAAGCGGCTGTTTAGATTTTCCTCCCAAGCGGGAGAGGGTGACGTTCAATCGCTTACCCTGATAACACGATTTATGGACAACTCAATGTCTGATAGCGCAGATAACCGCCAGCAGGTGACCATCACTCTGCCCGACGGTTCTGAACGAACCTTTCCGTCCGGCGTGACCGGTTTGGAGATTGCCTCATCCATCGGCAACAAGCTCGCCAAGGCGGCCCTCGGCTTGACCATCGACGGCAAGCCCTGCGACCTCAATACACCGGTGAGCCGTGACGCAGCAGTCTCAATCATCACCTTCGACTCTCCGGAGGGCAAGGAGCTTTTCTGGCACAGTTCGAGCCACCTGATGGCTCATGCCATCGAGGAGCTGTTTGCCGGCGCGAAGTTCGGCGCTGGCCCGGCCATTGAGCAGGGCTTTTACTACGACATCGCCTGCGAGCACCGCTTCAACGAGGAGGATCTCCGCGCCATCGAAGCGAAGATGCTGGAAATCAGCAAACGCGACCTCGCCATCACCCGCGAGGAGATGCCGCGCGAGCAGGCCATCGACTACTTCACCAACGAGCGCAAGGATCCGTACAAGGTCGAGATTCTCGAAGACACGCTCAAGGACGTGCCGACGGTTTCGGTTTATCACCAGGACGGATTCGCTGACCTGTGCAGTGGCCCGCACCTGCCCTCGACTGGCAAGGTCAAGGCGGTGCTGCTTACCAATATTTCGTCGTCGTACTGGCGTGGCGACTCGTCGCGCGACACGATGCAGCGCATCTACGGCATCACCTTCCCGACTGACAAGCTGCTCAAGGAGCACGTCGCAAGGATGGAAGAGGCCCGCAAGCGCGACCACCGCAAGCTCGGTGCGGAACTTGGCCTTTTCATGCTGACCCCCGAAGTGGGCAGCGGTCTTCCGATCTGGCTGCCGAATGGCGCGATTATCCGCAACGAGCTCGAAACCTTCCTGAAAGCTGAGCAGCGCAAGCGCGGCTACGTGCCGGTCTATACGCCGCACATCGGCAACATCGAGCTGTACAAGCGTTCGGGCCACTACCCGTACTACAGCGATTCGCAGTTCCCGCCGCTCACCTACAAGGACGAGACGGGGCGCGAAGAGCAGTACCTGCTCAAGCCGATGAATTGCCCGCATCACCATCTGATCTACAGTTCGTCGCTACGCAGCTACCGCGAACTGCCAATCCGGCTCACCGAGTTCGGCACCGTCTATCGCCACGAGCAGTCCGGCGAGCTGAACGGCTTGGTGCGCGCTCGCGGCTTCACGCAGGACGACTCACATATTTACTGCCGTCCCGATCAGCTTGTTGATGAAATCTGCAATGCCATTGACCTGACCCGCTTCGTGTTCAACACGCTTGGGTTTGACGACGTTGAAACCCGCCTGTCGCTGCACGATCCGGAGAACCAGTCCAAGTACGGCGGCACCGCCGATGTGTGGGAGCAGGCCGAGAAGGATGTGAAGGAGGCCGCCGACCGCATGGGCATCAAGTATTTCATCGGCATTGGCGAGGCGAGCTTCTACGGTCCGAAGATTGACTTCATCGTGCGCGATGCGATCGGCCGCAAGTGGCAGCTCGGCACCGTGCAGGTGGACTATGTTATGCCGGAGCGCTTCGAGCTCAGCTACGTCGGCAGCGACGGCCAGAAGCATCGCCCGGTGGTGATTCATCGCGCACCGTTTGGCTCGATGGAGCGCTTCATCGGCGTGCTGATCGAGCACACGGCGGGCAACTTCCCGCTCTGGCTCGCGCCCGTGCAGGCGGTTGTTTTGCCCATTGCTGAGGACGTGCATGACTACGCCCGCGAGGTCTATGCGAAGCTGCACGCAGCAGGCATCCGCGCCGAAATCGATCTTCGCAGTGAAAAGATCGGCAAGAAAATTCGTGAAGCTGAAGTCTCAAAAATTCCTGTCATGCTCATTATTGGCAGGAACGAGCAGGAGAAGGGCGAAGTATCGCTGCGCCGCCACCGCAAGGGCGACGAAGGCAGCTTCGGCGTTGACGAGCTGATCGCCAGGCTCCGCGAAGAGATCGAACAGCGAAGCTAAGCTAAATCATCCCGGTTTTAACAACCAACCATGATCGAATGAGAAAAAAGAGAACAGCACCCAAGAAATCGAAGCCATCCTACAGGGTCAACGAGCAAATTCGCGTGCCTGAAGTGCGCGTCGTCCTGCCCGAAGGAGGCATGGAGATCCTGAAAACGCAGGATGCACGCCGCCTGGCTCAGGATCGTAATCTTGATCTCATCGAGGTGCAGCCGAATGCTCAGCCGCCCGTGTGCAAGCTCGAAAACTACGGGAAGCTAATCTTTAAAATGGCCCAGAAGGACAAGGACCTTAAGAAAAAGCAGAAGCAGACCTCGCTCAAGGAGTTGCGGTTCCATCCCAACACCGACAAGCATGACTTCGACTTCAAGACAGCGCATCTCGAAGAGTTCCTTCGCAAGGGCAATCGCGTGCGTGCCACCATCGTGTTTCTCGGTCGTTCGATCATCTATAAGGACAAGGGCTTCGAGCTTGTCCGGCGCCTGACCGAAAGGCTCAGCACGGTCGCCAACCGGGACGGCGACCCCAAGTTCGAGGGCAAAAAGCTTTTCGTCTATTTCGAGCCTGACAAAAAGAAAATCGAGCTGTTCGAAAAGCAGCGTGCAAGAGCTGAAAAAGTGGCTTCGTTGCCACCGCTGCCGGAGCAGTCCGACGTGCCGGAAGAGGACGAATAAACCGAGATGATAGAAACATTGACTTTTAATTTAAATCGACGATTATGCCTAAAATGAAATCACACCGCGGCGCCTGCAAGCGATTCAAGGCGACCGGTTCCGGAAAAATCAAACGCGAGCGTATGAACGGCTCCCACAACCTTGAGCACAAGAACAGAAAGCAAACCCGCCGTCTGCACCAGTCCACGCTGGTCGATTCGACCAAAGAGAAGCAGATCAAGAGGATGATCCTGGCCTGAGCCGGATATGAATAACAATTAATTCGATACCACGATGCCTAAATCAACAAACTCCGTTGCCGCAAAGGCCAGAAGAAAAAGAGTCCTCAAGAAAGCCAAAGGATACTGGGGCTCAAGGGGCAACGTCCTGACCGTCGTCAAGCACACCGTTGACAAAGCCGAGCAGTACGCCTACCGCGACCGTCGCGTCAAGAAACGAACCTTCCGTTCGCTCTGGATCATGCGCATCAATGCCGCTGCCCGCCAGAACGGCCTCTCCTACTCGCGCCTGATGGATGCCATCCACAAAAAGAACATCGACATCGACCGCAAGGCGCTGGCAGAAATTGCGGTGAAGGATCCGGAGGCATTTTCGATGATCGTCAAAACGGCTCTCGATTAATTATTGGTAACGCGCCCTATGGAGAAACAAATTCAACAACTGCAGCAGGAGATCGAAGCATACCGTATCCGGAACGCCGACGAACTCGAAGCCTTCAAGCTTGAGTTCACCGTGCGCAAAGGGAAAATCGCCGGCCTGTTCGGCCAGCTCAAGAGCGTCGATTCCGCTGACAGGCCTCGCATAGGGCAGTTGCTCAACGGGCTGAAACAGGCCGCCGAAAAGAGAGTCGCCGAAGCTGAAAGCCGCCTGACACAAAGCGCTGCGCCTGATGCTCCCTTGATTGATCTTTCCCTGCCTGGACGCCGCTCGTTCTGCGGTTCGGAACACCCCGCGCAGAAGGTACTGGGCGATATGAAGCGCATCTTCACCGCAATGGGTTTCAGCATCGCCACCGGCCCGGAGCTTGAACTCGACGAGTACAATTTCGACCGGCTCAACTTTCCGCCGAACCATCCGGCGCGCGACATGCAGGACACCTTTTTCGTTACCCACGGCCAGCCCGAGGGCGACGTTCTGCTCCGCACCCACACCTCACCGGTGCAGGTTCGTGTGATGCTCGACCAGAAGCCGCCGATCAGGGTGATTTGCCCCGGCAAGGTCTATCGCAACGAAGCGATCAGCGCTCGAAGCTACTGCGTCTTTCACCAGCTTGAAGGCCTGTATATCGACAAGAACGTCTCGTTCGCCGACCTGAAGGCCACCATCTACTCGTTCGCCCGCCAGATGTTCGGCAGCGACGTCAAGCTGCGGTTCCGCCCGAGCTTCTTCCCCTTCACCGAACCATCGGCGGAGGTGGACGTTACCTGCTACCTGTGTGGTGGCAAGGGGTGTCGGGTCTGCAAGAAGTCCGGCTGGCTCGAAATCATGGGCTGCGGCATGGTGCACCCGAACGTGATGAAGAATTGTGGCATCAATCCCGAAGAGTGGACCGGCTACGCCTTTGGGATGGGCGTAGATCGCACGGCGCTGTTGCGCTACAAGATCGACGATATCCGGCTCCTGTTCGAAAACGACCTCAGGATGTTGAGCCAGTTTACGGCCTGAGCGCCCTCAGACAACATCCATCACGTATCCGAGCGCTCTGTTCATCAACCCGAGAAGCTCAGCAATATCTCCCAAGGATTTGACAATCGAGTCGAACTTCTCTTTCGCGTCCTTCAGCGCCTTTGTCGCAGCCTTGAGATGAGGAATCACGATGAGCAGCTCCGTTGTAAAAATCTCTTTTTCCCTGCTCGACTTTTCAGCATAGACCTCCTCAAGCTCTCGCGCCTCCTGAATAAATTCGGGCGTGGCCGCCTTCCTGCTGAACACAAGCAGTTGCTCCGGAAAACGGGCGACCGGCCAGACCGCAGCAAGCAACCCCATCAGCTCCGCATCGAGCGGATCGAGCTGACGGGCCTTTGCAACAACGCCTTGCATCACCAGTAGCAGTTCGTCCCGAAGCTCGGGGTCGTCTTTGTCCAGCAGCTCTTTCAGCTTGTCCAGCACCTTCTTCACCGGCTCACGGGTCTCGTTCCGGTAGGTTCTGTATTGCTCTTGAATCAGCTTTAGATCGTCCCGCATCTGTCGGTAAAGCGCCAGCGCTTTCTTTTTTTTAGCCGGATCGGCTTCACCTGCGGCGAGAATTTCCTCAAGGCTCGCCTCCGAAAGGCTTGAAACAAAATCAAGAATGGCTTGCAGATTGCTGTTTGCCTTGAACTCTTTATCCATACGCCCTCCTTATAACGACTGAATGAATTCAGAAACGATCTTGAGGTCAGCGATCACCCGATCCAGCTCAGCAATGCTGACCTCCGGCGACGGCCCCTTGGTCATTTTCTTGAACACAGTCCCGAACTCCTCGATCGAATCCTTGGCGGCCGAGACCTCTTCCGGAACGACAATGCCATCCAGATAGGCTTTTCGCCCGTTTAGGAACCGTTTAATATCGGTAGTGCTCATCTTCTTGTCCGCCTCGAACACCCGCTGGGCGCTCATCGCATACTTTTCCCTCCTGATAAAATCAGTGCGGGACTTGATATCCCTGGCGAAACTATCGATCACCCCCCGGAAGATGTTCGTACACAAATTGATCGTCTCTTTTCGCCGGATCAACTCCTCCCTGAGAATCTTTTCCGATTTCCGTCCGGCTATCATCGAAACGAAGGAGCCGGCATCTGTTGAAGGCGACTCAAACGCAGGGTTTGCGGCCATCATAGCCCCATAGAGTTCACCGAGAACGGCATCGACCTGCTCGCCCATCTTTTTCGATGCATTCGAGTCGGCAAAAGCCTGAAGAGCCGCGAAGTACTTCTGTAACGCCACTGCCGTACCTTTGATCTTCCTGTTCTGCAAGAGCTGCTTGCGATAGGCATCATTAGCTTCGAGCAGCAGCTTGTGTTTTTCCTGGCTTGAGGCGCTTGTAGCTCGCTTGTCGAGAAGGGCGTAGGATGAGTACTCGAGATTGACCTCGTCTGTCTTGTCGATCATGGTGAGCACCGAACCGGTATAGGTCGAACCTGCTTCGGCAAGCTTTGCGTAAGGTTTTGAACTGCTGCAACCAGCGAAGAACAAAAGCGATGAAAGAAAAAGGAGAAAAACAGGTAACGGTAAACGGCGGGTCGGGGAAACTGAAGAATACATGAAACTCCTCCGATGGGTAAGGGTCAAACGCCTGGATTCTCTCGGGAATGCAGCGCAAAAATAGTCATCACTGCCTTCTATAGTGCTAAAAATTCTACGTAGAAAAAAGCAAAAAGCCCCATGAATACAGTGCTCATGAGGCTTTTTCGATATCTGACAATTCGCGCTGCTACCGGTTCTTCAGCGCAAGCGCCCAGCTCTCCATCGTATCGTTGGCCACCGGATTGGGAGCTTCGAGAAAGCTGATGACGAAATGTCCGTCCATCTCCACAACGCCGATTGAGCGGGGTCGTACAGCGAGGATCTTGGGGTTTATCAGTTTCTTTCCGAAGCAGAATACGATGTTTTTCGCGGCGGATACCCCTTCGTCAATCGCCCCCTCTTCCAGCAAGGCGGTGTGGGCATAGTGATCAAATGTACCGATCAGCACTGCTACCGGGTGGGACTCAATCTTCTGATGAAAGTAGTCAATGATCTCATCGACGCTGCGATAACTCGTCTCTTCCTTGTCAAGCTCCAGAATGTAGATAGGATATTTTTCCTGCAAAAGCGTTTGTTTCATGGTCTGCTCTCCCTTGTTTGGGTGACTGAATACTTCGAAAAGCACGGCTTGAGCTGAAGAGTGGCCGTCTCATTCAATGGTACGCCAGACCCGATTATTTTACAACAATGGAACATAAAAAAGCCTCACGACCTTGTGGGTCATGAGGCTTTTTCTGTGCATGTTTGCGGGGGAGGGGGGCATCCTGAACGGGTGCGGTTACTCTCCGGCTTCGCTTGCTGCTTCAGCAGTTTCCGCGGTTTTCGCGCCTTCGGCTTCAACCTCGATGCTGAGCTTGGCAGTGATGTCCATGTAGATTTTTGCTACGGCTTCGTATTTGCCAAGAGTTTTGATCGGCGCTTCGAGCTGGATTTTGCGGCGGTCGATCTCCACGCCCTGCGCTTTGAGGGTATCGGCAATATCGCCAGCTGTCACTGTACCGAACAGCTTGCCCGATTCGCCGGATTTGGCAGAAATCTTCAGTGTCATCTGCTCGACTTTGGTCGCAATTTCGCGAGCGTCCTTGCGGCGCTGCTCGATTTTGCGAGCCTGGTGCTTCTTTTCGGTTGCAAGCGCCTTGAGGGTGCCTTCGGTCGCCCGGATGGCATAGCCCTGCGGAATCAGGTAGTTATTGGCATACCCATTTTTGACGGTGATCACTTCACCGGCATCGCCAAGGGTTGCCACATCTTTTCTTAAAATTATTTTCACGGTCAGTTTCCTCGTTCTGAATAATTAAAACTTGTGTGGACAACCACTTATTTGTATTCGTCGGCCACGTAGGGGATGATAGCCAGGAATCGTGCCCATTTGATCGAATGGGTCAACAGGCTTTGCTCTTTTGCCGACAGGCCGGTAATGCGGCGGGGAATGATTTTGCCCTGATCGTTGATGAAACGCTTCAGTTTTCTTTCGTCACGATAATCGAAAAACACCACCTGGTTTTTCGTCACTTTTCTTCTCGATGCCAGGACATTGCTGAGCGATTTGTTGCCCTTTGACTTGTTTTTATATGGTTTGTGTCTCATGGATCTTGTTCAGAATTGTTGCTTGCATGATCGTACGCTTTCCGGCTGTCGATGGACGGCTGGAAAGCGCGATTTGTCTCTCAGTCGGAAGTGAGGTACTTGTACTCATACATGTGTCCGTCATCGTCCACATGCTTGTGATGCGTCTCATGCCCGTCGTCTTCGATGAAGCCTTCGTCGCCTTCGTTTTCGTAGCCTTCCGCGTCGTTCTTCTTCCTTTTGTTGAGGAACTGAATCCTCCGGGCTTTGATTTCGACCACGGTTCTCGATGTACCATCCTGGGCTTTCCAGGTGCGGCTCTGCAACTCACCGTCAACCAAAACCGCTGAGCTTTTTCTCAGGTTGTCGCGGCAGCTTTCGGCAAGCCTGTTCCAGGCTACAATGCCCACGTAGCAGACATCTTCCTGCCACTGGTGGTTACTGTCTCTGAAGCGGCGGTTGCACGCAATGGAAAAATTCACCACTGGCGTTCCGCCTGAATTGGTCTGTCTGAAGACCGGGTCTTTGGTCAGATTTCCGGCAATAACGACGCTGTTGATTTCGGGCATCTTCAAATCCGCCATAACATCTTCTCCTTTGTGTTCTCAACTGGTATCGTATTCATCAGTCCTTCAAAAACCGTTATCGACCGGTTTTCAGCGCTTGGCCGTCGATTCGGATTCAGGCTCGGCCTGATCTTCCGGGCTGCCAAGCACGACGCTATACTTCTCGACGCGCTTGCGCATTTCGAGCAGCGGAGAGCTCAACTGGATGATGAGGAACCGCAGGATGTTTTCTTCGTAGCGGAACACGCGTTCGATTTCGGCGATTGCAGACGGAGCTGCGTCGAACTCGATGTGCGCATAGTATCCAACGGATGACTTGCCGATAAGGTAGGCCATTTTTCTTCTTCCGACTTCCAGAACGTTGTTAATCACGCCGCCCTGGTCGGTGACGGTCTTTTTGACCAGCTCCATGGCCGCGGCAATGGCATCGTCCTGAAGGCCGCCGTCAATGATGACGGTGCATTCGTACTGCTTGAGTTTGTTCATAGCGCAATGGTTCTTGAGTGATGTCAAACTGCGCAAATGGCGGAATGACAGGTATTGCGCATTCCTGCCTCCGCGGCTTCATGCCACGCATGAACACCATTTGCGTTTTGGGACATCCAAGGTACGAAGATTAATCCAGTTTTCCAACGCGTAACTGGCGCACGATAACGGCC
>CBEUNJ010000076.1:0-8781 GCA_965544465.1 uncultured Chlorobaculum sp.
AAAAAACAGCACCTCAGAGTGGCAGCGATTTGCACTCGTTGAAGAAATCGCGCAGACGATGGGTGCCGTACTTCGGCGAAACGAAATCCATCTTGCTCAGCGTGGTGGAAAACAGTGCAACATCATGCACGTCACGGTTGAAGAAACCAACGACGCCGACAATGCCATCAGCCAGCCAGAACGGCAACGAGACCTGCGCTGGCTGCGTTCCGGCGATCTCGATAGCAAGATCGACCATTTCACGGTAGGTGAACACCTCCGGGCCGCCGACCTCGATCTCCGCCTCGCTGCTGTCAACCGCATCGGCACACACCTTCGCGAGGTCAGCTCCGTGAATCGGGTTCTGGCGGTTGTAGCCATCGCCAATCCAGAGCATAAAGCCGCGACGCGCGCGGGCGACAAACTGACCGATCTCCGAGAAAAAGCCGTTCGGTCGGATGATCGTGCTCTCGATGTTGGCGGCCTGTAACTCGCGGACAAACTTTTCATGCGCCTGCACGTTCGGAATGTTCATCATACGGTGCGCATCAAACACCGAAACATAGACGAACTTCTTCACCCCGGCCTTCAGCGCCTCGGCAAGAATGTTCATATTGCCCTGATAGTCCACCTCGAAATTGTCGTGCTCGAAGTCGGGCTTAAGCATGCCGAGCGACGAAAAGACTACATCGATGCCGTCGCACAAACCGGCGATGGTCTCCGGTTTGGTAGCGTCGCCGAACACCACGTCATCAACGAGCGTGTTGATCTCTGGCGCGAAAAACGGCCCCGGCTTGGTGAACTTCTCGGGATTGCGCACCAGCGCGCGCACCCAGTAACCACGATTCTTGAACTCCTGCGCCACATAACGGCCAAGATAACCGGTCGCCCCGGCCACAAGCACTCTTTTCATTGATCAGTTGAATAAGGTTGAGGGATAACAATGTTTTCGACGGCCAATATACGCAATTCAGCCGAGGGGAGGAGAAAGGGGTGAGGCGATATTACCTTGCTCTCATAGGCCTTCCCTTCCCGCTTCCTCAAAAATCTCCTTCTTTAGGTTTTTTCAAAAAAACGGTGGCTCTGGAACCAATACCCCTGTTTGGGGATTTTCTTGTTGATCGTTAATTACGCGAATTCCGGTAAGCTGTCCGAAACCTCGCGCAAGCACAGCACTTTTTTTCAAACACCATCAGTACCACATCCAAAAGGAGAAACCACATCATGTCACATTTTGACGACGAAGCCTATTTTGAAATTTCCATGCCGTTGCTCGGCGACGAGTTTCCGGAGCTGAACGTCCAGACCACGCATGGCCCGATGAGCATCCCCGGCGACCTGAAGGGATCATGGTTCGTGCTCTTCAGCCATCCGGCAGACTACACCCCTGTCTGTACGACCGAGTTCGTTGCGTTCCAGCAGCGTGCCAAAAAGTTTGAGGAGATCGGCTGCAAGCTCATCGGCATGAGCGTCGATCAGATCTTCTCGCACATCAAGTGGGTCGAGTGGATCAAGGAGAACCTGAGCGTCGAAATCACCTTCCCGATCGTGGCAGCCAACGACCGCATCGCCAACAAGCTCGGAATGCTGCACCCTGGCAAGGGCACCAACACCGTGCGCGCCGTATTCGTCGGCGACCCCGAAGGCAAGGTGCGCCTCGTGCTCTACTACCCGCAGGAGATCGGTCGCAACATAGACGAGATTGTTCGCGCGGTCAAGGCGTTGCAGATTTCCGACAAGGAAAAAGTGGCCACGCCAGCCGACTGGCCAAACAACGCGCTGATCAACGACCGCGTCATCATTCCGCCAGCCACCAACATCAAGGATGCCGAAAAGCGCAAAGAGCAGCACGACTGTTACGACTGGTGGTTCTGCCACAAGCAGCTCTGATATCTCCGCACCAGATACCGATCATCACAAAGGCGGCCCCGGAATCCAGTACCAGGGCCGCCTTTTGCTTTTTCCGGCCCGCCGGAAACGCGCCCGAAAAACCCGCCCTTCCCTGCTCCTCCAGCACCAAACTTCCGCCTGATCATCGCGTCCTATGTTGCGCCCTGACCCCAACCCCCTGGCTTCGGCAAACTCCGGTCAAACCCTTATCTTTAAGTTTGACGTAACCCGCAACCACCCAACCGCGCATGGCTCTCGACTACTCCACGCTCGACCTGCTCCGCCAGAACCATCCGGCATGGCGGCTCTTGCGCGCCCAGCACGCGCCGCTGGTGGCGTCGTTCCTGCACCGGGTGTTCATCGCGCCGAACGTGCGCACGCTCTCGCAGGCCGACCTTGTCGAAGCGCTGGAGGACGAACTGTTCGCCCTTCGCCATCAGCTTGGCGACAGCGCCTTCCCCGGTTCGGCGCAGAGCTACCTGAACGACTGGGCGAACAACGACAAGGGGTGGTTGCGCAAGTTCTATCCGCAAGGCGATGACGAACCGCACTACGATGTGACCCCGGCCACCGAAAAGGCGCTGGCGTGGCTACAGAGCCTTTCGAAGCGCTCGTTCGTCGGCACCGAATCGCGCCTGTTGACCCTCTTCGAGCTGCTTCGCCAGATGAGCATTGGCGCCGAAGCCGACCCGGAGGTGCGCAAGGCGGAGCTGAACCGGCGGCGCGACGAGATCGACAAAGAGATCGAGCGCATCCACGCCGGACAGATCGCCCTGCTCGACGACACGGCCTTGAAGGATCGCTTCCAGCAATTCCTGCAACTGGCGCGCGAGCTGCTCACCGACTTCCGCGAGGTGGAGCAGAACTTCCGCACGCTCGACCAGCGGGTACGCGAGCGCATCGCCTTGTGGGAGGGCGGCAAGGGCGAGCTGCTGGAACAGATCATGGGCCAGCGCGACGCCATCGCCGACTCCGATCAGGGCCGAAGCTTCCGCGCGTTCTGGGACTTTTTGATGTCGCAATCGCGGCAGGAGGAGCTGACGGTTCTGCTCGACGAGGTGCTGACGTTGCCGCCGGTGGTCGAGATGCAGCCAGAGCCGCGCCTGAGGCGGGTGCACTACGACTGGCTCGAAGCGGGCGAGCACACCCAGCGCACCGTGGCGCAACTCTCCAGCCAGTTGCGCAAGTTCCTCGACGACAAGGCCTGGCTTGAAAACCGGCGCATCATGGAGATTCTGCACGGCATCGAAAGCAAGGCGCTCGCCCTGCGACAGTCGCCGCCATCCGGCAACTTCATGCCGCTCGACAACGCCTACACTTCGATCGAGCTGCCACTCGAACGACCGCTCTACCGCCCCCCCTTCAAGCCGCTGATCGAAGCCGTTGCGCTCGACGAGGGGGACGCCGACATCGACACCGCCGCGCTTTACGCGCAGGTGATCGTCGATCGCACCGAGCTGACGCGAAACATCCGCAAGGCGTTGCAGGAACGAAGCCAGACGAGCCTCGGCGAACTGCTCACCCGCCACCCGTTGCGCCACGGCCTGGCCGAGCTGGTCGCCTACCTCCAACTCGCCGGAGAGTGGCCCCGCACAGCGGTCGATGAGGAGACCAAAGAGCGAATTGAATGGGTGGCCGAAAACAACGTCAGGCGACAGGCAACGCTGCCGAGGATTATTTTTGTGAGAAAGGAGTGACGGAGAAAGGACATGTTCACCTTTGACCACTTGATACTCTACTAACTGATGCACGATCATTTTTTCAATACTCCCCGATGAATCCAACCGACATCGAAACCCCGCAACCGGCCAGTGCACCACCGGAGCTGTCCCGACTCCTCGTCGCCCTCCTGAAAGGGGTGCTCTACCAGGAGGAGAACCCCGCGCTCTGGAACGCGCTGCTGAACCTGCAAGCTGGCGTGCGCGATTACGTGGCCGTGATCGGCCTCGAACTAACGCTCGATGAGGCCGAAGGTTACGCCTTCCTGCGCTCCCGAACAGCGGATGACGAACAGAACGGCGAGGCCATGCCGCGTCTGGTGACCCGGCGACAGCTCTCCTTTCCGGTCAGCCTCTTGCTGGCCTTGCTGCGCAAAAAGCTTGCCGAAGCCGACGCAAGCGGCGGCGAAACGCGGCTGATTCTGTCGCGCGACGAGGTGGCGGAGCTCGTCCGCATCTTCCTGCCCGCCGGAAGCAACGAAGCGAAGCTGATCGATCAGATTGACGCCACTCTGAACAAGATCGCCGACCTCGGCTTCGTCCGGCGGCTGCGCGGCGAAAAACAGATGATCGAGGTGCGACGCATCATCAAGGCGTTCGTCGATGCGCAGTGGCTGGCCGATTTCGACCGCCGCCTCGACGAATACCGCCAGCATATCGGACAATCGACGGAGGAGAGGGATGACTGAAGCGCTTGAACTCGGATTCATCTCGGACGATCGCCTCGCCGGCTTCCGGCTCCAGCGGCTCGAAGTGTTCAACTGGGGCACCTTCGACGGGCGCGTCTGGACGCTCCGTCTCGACGGCAAAAACGGCCTCTTGACCGGCGACATCGGCTCCGGCAAATCGACGCTGGTCGATGCCATCACCACGCTCGTCGTGCCGAGCCAGCGCATCGCCTACAACAAGGCCGCCGGAGCCGACACCCGCGAGCGCTCCCTCCGCTCCTACGTCCTCGGCTACTACAAATCAGAGCGGCAGGAGTCGCTCGGCGGCGGTGCAAAACCGGTCGCCCTGCGTGGCGAGAACGCCTACTCGGTGATTCTCGGCGTTTTCCACAACGAAGGGTATGGCAAGACCGTGACGCTCGCCCAGGTATTCTGGATGAAGGAGCCAACCGGCCAGCCCGCACGGCTCTTTGCTGCCGCCGAGCGCGACCTCTCCATCGCCACGGACTTCTCCGGCTTCGGAACGGAAATCACCGCCCTGCGCAAGCGGTTGCGAACGAGCGGCATCGAGCTGTTCGACAGCTTCCCGAAATATGGCGCATGGTTCCGCCGCCGCTTCGGCATCGACAACGAGCAGGCGCTCGACCTGTTCCTCCAGACCGTGTCGCTCAAATCGGTGGGCAACCTCACCGACTTCGTGCGCACCCACATGCTCGAACCCTTCGACATCCAGCCACGCATTTCGGCGCTCATCGGCCACTTTGAGGATTTAAACCGCGCTCACGAAGCGGTGCTCAAGGCCAAGCGGCAGGTCGAAATGCTCACGCCGCTCGTCGAGGATTGCGACCGCCATGGCAAGCTTTCTGGCTCAACCGAAGAGCTGCGAAGCTGCCGCGACGCGCTGCGCCCGTGGTTCGCCTCGCTCAAACTCGGTCTGCTCAAACAGCGCCTCGCCTCGCTCGAAGAGGAGCTGCTGCGACACGACAATGCCGTCGAACGGCTCGCAGAGGAGCGGCGCGAAGGTCAAGAGCGGGAACGCAACCTGCGCCGCGCCATCGCCGAACATGGCGGCGACCACATCGAGCATATCGCGTCGGAAATCCGCACCAGGCAGCAGGAACTCGACCGCAAAAAGCAGAAGTCAGCTCGTTACGCGGAACTGGTCAGCCAACTCGATGAATCGCCCGCATCGACCGCTGAGGAGTTCCTTCGCCAGCGAGCCGCGCACGAACGGATGCGCGACCAGGCCGAGGAGTGCGAGGCCGATCTCCAGAACGAGCTGAACGAAACTGGCGTCGTGGTAGCGCAGACGGAGAGGGAGTGCCAGGAACTGACCGTAGAGATCGAGAGTCTCAAGGCGCGCAAGAATAACATCGACAACCGGCAGATTGCCATGCGCCGCGACCTCTGCCAAGCGCTCGGCATCGACGAGGGCGACATGCCCTTCGCGGGCGAGCTGCTCCAGGTGCGCGAAACCGAAGCCGCGTGGGAAGGGGCCATCGAGCGGCTGCTGCGCAACTTCGCCCTCTCGCTGCTCGTGCCCGACAGCCACTACGCGCCGGTGGCCGAGTGGGTTGACCGCACGCGCCTCAAAGGGCGGCTCGTCTATTTCCGCGTGCGCCCGTCGGCTCGCCGCGAAACGCCGTCCAACAACCCGTCAGCCCTGCCGCAAAAGCTGCTGATCAAGGACGATTCGCCCCACTTCGACTGGCTTGAACGCGAAATCGCCCACCGTTTCGACGTGGTCTGCTGCAACAACCAGGAACAGTTCCGGCGGGAGAAAAAAGCGATCACCCGCTTCGGACAGATCAAGATGCCCGGCGAGCGGCACGAAAAGGATGACCGCCACCGCATTGAGGACCGCAGCCGCTACGTACTCGGCTGGACGAACGAAGCAAAAATCGCCACGCTCGAAGAGAACGCCCGGCGCAAAAATGACGAACTCATTGAGCTGAAACGCCGGAAGAAAACGCTGCAACAGAAGCAGGGCGACATCAGATCGCGCCTCGACATTCTGTCGCACCTCGACGAATATCCCGACTTTAACGACCTCGACTGGCAGCCGGTAGCGGTCGCCATCGACCGGCTCGAAGCCGAGAAGCGTAAACTCGAAGCCGCTTCGGACATGCTTCGCGCCCTCGCGGCGCAGCTCGATGAAGTTGAAAAAAGCGTGCAAGAAATCGAAGCCCAGCTTGACGAGCGCAAAAACAAACGCTCGAAAACTGAGCAGAAGATCAGCGACACCCGCGAGCTGGAAGCCGAAGCGCAGGCTGCGCTGAACGAAGCGGGGCCGGAAGTTAAAGGGCGGTTCGGACGCCTCGAAGCGCTTCAGTCAGAGATGCGAGACCCCAAAGCGCTCACCATCGAATCGTGCAACAACCGCGAGCGCGACATGCGCGACTGGCTGCAATCGAAGATCGACACCGAAGACAAAAAGCTCTCGCGCCTGAACGAAAAGATCATCCGCGCGATGAGCGGGTACAACGAGCAGTGGAAGCTCGAAACGCGCGAAGTCGATGCCAGCCTCGCCTCATCCGGCGAGTACCGCGCCATGCTCGCAGCGCTCCGTTCGGACGATTTGCCGCGCTTCGAGGCAAGATTCAAGAAGCTGCTCAACGAAAACGCCATCAACGAAGTGGCCAACTTCCAGTCGCAGCTCGCCCGTGAACGCGAGGAAATCAAAGAGCGCATCGGACGCATCAACCAGTCGCTCACGCAGATCGACTACAACCCGAACCGTTACATCACCCTCGAAGCTGAAACGAACCCGGACGCCGACATCCGCGACTTCCAGGCGGAGCTGCGAAGCTGCACCGAAGGAGCGCTCACCGGCTCGGAGAACGCGCAGTACTCCGAAGCCAAATTCCTTCAGGTGCGCAAAATCATCGACCGCTTCCGTGGCCGCGACAACCTGACCGACCTCGACCGCCGCTGGACGGCTAAAGTGACCGACGTGCGCAACTGGTTCGTCTTCGCGGCCAGCGAGCGGTGGCGCGAAGACGACGCCGAGCACGAGCACTACGCCGACTCTGGCGGCAAGTCCGGCGGCCAGAAGGAGAAGCTCGCCTACACGGTGCTGGCCGCAAGCCTCGCCTACCAGTTCGGCCTCCAGATGGACGAGGTGCAATCGCGTTCCTTCCGCTTCGTAGTCATCGACGAAGCGTTCGGGCGCGGCTCCGACGAATCGGCACATTACGGCCTGCAACTCTTCGCCCGGCTCAACCTGCAACTGCTCATCGTCACGCCGTTGCAGAAAATCCACATCATCGAACCGTTCGTTTCGAGTGTCGGATTCGTGCACAATCAGGATGGCCGCGCCTCCGTCTTGCGCAACCTCAGCATCGAAGAGTACCGCGACGAAAAAGAGCAGTGGCGGCAATGACAAAAGCAGCAACAGAATGGACAACGCCCGCCGAAATTCGAGCGCAGGTTTTGAAGCTCTGGAACCGGGGCACGCTGCTCTCGGCGATGGTGACGGGCGAGTCGCTCTTTCCGCTGCGTCTCTTGCTCAAAAGGCCGAATTCACGCCAACTCAGCGACCACTTCCCCGAAGTGCGCGACTGGATCACGCAACTCACCGACGCCGCCGGGTCATACCGCATCGTCCGGCGCACGCTCAACCACCGCGTTCTCGGCAGCAACGAAATTCCCTCGGAGCTATGGATCGATTCGATGGACGACGCCCTGTCGCTCATCGGCAAACGCCGCGACGCCGAGGAGTTCAGGCAGATGATCGAGCTGACCCACGAGCGCGAACCGGCGCTGCTTCCCTGGCTTGCCAAGCGCCCCCTCCGCGCCCTCAAACTCGCCGAAGCGTGGTTCAACCTCTTGCGTCTTGTCGGCTGGCTTCGCAACCATCCGCGCCCCGGCATCTATCTGCGCCAAATCGATTTGCCCGGCATCCACACCAAATTCATCGAAGCGCACCGCGCCACGCTCTCCGAACTCTTCGAGCTCGCCCTGCCGCCGAAACTGATCGACGCCGAAGCCACCGGAATCGCCAACTTCTGCCAACGCTACGGCTTCCGCGACAAGCCGCTCCGGGTTCGCTTTCGCCTGCTCGATCCGGCGCTGAGGCTGCTGCCCGGCGGCGGCGAACAGGACGTGACCATCACGCAGGCCGACTTTGCCCGCCTCGACCTCCCGGTTGAAACGGTCTTCATCACCGAAAACGAAATCAACTTCCTCGCCTTCCCGTCCGTCCCGCGAGCGATGGTCATCTTCGGCGCGGGCTACGGATTCCAGAACCTCGCCCGAATCAACTGGCTGCGTAACCGCAAACTCCGCTACTGGGGCGACATCGACACGCACGGCTTGGCCATCCTCAACCAGTTCCGCGAACACTTCCCCCACACCACCTCGCTCCTTATGGACAGGGAAACGCTCCTCGCCCACCGCGAACACTGGCAAACCGAACCCCAACCCGAAACCGCCGAGCTGACCAGACTGACCGAAGCGGAACAATCGCTTTACGACGACCTGCGCCAAAACCGGTTAGGCGAAAACGTAAGGCTGGAACAGGAAAA
>CBEUNJ010000077.1:0-8447 GCA_965544465.1 uncultured Chlorobaculum sp.
GCTTCGGCGTCTCAACGAAAGAGGCGTTTGTCGGTGATGCAACCCTCCTTACAACCGGCTTGAAGACCGCTCCATGCGCCGCCGCCCAAGCAGCCGACCCCGGCTTGCCGTTGGGCAGCACGGTCTCGTCGGAAATCAGCGCGCCATTGAAATTGACCCCGCCGGTGCTCGACAGCCAGAAATTGGCCGCCCGGAGATCGGCGTTACCCAGGTCGGCATACTCCATACTGGCCTCACGCAGATCGGCTCCGCGAAGATCCGCCCCTGCGAAATTCGCCTTGGTCAACTCGGCGCGGCGCAGCACGGCCGAAGCCATTTTCGCGCGGCTGAAATCGGCCTTCGAAGCCGAAACGCCCGTGAACGAAGCGCCGGTAAAATCAGCCCCCGACGCCTGACTTCCGCCCATAAACGAACCATCGAGCTTCGCACCATGCAGATTTGCATTGCGGAAATCGGAATCGCCAAAATCGGACTGGCTCAGATTGGCCCCGGCCATGTCGGCACGACTGAAATTGACCTCGCGCAAGCGACGACCGTTCAGCTTCGCCCCAGCAAGATCAACCGGCGCGTCAGGATTGTGCATTCTCATCTCGTTCCACGCTTGGCTGCCCTTGCGCAGCATAGACTCCTCCTGCTGGCGGGCATTGGCGGCGTAAATCGGCAAGGGGCTGCTGGTCAGCACAAACGCCGCGCAAGCAGCAAGAGCAATGGAACGGTAGTTCGAAGGTATCATCGGAACTTACTGGTTATCACCGGCCTCGAAGACCGGATCGTGAAAAAGGTTGCCTAACAGATAGAGAGCGGCGAGCGCGTACAGCACTCCGCCAAGGCCAAGCGTCAGCGCGGTGCCGGTAAAGAAGCTCACAATAATCACCACGCCCGCCGTCAGCATGATCGAAAGCTGCACGAACGCGCGGTTCATCGTATTCGCATCAAGCAACTGCTCCAGCGGATCGCCCGAATGAAGCAGTTCGAGGGAGCCCTGCTTCTGGATGGCCGGAAGCACGATGTAGATCATGCCGGCGAACGACAGGGTGATCCAGCCCAACAGCGCCGCATGGGTGTGCGAGTGGTAAATCCACATCTTGTCAGCCCGGATCGGCGGGTAGCTGCCGAACAGAATCCCTTTCGCATAGTAGATATTCAGGATGCCGAACGCGCTGGTGGCGAACAGAAACGCCAAACCGCCAAGCAGAAACGCCAGCGCCGGATGGGCAAAATTATTGCGGAAATAGTTACGCAAAAACACGCCGAAAGTGTAAAGCAGCGCCATCACGCCGAAGGTCAGAATGTGGCTGATGAGCATCATGCCGAGGTAGTCGCCCAAAAGGATAACGATCAGGAAGTAAAGCACACCGCCGACGAAGAGGTAAAACCAGAGGCTGAAAAGCTGCTTGGCCAGCTCCTTTTTCGATGATTTCCGCCAGGCATAGGTGTAGAGAAAGCCCATCACACTGATGCTCAGCGGGAAGGAGGAGCCGAGGAAATAGGAGGACTGCGTCACGAAGAACGGAATGATGCCGTTATCGGGAAACGCCTCTTTCAGCCCCAACGTGAACAGGCCGAGATTGGCGTTCAACAGAAAGATGACATCGAAAATATAGTAGCGCACCGACACCTCTTTCCATATGTTCGAAATCGAAAGCGTCGTCAGAATCTCGTAGAGCGGCACGACCACCACGCCCATCAGCATCAACCCCGCCGCCGCCTTCAGGAGCGGCAACTCCGCCGCCACGGCCACGACCACCATCGCCAGCGCCAGCAGCACAAGGCCGATAAACACACTCTGACGCGCCGGATTAATCCTCAGTTCCGGATAGATCGCCGCAGTCAAGTAACGATTGAACAACAGGATGGCCAGGTTTCCGAAGCCGACGAAAAAGATATAGGGATGCACCTTGAGCAGGAACTCATTGTCGGTCAGCACCCCCGCGCCGCCAGTCAGGGCTGCCACGGAAATGACGATAACCGACACAGTGAGAAAGGTTCTGGCTATCTTGCGAAGCGACAGTTCTGAAGTAACAGGAGTCATGGATCGTTGTAAATTTATTGAGGAGTGCTTGCCCCGCCCTTGCCCATTTCACGGTAAACGATGAGGGAAAGGGCGATGACGGTAACGTTCAGCGTCACGGGATTGAACGCCTCCACCAAGAGGTGTGGCTCATGCAATGAGACAAAGCCAAGCAGGCTCAGCATGGCCGCAATGTTCAACAGAAACGGCCAGCGCCAAGGAGTCAACAGCAACAGCAGCCCGAACACCATCTCGCCATAGCCCATGACCGAACACATAAAACCGTACAACGGGCCAAGATGCGCAAGCAGCTCCAGCTCAACCGGACTGGGGCACACCAGCTTCGGCACCACCCCCTGATAAATCCAGACAAAAGCAAGAGCAATCCGGCTGACAAGCAGCACCAGAGACTGAGAGGCGAACAGCTTCATCATGATAAAAAATTCTCGGATTGAGATGGAAAGATAACGACTTGCAGACAAAATACACCCACTCCCAACGCAATTGGCACGCTGAACGTGCTCGAAATGGATGACTGAAAAGAAAAGAACTGGAAAAGCGAACAGGCGAGCGACAAAGCGAATGTGGATCAATCGGATCAAGCAGGATCACCAAGAAAGGCGGGAAGATCGAAAAAACGCATAGCGGCATAACAGCAGAAAGGCGGGACATGCCCGCCTTTTCAGAATGTTCCGTACGTTGACTCAGCAGAATCTCTTGGCGATCACGCAGGAGATTTCAGCGGCGGCATGGACGTGCTCGATAACCGACAGAATGCCGGTGTAGTTGGTGATGTTCGAGTCGTTGACTTCATTCTTGAGCTTGGCGACAGCTTTCTGGTAAATGCCGTCGATCTTCTTCATCATGTCGAGCGTCTCGGTGGCGTGTTTCGAGTTGCCGCTGACGTAAGCTTCGACCGCCTTCTTGATCATTTCGGCGGTATCGTCACCCATCGGTTTCAGGTCGTACTCGTCCTTGTGCAGTACCTCGATGTTGGCGAGCTGAATGTATTCGGTCTTGTTGGCAATGTTGAGCGCGTACTGACCAAGAGTTTCAAGCTGCCCGAAAATAAAGCGCGCATCCTCCACAGTTTTGTTGGCAGCCTCGTCGAGGTTCTGGAAGTTCAGGTAGGCCAAGGTCATGTACTCCACCTCGAACTTCAGTTTCTGAATGTACTGTTCATCGGTGGCAAAAATAGAAACGGCGAGGTCTTTGTTCTTTTTGGTCGCAGCCCTGACGGCGTTCATCAGGTTGTTCTCAACCATCGAGGAGAGCTTGGTGAGGCGCTGCTTCATGGTTTCGAGCTGCTCATGCACCGGCCCTGCGGGTTTGGTGGCAAGGTTGAATTTCGAGGGGTCTATCTGGATGGTGAACGCTTTCGGAATTGCGGCTGATTTCGAAGCGGAAGATTTCTTGCCGAACAGTGCCATGGTGGTAAAGAGCTCGTTACTGAAATTTGATAAAGCAACCCGATTAAAGGGCTGATTAAACAATCTGTAATTTATGCTTCCGGAAGGATTAAGACAAGACTTGGAGGCCATTAATTTGACCGAAAAAGCGAGGATCACATGAGGAACACCGAAACTGATGTTACATGCGGGCACCGCTAAAAACTGATGACGAGCCAAGAGAACATTCACATGGTGGAACATTCTGTTGTCAGGGCAAGGATTGATGCCGAAACAACGGCTGAAGCCTCGACTGTGCTTGCAAGCATCGGACTCACGCTGTCCGACGCGATGCGGTTGATGTTGAAACGAGTTGCTGCGGAAAAGGCCTTGCCTTTTGAGCCGCTTGTTCCAAATGCCAAAACCATCGAAGCAATCAAAACCACGCGACGCGGCGAGCTTCAAACAGCAAGCTCCGTGAACAATCTGATCGATGAACTGAATGCGGACGATTAGATACACCCATCGTTTCAAGCTTGACTATCGGCGGGAACAATCGGGCAAGCACAGCAAAAAAAACTTGGTACACTGTTTGAAACATTTCTCAACCTGCTGGCTGAGGATAAACCGTTGCCGCCAAACGCAGCCGATCACGCTTTGAGAGAAATGTTCTGCGATAGCCGTGATTGACACCTCAAACCCAATCTCATTCTGAACTACCGCAAAACCGACGAACATGAACTCGAACTGATTCGCCTTGGTTCTCATAGCGAATTGGGGTTATGAAAGAATCCTGCCGCCGGAACACTCGTCTTGTTCCAGTGGCAGGATTCTTTCATGTTCCGCCGCGTTTGCGGCTTACGCTCTCACACTCAGTCCTGAAGCGACTGGATGAGCTTTTCGAAGCTGTCTTCTTCTGTATGGCGAACAATTTCGCCGGTGACAAGGTAGATCACTTCGAGAGCGATGCGGGTGGCGTGGTCGGCCATGCGTTCAATGTAACGGGAAACGCTAAGAATGGCCAGCAACTGCTCGGTTTCGGTGTTGCAGGTCTTCATGGCCTCGGAAACCTTTCTGAACACGAAACGGTGCATCGCATCCACCTCCTCGTCCATCAGGCAAACCTTGTCAGCAAGCGGGCGGTCACGCTTCACGAAGGCCTCGATCGATTTGCGCACCATACCGACAGCAAGATTGCCCATCTTCTCAAACTCGTAGGTCTCCATGACCTCCTGACCGAGTTCCGGCATACGCTCGATGATGTGCACGGCGAGGTCGCCGATGCGTTCGAGGTCGTCGTTGATCTTGATGATGGTCACGATTGTGCGCAAGTCGCGGGCGACCGGCTGGTGCAACGCCAGGAACTGAAGGCACTGCTCTTCGAGCTTCACCTCAGCCTGGTCGATCTCATCATCGATCACCCTGATCTTCCGTGCGGTCTGGATGTCCTTGTGCGTGACCGCGTACAACGCCTGATCAAAGTTCTGCAACACCTTCTCGGAAAGCTGGACAAGGGCATCCGAAAGTTCTTTTATGTATTCGTGAACAGGTCTTTCCGACATGATGGTGAATGGTTTTCTGTTAGCTGAATCTGCCGGTGATGTAATCTTCGGTCATCTGGTCTTTTGGCCTGGTGAACAGGTCGTTTGTAGGCGCATGTTCCACGAGAACACCTTCGTAGAAGAACATCGTGTAGTCCGAAACGCGTGATGCCTGCTGCATGTTGTGCGTCACGATCATGATGGTATAGCTGCCGCGAAGCTCCTGAATCAGGTCTTCGATTTTTGCCGTCGCCTTCGGATCGAGCGCCGAGGTTGGCTCGTCGAGCAGGAGAATCTCCGGTTCGACGGCCAGCGTGCGGGCAACGCACAGGCGCTGCTGCTGTCCACCGGACAGGCCGAGGGCGTTCCTGTCGAGCCTGTCGCTCACCTCGTCCCAGAGCGCGGCCTTGCGCAGACTCTGTTCAACGATGCCTTCCAGCGTCTTGCGATCCTTCACACCATGCAGGCGCGGGCCGTAGGCGATGTTGTCAAAGATCGATTTCGGAAAGGGGTTCGGTTTCTGGAAAACCATGCCGATCTTCTTGCGCAGGAGCACTTCGTCGATAAACTTACCATAAACGTCCTCACCATCAAACATCAGCGCGCCGGTGGTATGGCAGCTCGGAATCAGATCGTTCATGCGGTTGATGGCGCGCAGAAAGGTGCTCTTGCCGCAGCCGCTCGGGCCGATAATAGCCGTCACGTACTCGGAGAGAATATCGGCATTAACTTTTTTGACAGCCTCGAACTCTCCGTAATAGATCGAAAAATTTTTGGCCATAACATGCGGCTTGCCGCCGCCCACGATCTTCTTGCGCTCAGGTGGTAAATAAATATCGAGCGCAGGTGCATCGTGGCTCTGTTTCTTTGTGTCGGCTGCTTCGAGTGCCATTGGCATAGGTCTCACCCTTTAAGTTTTTTGGAAATGCGCGCCCTGAGAATGATGGCGCTCAGGTTGAGCAGAAGCACGATGCCCACCAAGGCAAGCACCATGCCGTACTGGACATGGCGAATTTCGGCGGCAGCTTCATGCTCGCTGGCAAGGTTATAGATATTCCACGAAAGAGCAGGCGTCGGAGAATTCAGCACGTCGCCGAGACCAATAGCCGTGCCGACGCTAACGGCAGCGGTGAAGATGATCGGTGCGGTTTCGCCAGCCGCACGTCCGAGGCTGATGACGCCGCCAGTCAGAATGCCCGGCAACGCAGCCGGGAGAATCACCGTCACGATGGTGTTCCACTTCGTCGAACCGAGACCGAGTGAGGCCTCCTTGTAGGTCTTCGGCACGGCAAGAATGGCCTCTTCAGCTGCGCGGATAATCGTCGGCAAAATCATAATAGCCAACGTCAGCGAACCGGCCAACACACTTTTTGAGTGCGAAACGTGCATCGTGTTGATGAAAAAGGCCAGACCGAACAGACCAAACACGATACTCGGCACACCAGCCAGCGTGCTGTTAGCGCTGCGGAGCAGACTGGTCAGAAAACCATCTTTCGCATATTCTGTGAAGTAAACCGCCGCGATGACACCCAGCGGAAAGGCAAACAGCATCGCGCCGATAGCCAGGAAAATGGTGCCCTGAATTTCAGGCCAAATGCCCCCAAAGAAGTGCGCGTCAAGCGAACTGTCGGTAATGAACCCCCAGTAGAAAGTCCATTGAGGCAGCATCATCTGGTCGAGGTGCTGCTCCACGTACGGGAAAAGTTTCACCAGCGACGTGCCCTCGAACGTAACCGCACGGCTCACATAGTAGGGCTTGGCGATCGCATCGGGATTGGAGTAGTCCCACTTCTTTTCGTAGAGCAGATCATGCAGCTTCTCCTCAGCCTTGTTCCAGCGGGTCTGGCCGTACTGAAAGCGTGCAAGCGCCGGCTCCGTATCGCCCGGAAGCGGGCCGAAGAGAGCTCGCAACGAGGTCTTGACCTGTTCGTAATTGCTTCGGTACTTCGACTGCCGGGCAAAATCCATCTGATCCAGCTCTTTGTCGAATTCGGCGAGCATGGCGTACACCTTCTGGCGATACTCGTTCGAACTGGCGATCTCCTTGTTGATTTCGGCGGCGTCACCACGATGGAACTCGTTGAGCAGGAGTTTGCGATGTTCAACCGTCCCCTTAAACACAACGGCTCCGATACCTTTGGAAACGATGGGCGTCAGCACCACAAGCAGCGCCAGACCCATGATCACAATCGATCCAAAGCCGAGGGCGGTAAAGGAGCGGTCGAGAAGCTTTCTGGTTCCGAGATTCATACGTTCATTTCATTGGTTTTGATTGGGCCTCACTGACCTGAAAGAATCTTTCGCTGCCGGACGACGATGCGTTCGCTGATAAAGTTGCTCACGAAGCTGACAATGAGCAGAAGCAGACCCATCGCAAAAAGCACATGAAACCGCGCCGAGCCGGTAACCTGATCGGCTTCGCCCATGTCGCCGGCAATCGTGGCCGTCAGGGTTCGCACCGAATCGAGAAAGTTGTACCATGGATCGGGAATGGCCGACGAGTTGCCCGACGCCATCCACACCACCATCGTCTCACCGAGGGCGCGCATGATACCGAGAATCACTGCGGCGAGAATACCGCTGCTGGCTGCCGGAAGCACTGTCTTGATGATCGTTTCAGCTCTGGTGGCGCCGAGCGCATAGCTGCCCTCGCGAAGGTCGCGACCGACCACCTGCAGCGCATCTTCCGAAACGCTGACAATAGTCGGCAGTGCCATGAAGCTCAGGATAATCGAAACGTTCAGTGCGTTAGTGCCGCTCAGAATGGTGATGCCGTTCAGCTTGTCACCAACAACGTACAGAAACGCCAGTGCAACCGCGCCAAGCCCCAGGCCGGCAGCAAGGGTCGCCGTCTTTTTAGTGGATTCGTTCTCAATGGAAGCGGTCAGCAATTCAGCAGCCACGATGACGGCAATCAGCAGAAATGGTGCAGAGATAAGCCACCAGGTCCACATCAGAATCGGCCCGCCATAGTTCTGGAGCAGCGGAGCAAACACGACAAGAGCGAAAAAGCCGTACGCCACCGACGGAATAGCTGCCAGCATTTCGATAACCGGTTTGACGTATTGGCGTACTGAAAAAGGAAGGATATCGGAGAGGCAGATTGAGGCGATCACCCCCATCGGAACGGCGAGCAGGGCCGAACCAAGTGTCACCATGACGCTGCCGTAGATGATGGCCAGAGCGCCAAACTGTGGCGAATCATCGGCAGGATACCAGTTGGCGCTGGTAAAAAACTCACGGAATCCCCTGAGCTGAAAGAAAGGAATGGCGTCACGCGCCACAAACCAGAAGATGAAAAGCACCACAATCGCCACGAACGAAGCAATGAGCAGAAGCGCTCCCTCACCGGTCTTTTGCTTGAACTTCTGAATCTTGCGCTTTTGCTCGCTGACCACGAATGTGGACGACCTGCCGCCCTGCTTCGTATTCACATCATCACTCATACCGTTGCGGTTTTGCAAGTTGATAGCCTGCCCGGATTAATACAATTGGAGAAAGAGTTGA
>CBEUNJ010000078.1:0-8420 GCA_965544465.1 uncultured Chlorobaculum sp.
TCTACACCGCATGCGATGATGAAACTGCTGATAACCTTAGCCCTATGGCTGAAGCCGCTGCTGCTGTCGGTGGAACAAAGGTCAAATATGACGGCTATCTCTTCAGAGTGAAAGGCGAAATCGGCAACTTCATGGCCTGGTATGACTACAACCATACCACCGACAAATCGGCGGCCAATGACATCAAGTACACCAACCACTTCGTGTGGGCGCAGTACAAGATTCCGGTGTACTCTTCTGCTGCTGGCAGCATCACAGTACAGCCGACTGTCCGTTACCTCGCTTCGAAACAAGACGACGGCTCTAACAAAGTCAGCGGTGAGCGTCTGCGCACCGAGCTCTGGGCGACCGTCAAATTCTGATGACGCTCTCAGGCATTCAAAAAAACGACCATCAACAAGCAAAAAAGGCGTGGAACCATCCGCGCCTTTTTTTGTTATCATAAATCCGGAAACCCAGTAACGCAGATTTCACGATTTCGTCATGGCCGACACCTCCACAACAACACCGGAAAAGCCCGCACGTGAAACGCTTACCGAAAAGCTCGCTTCGCTGCCGACCTCGCCCGGCGTTTACCGGTTTAGCAATACAGCAGGTACGGTAATTTACGTCGGCAAAGCGCGGAACCTGCGCAACCGGGTTCGCTCCTACTTCAACAGCCAAAGCCGCCAGTCGGGCAAAACCGCCGTGCTGGTCAGCCACATCGCCGATCTGAACGTCATCATAACCTCATCGGAGGTCGAGGCGCTGATTCTCGAAAACAACCTCATCAAAGAGCTGAAGCCGCGCTATAACATCAGCCTCAAGGACGACAAAAGCTACCCGTACGTCGTCATCACCAACGAGCGCTTCCCACGCATTTTCCTGACGCGGCAGGTCAGGCGCGACGGTTCGCAGTACTTCGGCCCCTACACCGAAGCCTCGCAGCTCCGGCTGATGCTCAACCTGATCGGTTCGATCTTTCCCGTCCGGAGCTGCAAGTACAAGCTCACCGAAGAAGCTGTCGCGGCGGGCAAGTACCGGGTTTGCCTCGACTACCACATCTACAAGTGCAAGGGGCCGTGCGAAGGACGGCAATCCGAGGAGGAGTACCAGGCGATGATCGGCGAAATCGTCACGCTGCTCAAGGGCAAAACCTCGGCGCTGGTGCGTGAGCTGACTTCGCAGATGCACACGAAAGCGGCGGAGCTGAAGTTCGAGGAGGCAGCCACGCTGAAGGCGCAAATCGAGGGGCTGAAGCGATACGCCGAGCGGCAGAAGGTGGTGAGCAACGAGCCGGTTGACCGGGACGTGTTCGCCATCGCCACCGGCGAACAGGATGCCTGCGGCGTGATCTTCCGCATCCGCGAAGGCAAGCTCATCGGCTCGCGCCACACCTACCTGACCAATACCGCAAGCACGCCGTTGCCCAACCTTCTCGCCTCACTGCTCGAACATTACTATCTGGAAACCCCCGACCTCATCCCGCAAGAACTGATCCTCCAGACCGAGCTGCCGGAAGAGGAGCTTGAAGCACTGCGCCAGTTGCTCGCATCGCGCCAGACCGGCCAGCGGCAAGTGCGCTTCACCGTGCCGCGCATCGGTGAAAAGGCGCAACTCATCGCCATGTGCCTCGACAACGCCGAGCACCACCTGCACGAGTTCATGGTGCAAAAGCGGCTGCGCGGCGAAATGGCCCGGAAATCGCCTGCGCTTGAATCGCTCAAGCAGGTGCTGCATCTCGAAAAGCTTCCAGAGCGGATCGAGTGCTTCGACAACTCCCACTTCCAGGGCACCGATTACGTCAGTTCAATGGTCACCTTTGTGTCGGGCAAGCCGAAAAAGTCAGATTACCGCAAGTTCAAGCTGAAAAGCTTTGAAGGCTCAGACGACTACGCGGCCATGCGCGAAGCGGTAAGACGGCGCTACGGCGGCTCACTGGCCGAAGAGCTGCCGATGCCCGACCTGGTGCTGATCGACGGCGGCAAAGGGCAGGTCAACGTGGCATGGAAAGCGTTGCGGGAACTCGGTATCGAAGTTCCGGTAGCGGGGCTGGCCAAACGGATCGAAGAGATTTTCGTGCCGAACGAACGCGACCCGTACAACCTGCCAAAAACCTCCCCGGCGCTCAAGCTTTTACAACAATTGCGTGACGAAGCGCACCGCTTCGCTATCACCTACCACCGCAAACTTCGCAACGACCGAACGATCCGCACCGAGCTGACCGGAATCGCGGGCGTGGGTCAGAAAAGCGCCGAAAAGCTGCTGAGCCGCTTCGGATCCGTAGAAAGCGTAGCAAAAGCTTCAATTGAAGAACTTTCAGAAGTCACCGGAAGCAAAATGGCTGAAAGCATTTACCGGTATTTCAGGCAATGAGATACCGATCACTCGTAAACACACCTTCCGGAAAGGGCTCTTTTTTTGAAAAAAAATCTGCTATATTTTCGTGTAACTTCTCAATGATCGTGAAAAAGGCTTGAAAAAGCGTGTATGAGTCTGCTTGATTTTTTCGATGACGACCAAAACTATTCGGGGGAAGAGTTTCCATACCGTCCGGAAGGCGATTCCGATCCCGATTCGATCCACGATCCAGAAGAGCTGATCGATCTGATCGGCCGGCTCAACGAAGAGGGGCTGCATGACGAGTCGCTCGTTGCGGCTCGCCGCCTCGAACAGCTCGCCCCCTATAATGCGGAAACGTGGTTTCACCTGGGCAACAGCCTGACGCTCAACGGCCTGTTTGATGAGGCTCTCGAAGCCTTTCAGCACGCCATGGTGCTCAGCCCAGCCGACAGCGAAATGAACCTCAATCTTGCACTCGCGTATTTCAATACCGGAAAGCTTGAAGAGGCGCTCGACGAGATCGACCAGATCGTGACCGATTCAACGACCGAAAAAGAGACGCACTTCTACCGCGGCCTGATTCTGCAACGGCTCGAACGGTTCGAGGAGGCCGAAGGCCACTTCACCCACAGCCTCGAGCTTGATCAGGAGTTTGCCGAAGCGTGGTATGAACTAGCCTACTCGCGCGACATTCTCGGCAAGCTCGACGAAAGCCTCGTCGCCTACGACAAAGCCATCGATCTCGATCCGTACAACATCAACGCCTGGTACAACAAGGGGCTCGTGCTGAGCAAGCTCAAGCACTACAGTGAAGCGCTCGATGCCTACGACATGGCGCTGGCCATTTCGGAAGACTTCAGCTCGGCCTGGTACAACCGCGCCAACGTGCTGGCCATCACTGGCAAAATCGCGGAGGCCGCCGAGAGCTACTCAAAAACCCTTGAAATCGAGCCGGACGAAATCAACGCGCTCTACAACCTCGGCATCGCCCGCGAGGAGCTGGAACAGTACGAACAGGCTATCGACTGCTACAAGCGCTGCATCGAGCTGAATCCGGACTTTGCCGACGCCTGGTTCGCGCTGGCCTGCTGCTACGAAGCACAGGAAAAGTACGAAACGTCCCTCGAAGCCATCAGCTTCGCTATTGCCAAGATGCCCGCCTGCATCGAGTTCCTCCTGCTCAAGGCGGAGATCGAATACAATCTTGGCCAGCTCAAAAAGTCGCTCCGCACCTACGAAACCATCATTCCGCTGGAACCAGAAAGCCCGCAAATCTGGCTCGATTATGCGATGGTACTGCGCGAAGCCGGAGCGATGGACGACTCGATCCGCGCTCTCGAAGAGTCCATCTCGCTGCAACCCTTCTCGGCGGAAGCGCACTTCGAGATTGCCGCGACCTACTTCGCGATGGGCGACAACCAGAGTACGGTCAAGGCGCTCAGCAAGGCCTTCAAGATCGATCCCGACAAAAAGCAGCTCTTCCAGAGCGCATTCCCCGAACTCTATCAGCAGGATGCGGTGCGCCGTCTGCTCGATATTTCCTGACTCCGCGACGGAGCGTTCAACGTGTCAAAACGACAGGTAATACAGGTGTTCGGACTCATCGGCAGAGACGTCGATTACTCGTGGTCGCCCCTGATTCACAACACGGCGTTCCAGGCCCTCGGACTCCCCTGCATCTATACTATCTTCAATATCGCCTCGCATGAATTGATCGGCGATGCGCTCACCGGGAGCCGCGCGCTTGGCATCGCCGGGTTCAACGTCACCATTCCGTACAAGAAAACCGTCGTGCCATTCCTCGACGAACTGTCGCCGGAAGCGCAGGCCATCGGCGCGGTCAACACCATCGTCAACGCCAATGGCCGCCTGACGGGGCACAACACCGACATCGCCGGATTCGCCGCGCCGCTGCTGCCGATGGCGGAGCGAATTCACGGCCAGCCGGTCTGCATCTTCGGCAACGGAGGCGCCGCGCTGGCCGCCGTGGAGGCGTTCCGGCGCCACTTCCGCCCGTCGTCGGTGAAGCTCATGGTCAGGAATCTGGAAAAAGCCGAAACGATGCTCGATGGGTACGCGCACCGCAAGCTGGTCGAACCCCGCCTGACTTCGGAGCTTGACGGGCCGAAAGGCGAACGGCTGCTCGGCGAGTGCCGCGTCATCGTCAACGCCACGCCCATCGGCACGGCTGGACGGACAGACGCCATCCAGAGCGTCGTACCGCCGGAATACCATGCATTGCACGAAGGCCAGATTGTGTACGACATGGTGTACAATCCGCTCGAAACGCCGCTGCTCGCCGAAGCTCGCGCAGCCGGAGCGACGGCTATTTCCGGAATCGAGATGCTCATCGGACAAGCCGCCCGCTCCTTCTCGATCTGGACAGGCCAAAAGATGCCCGGCGAAACCGTCAGGAACACCGTACTCGACGAAATCGAAAAGAGCGGAGCCGGGTGATACGGCAGGTTGAAGGTTGATCTCGCTAAAAAAAAGAGAGGGAGAACACACAGGTCCGCCCCTACGAACATTGCCTTCTTCCCTTTCCTGCTATAGAGCCCCCTGCCTGCCCAGATGTCGCAAGCGAGTGTATGTCGATTTCGATAAGAAAACAATAGCCGGATGCTCTCCGCATTGTCACGGTTTGAAAATCAGTCGCGGCGGTAATACATTTGGTCGCTCCACTCCATTATCATGACAACGAAACTGATTCAATGGCACTTTTTTTCCTCCTCGCGGTGGTGTTCGCCCTCCTCGACCGGCTGACCAAACTTCTCGCAATCCATTTTCTGCGCGGCAATCCTGACGGCATGATCATCATCCATGACTGGCTGAAGCTCACCTACGCTGAAAACAAGGGCATCGCCTTCGGCGTCAAGCTCCTGCCGCCGTGGGGCCTGTTGCTGCTGACGCTTGCGATCTCCGCCGGAGTTGTCTGGTATGTCTGGAAGTCGCAAAACCGCAGTCCGCTGTTTCTGACCGCCTTTGCGCTCATCCTCGGCGGCGGCGTAGGCAACCTCATCGACCGCGTCATGCTCGGTCACGTGGTGGATTTCATCTACTTCGACCTCTATCAGGGGATGCTCTTCGGCCACTACGTCTGGCTCTGGCCAATTTTCAACGTCGCCGATTCGTGCATCACCATTGGCGCACTCATGCTGGCGCTGTTTTCCGACAAAATGTTCAACCCGCAACGCCGATGACCATGACGCCCACCCTTGCCGACATCCATTGCCACCTTTCGTTTCCCGAATTCGATGCCGACCGCCCGGAGGTCATCAAGCGGCTCCGGGAGGCGGGCGTCGAATTGCTTATCGACCCCGGCACCTGTGCCGAATCGAGCCGCCGCTCCATTGAGCTGGCCAGACAGCACAACTTCATCCACGCCAATGTCGGACTGCACCCAAGTGAGGTAACAGCACCGCTGAAGCCGGAGGAGTACGACGAACTGGAATCGCTGGCGCGGTCGAAAAAGGTGGTCGGTATCGGCGAGATCGGCCTCGATTACCACTGGCCCGATCACCATCCGGAGGCCCAGCAGGAGGCGTTCCGCGAAATGCTCCGCATGGCTGCTCGGCTCGATCTGCCGGTGGTGATTCACTGCCGCGACGCTTGGCCCGACATGCTGCGCATCCTCTCCGAAGAGCGCTCATCCGGGTTGCGCGGCGCGATGCACTGCTTTTCGGGTGATCTGGAGATAGCCCACCGCTGCATCGAACTTGGCCTGAAGCTCTCGATTTCCGGCATCGTCACCTACAAAAAATCGGCCCTGCCCGAAGTGGTTGCAGCCGTCAAGCTGGAGCATCTGCTCTCCGAAACCGACGCCCCATACCTTGCGCCGGTTCCAAAGCGCGGTAAACGGAACGAACCGGCATTTGTGGCGCACACCGTCCGCAAAATCGCCGACCTGCTGCGGCCCGAGCCATTCGAACAGGTTGCCGAAACGCTCCTCTACAACGCCAAAAAGCTGTTCGCGATTGCGTAACTGACGCGGTGAGCGTATTTTGAAATTCATGGTAACTTACGTAGGTTGATCGACGCCGATAGCCGGGAAACGACTGGGCGACCTGCCCGAAAACGAGAGTACAGCACCACACATGAACACCACACAGAACAAGAAAGCGTTTGACGATGCCGCGCTGGCCGACAGCTGGCTGGAAATCACCATGCTCCATAAAAACAAGATCATCGCCCTCGTCTCGATTCTCCTGATTGCGGGAGGCGGAATTTTTTACTGGATGCAGAAGAGCCGCGTTGATGAACAGCAGGCCTCGCTAGCGCTCTCCAAGCTCACCCCCGCTATCGAAGCGGCAAGCAAACCCGGCGAGGCCAGCAACAAAGCGCTGGCAAGCAACATGCAAACCATCATCAAGCGCTGGGGCTACACGCCGAGCGGCAACAAGGCCAAGCTCTATCTGGCTACGCTCTACTACAACAGCGGCAAGCCCGGCGAAGCGCTCGCGCTCTACGCAAAGGTCAAGAGCGGCAACAACGATCTGCAAGCCTCAGCCATCGGCGGAGCCGCCGCCTGCCACGTGCAGCAGAAGCAGTTCGCAAAAGCCGCAACCGCCTACGCCAAAGCATCGGAAACAGCTGACAACGAAGCGCTCAAGGCGATGTACCTCAACAAGGCCGCCGAAAGCTACGTGCTCGACAAGCAGCCTGCCGAAGCGGTCAAGCAGCTTGAAAAGGTGATCAAATCCTGGCCCGAAACCAGCTCCGCCGTGGTCGCCCAGCGCACCCTCTGGCGTCTTGAAGGCTCGGGCAGCCCGGTACCGCAGCTTTAATTTTTTCGGGCACCTCTACAACGATGTTTAAGGTCGCCCTTTTTTCCGACACTCAATCAGCAGAACATGGCAGAACAATTCATCATCAAAACCAGCATGGGAGATATTGCGATCTCCCTGTACGACGACACCCCGCAGCACCGCGACAACTTTGTCAAACTTGTCGGTGAGAAATACTACGACGGAATCCGCTTCCACCGGGTCATCAAGGATTTCATGATCCAGTCTGGCGACCCCCTCTCCCGCCACGACGACAAGCGCATGATGCACGGCACTGGCGGCCCCGAGTACCGCGTTCCGGCTGAAATCAAGCACCCGAACAAAAAAGGCACGCTTGCCGCCGCTCGCGACAACAATCCGCAAAAAGCCTCCTCCGGCAGCCAGTTCTACATTAACCAGGCCGACAACAACTTCCTCGATGGCGAGTACACCGTCTTCGGCGTCGTCGAGTCGGGCCTTGACGTAGTCGATGCGATTGCCGCCGTCGAAACCGACATGCGCGACAATCCTATCGAGGCCGTCACCATAGAAGCCATCACCCCGGTAACTGATTGAACGAAGCACTATGAACAGCATCGCCACAAACCTCGCCACCGTCAGGCAACAGATTGCCGAGGCTTGCCGCAAAGCGGGCCGGAGCGAACATGAGGTCACCCTCATCGCCGTCTCCAAAACCAAAAGTGCCGCCGCCGTGCGCGAAGCATGGGAAGCCGGACAGCGAAAGTTCGGGGAGAGCTACGTGCAGGAGTTCCTCGAAAAGTGCGAAGCACCCGAGCTGTCAGGCCTGCCGCTCTCGTGGCACTTCATCGGCCACCTCCAGTCCAACAAGGTGCGCCAGATCGCGGACAAGGTAACAATGGTACACGGCATCGATAAGGTTTCGACCGCCGAAGAGCTGTCGAAACGCGCCAGTCAGCACGGCATTAATGTGGATTTCCTGCTTGAGGTGAACGTGTCGCGCGAAGCCTCGAAGTATGGCCTCAATCCCGACTCGGTGCTCCAGGCCGCCGATGCGTGCTTCGCCCTGCCAAACGTACGCCTGCGCGGATTGATGACCATCGCCTCGCCCGATCCGAACGCCGCGCGCCGCGAATTCTCGGAACTGCGCGAGACGCTCGACAAGATCCGCCAGAACGCCCCTGACGCCGCCGCCCTCAACGAACTCTCGATGGGCATGAGCAGCGACTTCGAAGAGGCCATCCTGGAAGGCGCCACCATGATCCGCATCGGCACCGCCATTTTCGGCAGAAGAGCATAGACAGTTGACAGTTGACAGTTGACAGTTGACAGTTGACAGTTGACAGTTGACAGTTG
>CBEUNJ010000079.1:0-8418 GCA_965544465.1 uncultured Chlorobaculum sp.
ACCAAATATTGATTCGATAAGTTCAGATGTTCCGTTGGAAAATTTGTGCGGATTAGTAAATCCATCGGCGCCTGACACATGGACGGTCAGCCTCACTATTCGACTGATACAGTCAAGAGTTCCTGTCAGATTGCGAACGGCAGCGATGGCATTAAGCACTGCTGTGCTAGCTGCATTGGCGGCATCTTGTTCCCGTGCTTTAGTCACGCGATCACCGCCTCCAGGACTCAATAATGCTCCATCAACCAGCGGCAACTGGCCGGAGTAAAGACCAAATGCCCTATCCTTATAGCGGGCTGATACAAACCGGCAGGCACGGGAATGTCCGGCAGAACAATGCCGGATTTAGCAAGACGTTTTTCGATTGAGGGCACCTCTAAAACGTTTTATGAGCGAGCTAAGTGCAAGGCGGGTGGAGCGCAGAAACCGGAGTGTACGCTGTAGCACGTGAGATTTCGAGCACCACCCAAGCGCCGACAATCGGGCCGCGCAATACGTTTTTAGAGGTGCTCTTGAAACCATAGTTCGACTCCGTTCAGGGTTGAATAAATCCGGGCATATAGGGCTCACGCCGAGCGCATCCCGGCCATTATGATTACTTGTAAAAAATAGTTATCGTGCCAAAAATTGCTCTCATGGTCAGAAAACAAACCTCACTCCCCCGCCTGATGATTGTCAGTAGCGGCTTGGAGCATTCGACGCGCCACGGGCTGGCGCTCCGCCAGGCGAAAGCACTGGGAGAGGCTGCCCCAGTACTCTATCAGTTGCGCGAAAAACACGTTGAGGCCAGAGCGCTTGAAGCCCTCTGCCGCCAGATCGCCCCCATCATCGAACCATCCGGCTCGATCTTCACGATCAATGAACGATTCGATATCGCCCTTGTCTCGAAAGCGACTGGCGTGCATCTTCCCGAAGCCTCGTGCCCGCCGGATGTGGTAAAAAAAAACGCGCCGTCGCTGCTTGCCGGCCAGAGCGTGCATTCGGCTGAAGCCGCACGGGTTGCCACCAGCGCGGGAGTTGACTATCTGCTGTTCGGACCGTTGTTTCAAACCCCGTCAAAGGAGCCGTTCGGGCCGCCGCAGGGGCTTGACCGGTTGCGCGAAATCTGCAGGGCCACACCCCTGCCGGTCTTCGCCGTAGGCGGCATGACGCCCGAGCGAACCCCATCCTGTATTGAATGCGGAGCCTGGGGCGTGGCCGCCATGAGACCCTTTTTCGAACCCGAAACCATGCCGAAAACGATCAACCTTTTTCTTTCATGCCTCCCCTCATGATCATTCCACGACGACTGCTTTGCGTCATTACCGACCAGGAATCCAACCCCATAGAACTGGCCCGCATGGCGCTTGAGGGGGGCGCGAGGATGATTCAACTACGCAGAAAATCAGCCTCTGGCCGAGAATTGTTCGAATGGGCGCTCAGAATCCAGGCGCTATGCCGAGAACATCGAGCGCTCTTCATCATCAACGACCGTGTGGACATCGCCATGGCGACTCACGCCGACGGGGTGCATCTCGGCCAGCAGGATATGCCTGTGGCTTCGGCAAGAGCGCTGCTCGGCCCGAAAACACTCATCGGCATCTCGGTCTCCTCGGCCGAGGAAGCCGCAAAAGCTGCCGCGGAGGGTGCCGATTACCTCGGGGTCGGCCACATCTACCCGACCAGCTCCAAGCACAAACCGATGCCGCCAATCGGCACGGCGGCAATCCGGCCAATCATGGAAGCTGCAGGGCTGCCACTCATCGCCATCGGCGGCATTGACGTCACCAACGCTGCCGAGGTGATCCGGGCCGGAGCGTCGGGCGTGGCGGTCATTTCGGCAGTCTCCGCCAGCGACAATCCTGTGGCGGCAACCCGCGAACTGGTCAAACGCATCAAGGAATAAGCATGAAACCATGCAAGTACACGACCGTCCTGACCATCGCCGGTTCGGACGGTAGCGGCGGCGCGGGCATCCAGGCCGACCTGAAAACCATCGCCGCGCACAACTGCTATGGCCTGAGCGTCATCACCGCCGTAACGGCTCAGAGCACGATGGGCGTAGCCGGCGTGCACGCCATTCCGCCAGACTTCATCGCGCAGCAGTTCACGACGATTGCGTCGGACATCCGCATCGATGCGGTCAAAATCGGTATGCTGGGGCCGGCAGAGAACGCAGAGACAATTGCGGTGCTGATTGCTGGACTCAACGCGCCGATCGTACTCGACACCGTCTTGCGCTCTTCCAGCGGCGCAGCGCTGTTTGCGGCGAACGATACGGCGGCCATGAAGCGGCTATTTCCGCTGGTCAGCCTGATTACGCCGAACCTGCCCGAGGCCGCTGCCCTGACCGGACGCAGCTCGCTTCCGACTGACAGGGAGCAGATCGAAGGGATTGCGCGAGAACTGCAAGCAATGGGCGCGCCTTCGGTGCTGGTCAAAGGCGGGCATGGGGAAGGCGAAAGCTGTCACGACTGCCTGTTGCACAATGAGCGGTTTCACTGGTTCTCGAATCCGAAGATTGCCACCGTCAACACGCACGGCACCGGCTGCACGCTTTCGTCGGCCATCGCCTCCGGGCTCGCACTAAAACTGGAGATGCCGGAAGCTGTGGCGAGAGGAATTGATTATACGCGAAGGGCTTTAGAGTCAGGAGCGAACCGGAGGCTGGGCCACGGCACAGGGCCGCTCCAGCACGTTCTCGATCACAATAACAACAGAGTTGGCTGAGCGGAAATCCATCAAACTCATCATCACGAAACGTTGCTCACGAAACAACGTTCAGCTCAAAGCCACGCTATCCATTGTGCAACACCTTCCTTGGTGCCATACCAGCGGGTATGCGGCGCTGGCACATGTTCACACTCCGGAATGGTAACGTTTTCAGCCCCCTGCAGAACACAGCTTTTCGCAGGCACCACGCCATCGCCAGCAAGATTGCCCTCATCGGTCACGCTGCGATAAAAAAGAAAACAGAGTTTTTCCGTGAAGCCGCCTTCGAGCGCTCCCTGATACTGGTTGCTGACGATTGAAACGACGGGGTATCGGCGAAAAAAATCAGGATCGAGATGACTGACAATGAAGTCCGTCTTGATTTTTGCAAAGTGCTCGTGGGTATGAAACGGGGTTCCGAGGGTCAACAACCTGCCGACCATGCCGTTGACTTCATAGACATCGCCCTGAAATTTCTGCTGGAGCAGATAGATCATGGCCACCGTACCGCCGCCACTGTGGGCGACGATCGTAACCGGCTCGCCCGGAAAATTCGCAGCCATCGTGCGCACCGTGCGATCCAAGGCGGCCATGACCCGGTTGGTCGAACGCTCGGGCGAAGGAGGCAGGCCGATCCAGTCCAGAAAGCTGACCGGCGCGATAGCGATCTTCTCTTTCGGAATCCATGCCGACAGTGCATCTCTCATGACCTCGTAAAGAGAGTCCCAGAAAAGCACGCCGGGTACAATCACCACGGGATTCTGCCTGATCTCTTCCATATCGGCTCACACCTCCTCCATTACGTTACGTCATGACCAGCTGTGCAGCAGCTCCACCAGAAGCCGCACGCCAAAGCCAGTTGCACCAAGCACCTTCGATCCGCCCTTGGCCGGAAAGGCCGGACCGGCGATATCGACGTGAGCCCAGTGCTTGTGGCCGTCGATGAATTTTTCGAGGAACTTGGCGGCGGTAATCGCACCCGCGCCACGACCGCCGGTGTTGTGCACATCGGCCACATCGGAGTTGATCAGCTCCGCATACTCATCCCAGAGCGGCATTTCCCAAACCTTTTCGCCAGAAGCCAAACCGGATTTGAACAGGCGTTCGGCAAGCGCCTCGTCGTTGCTAAACAGACCCGCGACCGGGTGGCCAAGCGCCACGACGCAAGCGCCGGTGAGCGTGGCAAGATCAACCATCACGTCAGGATTGTACTCCTGTTTGGCGTAAGTCAGCGCATCGGCCAGAATCAGGCGACCCTCGGCATCGGTATTGCCTACCTCGACCGTGATGCCCGACATGGTGGTGATGACATCACCCGGCGTCTGCGCCGAGCCGCCCGGCATGTTGTCCGTTGCGGGCACCACGCCGATGACGCGCACCGGCAGGGCCAGCCTGGCAGCAGCCTCGACGGCTTCAATGACGCACGCCGCGCCCGACATATCGGACTTCATCTCATCCATGCCCTGCGCAGGCTTCAGAGAAATGCCACCGGAGTCGAAGGTCACACCCTTGCCAACCAAGGCGATGGTCTTTTTAGCCTTGCCTTCCGGCTTGTAATCCAATACGGTGAAGGTCGGCGGCTGCTGGCTGCCCTTGTTGACAGCAAGCAAGCCGCCCATCTGCAATTCAGTGATCTTCGCCTTGTCGAACACCGTCACCTCAAACCCGCCGCGCTTGCCAGCCTCGACGGCGGCTTCAGCCAGCTCTTCTGCGGAGAGATGGTTGCCCGGCAGATTGACAAGATCGCGAGCCGCGTTCTGGCAAAAGCCGACGATCATGCCCGCATTCGCGCCATTCTCGATGGCAGCAAGTGGCTTGTCACACCCGGCGAACACCAACTCGTCGATGCCCTTGAACTTGCGCTCATCCTGCGTCTTGTCGAGCTTGCCGCTTTTGAGCCGGTCGAACCGGTACGCCCCGAACTGCACCGCTCCGGCCAAAATGGACGCCAGCGCGTCGAGCTTGCACTTTGACTGTTTAGCCCACTGAGCCGCCGGTGAACAATCAAGCGCCAGCGTGCCGAGCTTCAGATCAACCGCCTTGCGGCCAGCCGCTTCGGCAGCCTTGCGGTACTCTTCAGTCTTGTCGCCATCGCCGACGCCCGCCAGCAGCAGCCGCGAGGCGCTCTTGCCGGAAGCCGCACGGTAAGCGATGGTGATTTCGCCAGCCGCAGCCTTAAAATCCTTCAGGGCGGCCTCATCGGCGCCAAGGCTTTTCAGAGTCTTCGCAGCCTCTTTTTTCAACGCTTTCGTAGAAATGAACAGCGCGAGGGCATCAGCCTTGATCGAGCCTCCCTCTTTTGGGGTAACGGTAAGTTGCATACTTGAATCGGAATAATAAGTGATTATGGAATTAAACGTTGACCTGTTCGCGGGTAAACTGGCGAACATCGTCGAGAATCACCCGCCGAGCCTTTTCGGCAGACATTTTCAGCAAGCACCCAGCGGCATTCATGTGACCACCGCCGCCGTACCGGGCGGCCAGGCGATTGACGTAAATCCGGCCTCTTGACCTGAAGCTCACCTTGGCGCGTCCGTCCTGCATTTCAACCATCAGCACGGCGACCCTCACGGTCGGCACGCTCAGCAGATAACGAATAATCAGATCAGTATCGAACAGCTTGCTGCCGGTCTGTTCGAGCATCTCCTGACTGATGAACAGCCACGAAATCAGCCCATCGTCAAGAATACGGATGTTGGTAAGAGAAAAACCGAGCAGTTTGAGTGATTCCGGAGTCAGCGAGTTGTAGATGCGGTCGTAAACCATTTCCGGATCAGCTCCCTGTTCGACCAGCTTTCCGGCGAGACGGTAAGTATAAGGGGTCGTTTTGGGAAACCTGAACGAGCCGGTATCGGTCATGATGGCTGCGTAGAGCGCTGAAGCCGCGTCGCTGGTGCAAAGCCGTTTTCCGGTCTGCCGCTCCAGCGACGCGATAAGATCGCCTACAAGTTCGCCAGCTGAGGAAGCATAGGTTTCGCAAATGGTCAGATCGGCGAAATCCTCAGGTTCGAGATGGTGGTCGATGCACAACAGCCTGAGCTTGCCCATTTCGCGCGCGAACTCCACATGCGGCCAGAGCTTGCCGATCCGGTCGTGCAGGTTGGCGTCGAGCACCACCAGCAGATCGGCGAGGAAAATCTCCTGGATATCCTCTTCGTTGTTGTCGCGGAAAACCCGGATGTTGTAAAAGTCCGTGAGAAACTGATAGTTCGGCGGTACCATGGTAGGATTGAGAATCGTCACCTCCTTGCCAAGCGCCTTGAGCACGATGGCAAGCGCGACCTGACTGCCAAGCCCGTCACCATCGGAATTTTCGTGGGTGGAAAGAAGAATGTGTCTGGCGGCGAGCAACTCATCGATGACCGGCTTCCACTCCTCTGGAGTTAATGTCCGACCATATTCAGGTGTAATCATCAGATCAGGAAATAAGTGGCAAAAAATTCAACGGTACAAACATGCAAGACAAGCGGCTCCCTCATCTGAACACAATTCGGGCGGCTCGACATGACTGTCTGTCATAAGCACGAGCTCAGGCCATTTGTAAACCCGACCTACCGCCGCAAAACAGCTCCATGTTATGGAAATGCTGCGTGAAGGCCTCCCTGCCCTTATCGGTTATCCGGAATTTGGTCAGCGGCTTGCGGCTCTCGAAGGTCTTGTTACACTCAATATAACCGGCCGCTTCGAGTTTTCTCAGATGGATACTGAGATTGCCATCCGTAGCCCTGATACTGTCACGAATCTCAACGAACGATGCCTCGGAAACGCTCATCAGATAAGCCAGAGCCGCGAAACGGATGCGGGCGTAAATGACCTTGTCGAGTAACTGATGATTGTAATCCTTTTTATTTTTCGTTAGTTCCACTGACATGCGATGCTATCTTCTCAATTATTTTACAGAGTCATGGCTTGGCTATTACGTCAAGTCAATAGTGTAAAATACTTTTTTATCGATTAACGACAAGCGTAGCAACAAGATATGCCAGAACAGCTTTTTTCTGACGCCCCGCAACCCCGTGACAGCACGCGGCCAAACATCAGGGAACTGAACCGACAAGAGCTTGAACGCCTGATGAAGAGCTTCGGCCAGCCGGCCTATCGCGCTCGGCAGTTGCACCAGTGGCTCTACAGCCTGCAAGCCCGAAGTTTCGACGAGATGAGCTCGTTCGGCAAGAAGCTGCGCGAGCAGCTCGCCGCCTCGTACGCCATCCATCCAGCCTCGATCAGCGCTGTCGAAAGCGAACCGCCGCAGTGTGCAACACCCAACCACATTCCAACCTCGAAATTCCTTGTCAGACTCAACGACGGCGCACTGATCGAGAGCGTGCTGATTCCGTCCGAAAAGCGCATGACCGCCTGCATCTCCTCGCAGGTCGGCTGCGCGCTCCGCTGCACCTTTTGCGCCACCGGGCAGATGGGCTTCAAACGTGACCTGTTCGCTTCCGAAATCACCGATCAGGTTTTCCTGCTCGATAGTGAAGCACATCGGCTTTACGAGCGCGGAATCACCAATATCGTCTTCATGGGTATGGGCGAACCGCTGCTGAACCTCGACAACGTGTTCGAGTCGATCCGCACGCTCACCGACCAAGAGTACCGCTTCAGCATTCCGGAACGCAAAATCACCATTTCAACCGTGGGACTCGTGCCGGAGATCGAGCGCATCGCCTCATCGGGACTGAAAACAAAACTCGCCATTTCGCTGCACAGCGCAAACCAGACTGCGCGGGAGCGCATGATGCCGGTCGCCACCGACTACCCGCTTGAGGCGCTTTCCAAAGTGATCTCGTCGTACAACGCCAGAACCGGCCAGCCAGTCACGCTGGTCTATATGCTGCTTGAAGGGATCAACGACTCACCCGAAGACGCGCGAACACTGGCCCGTTTCGCAAAGCGTGGCTTATGCAAAATTAATTTGATTGATTATAATGCAATCGTTAATTTAAGATTCAGGCTAGGTTACAGTAGTGTAAAAACCATGTTCATACAGCATTTACTGGATGCCGGTCTGCACGTCACCGTCAGAAAAAGTCAGGGTGCGACCATCAACGCCGCTTGCGGCCAGTTGGCCACCCGATTGGGTAACGACGGTTCGAAGCCGTAGCAATCATTTCTAACACCGGCACATCTCAACCATGGATCTATTCAGCTTCTTGCCCTTCCGAGGTGAAATGGTCAAGGTCTATCATGGCCTGACAAGCAACGCCACCCACACCTCCGATAAACCAGTCTTCGCCGAACTCAAAGTACGCCACTACGCCGCCTCGTCAAACGAGGTCGCCGAGCTCATTACTCACAAGATCGAAAGCTGGATCGGCTGGTCTCTCAAAAGCGAGAAGACAGCTGTGGGGGGCATGAAATTAATCCGCGCTGAAGTTTCTTCATTAGCCTTGCTTGGTATGAAAATTGACGTCGCGTTCGGCCTAATCGAGGAATCCGACATCAACGGACGCAAGCTCACAACTGTCAACGCGAAAGCGCATACCAGAATCGACTCAAGAGGTGACCTTGGAGAGAGCCGCAGGATGCTGCGCATGATGCTCGAATCGCTCGACTTCGCATTCAGGCTGCAAATCCTCAGCAAAGACGACTATGTCCTGCGCTCGCTTGACCCGTCACAATCGTCGGGCGACTTCCAGCAGCTTTTTGATGAAACCCAACTCGAACACCGTCCGAGCAATCCGAAAGCCAAAACGATCGAGCTCAAGAAACCCGCCTCGAAACAGA
>CBEUNJ010000080.1:0-8360 GCA_965544465.1 uncultured Chlorobaculum sp.
GTATGAGCAAGGCCGTGTCGGATTTCCGCGACTTGATATTGCCTTATCGAAGGCATCAAGCATGAGTGTGATGCACGCACAGAGCAGAGCACAACGTTAAAACGGCAACCTTACAGGGGCAACCGGCATTTTTTTACCGGATGATGCTGCCGGTTAAATACGGATCGCTCAATTCAGGTTACTATAGCTGGGCTCGTAAGTTCCAGACCTTTGTCCGAAACCCTGGTTCCCGAAATTCGATCTCAACTGGACACGGTTTGCTCCATTCTTGATCGGGATTTGCCTACGGAAAACTTCGCTGGAACATTTCTACCACACGCACTGGAGCGTAAGTATCCAAAAGCCCCGAAAGAATTTATCTGGCAGTGGTTTTTTCTGGCTATAGTGTTAACGAAAGTTTCTGGTGCAAATGAGCTTAGACGATACCATTTACACGTTTCGCATGTGAATAAAGCTATCAAAACGGCAGGGGCTTCCACAACGCTGACAAAGCGCGTGACGGCGCACACTTTCCGGCACAGCTTCGCCAGTCATCTGCTTCAGGCACAGTAGTACGACATCCGGACTAACATCTCGCCCAAGACCAGACGCTCTTTCGATACCTTTCGTTGCTGCCCCTCCTGTGGAAAATCTACCAAGAGGGCTTGCATCTGAAGCGGCTAAATCTTTCGTAAGCGACGTTCTGAGCCAATGATCTCACTCCGTATTATAGACCATGTTCAGCGCGTTGTAGAGGTTGTCGATTTCCGCGTTGTACTTTTTGGAAATCTCTTTGCGCTTGAGTTTGAGGGTTGGGGTCATCAGGCCGTTTTCAATCGAGAAGGCTTCATCGACCAGGAAGAACTTCCGCACCTTTTCATGCGTGGCGAGCTGGCGCGAGACGCTTCGCAGCAGCTTTTCGTAAATCTGCACCACCTCCTTGCTGGCGATCAGCTCTTTGGGGCTCGACGCGCTCAGGTTGTGCTCGGCGGCGAACTCCTTGAGCTTCTGGAAATCGGGCACGATCAGAGCGACCAAGAAAGGGCGTTTTTCACCCACGATCATGGCTTGATCCACAAAGGCGCTTTCGAGAATCAGGTTCTCGATCGGCAGGGGGGCAATATTCTTGCCACCGGTGGTTACGATGATGTGCTTCTTGCGGTCGGTGATTTTCAGGTAGCCATCAGCATCGATCTCGCCGATGTCGCCGGTGTAGAACCAGCCGTTCCTGATCACCTCGGCGGTCGCCTCCTCGTCTTTCCAGTACCCCTTCATGATGTTTGGGCCCTTGAGCAGGATTTCGCCGTCAGGGGCGATGCGCACCTTCACGTTGTCCACCGGCGGGCCGACCGTGCCGAACTTGACCTTGTCGGGCCGGTTGACGTTGGTAACCGGCGAGGTTTCAGTCAGGCCGAATCCTTCGAGGATCGTGATGCCGACCGCCTGGAAGAACTCACCGGTTTTTTGCGGCAGCGCCGCGCCGCCCGAAACGAAATAGCGCAACCGTCCGCCGAATTTTTCCCTGATGTTATGATACACCAGCTTGTCGGCGATCTTGTGCTGCATTCCCGCCACTGGCGAGAGCTTGCCTGCCGAGAGCTGTTGGTGGTAGGTTTCGCCGGTTTTGACCGCCCAGTAAAACATCTTTTCCTTGATGCCGCCATCCCTTGATACCGTTTTGAGCATGTTGGCTTTCATGCGCTCGAACAGCCTCGGCACGGTGAAGATGATGGTTGGCTTGGCTTCGGTGATGTTCAGCGAGATGGTCTCGACGCTTTCGGCCAGGTAGATTCTGGCTCCGCAGGCCAGCATCAGGTAGTACCCTCCCGTGCGTTCGTAGGCGTGGGAGAGCGGCAGGAATGACAGGCTGCTGTCGGTCTGGTCGAGCCGGATGACCGTGGAGCACGACTTGACGTTTTCGCAGAGGTTCCGGTGGGTGAGCATCACCCCTTTTGGCAGTCCGGTGGTGCCCGAGGTGTAGATGATCGTGGCTACGTCGTTCGGCTCGATCTTGATGCCGTCAAGCATCCATGGGCTTGCTTTCAGCAGCGTTTTCCCTTCGCTTTTGGTCTGGCTCAGCTCGATGACATCGTCAATCGGCTCGTCGAGCTTGTTCATTACAATCACCAGGTTCAGTTCGGAGAGCTGCGGCCAAATGGAAAGAATCTTGCCGAGTTGCAGCATGTTGGAGACGATAATGCCCTTGGCTCCGCAGTCGTTTAAAATGTATTCAATCTGGTTCGGCGGCAGCGAAGGATAAAGCGGCACGTCAATGGCTCCGAGCGACAGAATGGCCATATCGGCAAGATACCAGCCGGGACGGTTTTCCGACAGAATTGCAACGCGGTCGCCGCGCTCGATGCCTTTGTCTTTCAGAAAAGCTGCAAGATGGTGGTAATCCTCTTCGAGCGACGTGTAGCTGATCGGAACGTAGGTTCCATTGAGTTTTCTTGCGATAGGGGCTTGGTCGTTCTGTCCTCTGAAATGGCTGAAGACCGAGCTGAACAGTTCGGGCAAGGTTTGAAAATCAGGATTGATCAGTCCCATAAACGGTAGGTTTTGTTCCGGAAAGCTGCATGAAGCCCGAGTCGGGGAGGGGCAAGCTGAGTCTCAGAAAAGAGGCCGGTGCTGACGGTCGGTTCGACCGGCCTGATTACTCGGTTATCATCAAAATCGGGAGCCTCGCCGCTCTGTTTGCGCTGAGTACAACTTCGCAAGCAGTCAAAGCGGTTCAACAGCATGGTATTTACATAAACTATTTACTAATCGGTAACATCTTATCCAACAGCTTTTCGCAAGCTCGTTTACTTTATGGTGGACGTCGGTCATCGGCTTCGCGCAGGAGGAGGTGAGCGGCGATCACGACCGCTGCGTGTCCGGCATTTCGCCTGTTCTTGGAGTGCTCTGGCACGTCAAGGTCTTGCGTGGCGGGCGGTCAAGATCGCCGCCGCGTTCATTTCGGATTTTTGGTATATTTAGCCTTGGTATAAAATAGAGGCAATTTGCCAGGGAAGAGTGACGGGCCTTGTGACGATGTCTCGCGATTGACAGCGTCAGGTTTAAGCTCTTTTTTTTCTTTTCTGCTTTTTGCGGAAGACCATAGGGTGAACCGCGCCGACGGTGGTTTGACCGGCGAAGGGTTGCGGTAACCTGCTTTTTTTATTGTTACCTATGCAAAAGCAACACAAAAGAGCCAGCAAGTGGCCGAGGTATGCAGGACTGGTGGCGGGCGTGGCGCTCATCGCTTATCTGTTCAGCAAGGTTGATCTTGCCGGTTCCATCAAGCTGATCGGTTCGATTGGCTTTTCCTCGATCTTGATTCTCATCCCTTATCTTTGCCTTCACCTGCTCGAAACGTGGGCCTGGCAGAAGCTCTTTCCAAAAGAGGCTGAGCCAGTTCCTTTTGGCCGATTGTTCAAGATTCAGGTGGTCTCCGAAACGGTGTCGATGACCCTGCCGGCGGGCGTTGCCGTGGGCGAGCCGCTGCGCCCGTGGCTCTGCCGGAAATTCCTCGGCATTCCCTTGCCGGACGGTTTCGCCAGCGTGGCGGTGCGCAAGCTCTTGCTTGGCGTTACGCAGGGCGTCTATACGTTGCTTGGCGCGGTTGCAGGATTTGGCATGTTGCAGGCTGTCTCGTCGCAAGTTGTCGGTTTTCACGGGCTTGGTATCATCATGATCGCTGCCGGACTTGGCATTACGGCGGGCATCACCATGCTGCTTTTGCTGTTGACTAACGGCAAGGCCGCCTCGAACCTGCACGGGCTCCTGATGAAGATTCCCTTCCAGAAGGCGCGGAGCTGGTTGCTGGAGCGCGAAGAGGATTTTGTTGAGACCGACCGCAAGCTTCAGTACCTCAAGTCGGGAGGCCTGATGCCACTGATTCCTGTTGTCTTGCTCTATGTTGGCGCGTGGATGACGCTGGCGGTTGAGAGTTATCTTATTTTGTCTCTCCTTGGCGTCAAGGTGACCTTTTTTCAGGTGTTTGCCTTCGACGCGGCGCTCACCATTCTCAGGGCGATGTTCTTTTTCATTCCCTCAGGTCTCGGTATTCAGGATTTTGGCTATCTTGTATTTTTTCATGCGCTTGGCGTCCCCGACTATCTGGCCTATGGAGGAGCTTTCGTCATGTTGCGCCGTCTGAAGGAGGTGATCTGGTATGCGATTGGCTATGGTGTGATGTTCATGGAAGGCATCCATTTACAGGATGCCCAACAAGCGAGTGAAGAGGCTCTATGAGGAAGAAGATTTTGTTTGTGTGCGGTTCGATGAATCAGACCACCCAGATGCACCAGATTTCACGCTATCTCGGTGAGTACGACCAGTGGTTTACCCCCTTTTTCAGCGACGGCTTGCTCGGCAAGGCTTCGGACATGGGGATGCTTGAGTTCACGATCATGGGCAAGAAGCGCGCGAGCCGGGCGATTGACTATCTGGTTTCCAATAACCTCCAGCTCGACATTGGCGGCGCGTTGCACAACTATGATCTGGTGGTGACCTGCACCGATCTGATCGTGCCGAAACACATCAAACGCAGTAAAATCGTGCTGGTGCAGGAGGGGATGACCGAGCCGGAAACGATCCTTTTCCACCTTGTCCGAAACTTCCGCTGGGTGCCGCGCTGGATTGCGGGCACTTCGACCACCGGCCTGTCCGATACCTACGAAAAGTTCTGCGTGGCCAGCGAGGGGTATCGCGACGTGTTTATCAGCAAAGGGGTCAACCCCGACAAGATCGAAGTGACAAGCATTCCCAACTTCGACGATTGTGCCCGTTATCTTCAGAACGATTTCGAGCATCGTGACTACGTGCTGGTCTGCACTTCCGACAATCGTGAGACCTTCATCTACGAAAACCGCAAGCGTAACATCTTTAAATATAGAGAGATGGCTGATGGGCGGCCGTTGCTCTTCAAGCTGCATCCAAACGAGAACGTCCGCCGCGCCACCCGCGAAATCGAGCGGTACGCGCCCGGCAGCTACGTCTATGCCGAGGGGAAGACCGAGGAGATGATCGCCAATTCGCAGATGATGATTGCGCAGTTCTCCTCGACCATTTTCGTCGGTTCGGCCTTGAACAAGCCGGTGCACTGCGGGCTCGACCCCGACCGGCTCCGGCGTCTGACGCCGTTGCAGAATCGCTCGGCTGCCCGCCGGATCGCCTCGGTCTGCCGTGAGGTGATCGATGGTTGAGCTGATGCGCTGGAAAATCCTCCGATAAAATGCAGGAAATGTCGTCCAACATCGTCTCTTGAGATATATTTACAAATTGCACCATCATTAACAACCATTGAACAGCAGCACACAGCATATGCAAACGGTCGCCATTATTCCGGCCAGAGGCGGCTCCAAAGGGTTGGAGAGGAAGAACATCCATCCGGTTGCCGGCAAGCCGCTGCTTGGCTGGAGCATCTGGCAGGCGCTTGACTCGCGCCATGTCGATCGGGTGTTTGTGAGCACCGATGAGCCGGCCATCGCCACGGTTGCCACGGAGTATGGCGCGGAGGTGATCGACCGGCCTGAGCATATCAGCGGCAACAAGGCGACCTCCGAGTCCGCACTGTTGCACGCGCTCGAAACGATCGCCGAACGGTACGGCGCGGAGCCAGAGACTGTTGTGTTTTTGCAAGCCACATCGCCGTTGCGCAAGCCGGGCGACATCGATCGGGCCATCGAGCTGTTTCGGCGTGACGAGGCAGATTCACTTATTTCGGTTACCTGCGTCGATGACCTCACTATCTGGGAGCAGCGCGAAGGAAGCTGGAACAGCGTCAATTTCGACTATCGCAATCGCGGGATGCGGCAGGACCGGCCATCGCAGTACATTGAAAACGGCTCAATCTATCTCTTTTCACCCTCGGTCTTGCGTGAATTTGGCAACCGCATCGGCCAGAAGCTGTCGGTTTATCCGATGGAGTTCTGGCAGACTTGGGAGATCGACACTATTGAGGAGGTCGATCTCGTTGAATTTTACCTGAAGAAGAAAGGTCTCGACCGCATGTTCGTTCGATCCTGAAATCCAAAGAACCCACAGAATCCAGACAATATGAACTTTTTCCTCTCCACCGACCTGTGCATCGGGGTCAATGAAGCCTTGGCCGTCCACGAGCACCTGCAAGCGCTCGGCGTCACCAAACCGGGGATTATCTACGATGCGAGCCTTTCGGAAAACCTCTATTTCCAGGATGTGCTGCGCAATATCAACGCGGGCTACTCGAACGGCGTCATCTACTGCAACGAGTTCAAGGGCGAACCAACCTACCGCCATTTGGAAGATGTGGTTGAGTTTTTCCGCCGCGATCAGCCCGACGGCCTTCTGACAATCGGCGGTGGCAGCACCATCGATCTGGGCAAGGGTGCCGCCCTACTCTTGACCAACAACGTCTCGGCGCTTTCGCTGAAAGGTTTTCCGAAGGATGTGAACGATCCGGTGCCGCTCGTGACCGTGCCGTCATTGCTGGGCAGCGGCGCGGAGGTGAGCTTCAACGCGGTGTTCATCGACGAGGACGAGGGGCGCAAGCTCGGCATCAACAGCCGCAAGAACTTCCCGAAACGCTCGGTCATTGATCCGAAGCTTTCGATGAGCGCGCCGATGGAGAGCGTTATCGCCTCGGCGATGGACAGCCTCGTGCACTGCGTGGATAGCTTCGGCTCGGTGAAGCACACCGCGCTCAGCCGCATCTTTTCGATAGAAGGGTTCCAGCGCACCTTCTATGCGTTGCAGCAGGGCCAACTCGACCGCGTCGAATCGCGCCTCGATCTGGCGCTCGGCAGCGTCTGCGGCACTACGGCGCTGATGAACTCCGGCGATGGCCCGACCAACGGCTTCGCCTACTACTTTGGCGTAAAGCACCAGGTGCCGCACGGTCTGGCGGGCGCGATCTTCCTCAAGGAGGTGATGCGCTACAACGTCAACAAGGGGTACGATAAATATGCGCTGCTCAACCCCGTCCGCAAGGAGGTTCCTGCCCGTGAGTCCGCGCTGGAGCTGCTCGAACAGATGGACGCGCTCTACCGCCAGCTCGGCATTCCGAACCTCGTGCCCTATGGCTACGGCAAAGGTAACGTCGCCGAGCTTGCGGCCCAGGCATCGGGTGCGCTCTCGGGATCGTTCGGTGGTAACCCGGTCGAGTTCAACGAGGAGTCGGCCAGAGTGGTGATCGGCGCCTTGACGTGAAGAGGTGGACTGAGTGGACGTTGTGGACAATAACATAATTAAAAGAAAAGAGTTATGGCGGGAGCTGAGCTTATAGGGAAAGAGGAATTGGCCCAGATACAGGAGCTGTTCAGCGGGGAGAAGACCACGCTGTACCGGTACGGGCCAGGCAACTACAAAACGCGGGAGCTTGAGGAGAAGTTTGCCGCGTACATGGGCGTGAAATACGCTCACGCCGTTTCGTCGGGCACGGCGGCAATTCACTGCGCGCTTGCAGGCACGGGCGTTGGCCCCGGTGACGAGGTGATTACCACTGCCTGGACTTTCATTGCACCGGTCGAAGCCGCTGCCGCGCTTGGCGCTGTGCCGGTTCCGGTGGAGATTGACGAAACCTACCACCTCGATCCGGCGGAGGTTGAAAAGGCGATTACGCCAAAGACGAAGGCTGTCGTGGCAATTCCGATGTGGGCCGCGCCGAAAATGGATGAGCTTGTCGAAATCTGCGAGCGTCGCGGCGTGACGCTCATCGAGGACGCCGCGCAGTCGCTCGGCGCGACCTACAAGGGGCGCAAGCTCGGCACTATCGGCAAGGTCGGCTCCTTCTCCTTCGACGCAGGCAAGACGCTGCACGTCGGCGAGGGCGGCATGGTCATCACCGACGACAAAGAGGTGTACGACCGCGTTGCTGAGTTCAGCGACCACGGCCACATGCACATCCCCGGCCTGCCGCGCGGCAAGGATCCGCGTCGCGCCAAGGGGCTGAACTATCGCCTCAGCGAAGTGACCGCCGCCATCGGCGTCGCCCAGCTCGCCAAAATCGACTACATCCTCTCCAAAGCGCGGGAGAACAAGTACAACATCAAGGAGCGCATCAGCCATCTTAGCAATCTCACGATGCGCCCCTTCACCGACGAAGCCGGCGCGCAGGGCGATACGCTTATCTTCAAGGTTCGCGATCCCAAGGCTGCGTTGGAGTTCGAGGCGCACCTGATGGAGCACGGCTTTGGCACCAAGATTCTGCCCGAAGCGATCGACTGGCACTACGCCGCCGTCTGGGCCCACCTGCTCAAGGCCTACGACCGCTACCGCAACGCCAACCTCGAAGAGCTGTGGCCGAGAACCGGCCAGCTCCTCCAGAGCAGCATCTGCCTGAACATTCCCGTTCTGATGGACGACGCCACTATCGACAAGCTGGTAGCTGCCATCATCTCCGGAGCGGAAAAGATCGG
>CBEUNJ010000081.1:0-8273 GCA_965544465.1 uncultured Chlorobaculum sp.
TTCTTTATCAACGTACGATTATCGGTATTTGTATCAAAACAGAAAACCCTCGATATCGCCTGTTTTCTTCGCTTTGGCGCTGTTGTTCAGGCTGTTGCTCATGAGCTCAATGTGCGCTGGAGCCGGGGTACTGTATGGATGCGGTGTTTGGGGCAATAGGGCTTACAAGACCCTATAAGTGCAGAGTTCAAGACGATGTTTCGATGATTTGGCTGTCGTTAAATGCACCGTTTTTATCAAGCTTCGGGTAGGGCTTGCCTTCGTCGCGGAGCACGGCGGCAAGGCGGGGGTAGGCGTATTCGAAGAGCAAGCGCTCGAACTCGCTGTCGTCAAACTGGCGCTTGTTGTACAGTCCCGCCTCGTTGCGCTGGCGTTGCGCTTCGAACAGAATGAGCGCTGCGGCAACCGAGACGTTTAGCGATTCGACCATGCCGACCATCGGGATATAGACGAACTGGTCGGCCAGCGCCATCGACTCTTCCGATGGGCCAGTCAGCTCTTCGCCCATGACGATGGCTGTCGGGCGGGTGTAGTCGATGGAGCGGAAATCGACCGCGTCGGGGCAGTAGGTGGCGACGAGAATCTGCATCCCTTCATTGCGGATTTTCCCGACGACCGATGTGACCGAATCGCTCAGGGCGACCTTGACCCAGCGGCTCGCGCCTGCGGCGGTGTGTTGCCTGGTTCTGATCGAGGAGCGGCGCGAGATGGCGTGTACCTGGTGGATACCGACCGCGTCGCAGCTCCGGATGATGGCTGCCAGGTTGTGCGGTTTGTTGACGTTGTCCATGACGAGCGTCAGGTCTGTTTGCCGCTTTTCGAGCAGCTGGTGGATTTTCCGGAACCGTTCGGGGGCAATCAATGGCGTGGTGGTCGGGTTGCTATAACGAGAACAGTAGCAACAAGAAAGCCATTTTTCATGAAATCTTCAATCAGGTGAGTGCGGCAGGTTTTTCGAAGCAGGGGGCGGTGGTATATTAATAATGGAGGCTCGTGAAGCGCGTTCACCTCAGCCAGCTCCTGTCCTCGACTGGCGGCGGGCGTCGAGAACCATTGAGCGTTTCACGGGATTATATTTTAAGCCTGCATTACTGTTGACAATGCAGGCCGCACGAAGATGATTGCCCGTATGAGTCTGCATCAGAAAAAACATCCTTATCTTGAAAAGCTGCTTTCGCAAGCCCGGGCGGTTCGGCTCGACAGCTCTTCGAAGGTGCTGATTCTCAGTGATCTGCATATGGGCAATGGTGGACGAGGTGACGAGTTCAGAAGAAACGCCGGGCTTGTGCTCTCAATGTTTCGCGACCACTACCTTCCGGGCGGCTACAGCCTTGCTTTGAATGGCGATGTGGAGGAGCTGTTCAAGTTTACGGTCGAAAGTATTACCGACCGCTGGGGTGAGATGTACGACCTGTTTCTTCAGTTTCGCAAGAACGGTTTCCTGTGGAAAACTTACGGTAACCACGACGCCGATCTCGAGATCGAGAAAAACTACCGGCTCAAGCCCTACTTGCAGGAGGCGATCAAGTTCACCTATGGCGACGAGACGTTGCTGCTCTTTCACGGCCATCAGGCTTCGATTTTGCTCTGGGAAACCTACCCGCTCGTGAGCCGCGCCATCGTGCTGTTTCTGCGCTATATTGCCAAGCCGATCGGTATTCGCAACTTCTCGACGGCCTACAACAGTCGTCGCCGCTTCGCCATCGAAAAGTCGATCTACGACTTTTCCAACCAGGCTAAAATCGTCTCTATCATCGGCCACACGCACCGCCCACTTTTTGAATCGCTTTCGAAAGTTGATCATCTCAACTACCGCATCGAGGAGCTTTGCCGACTCTACGCATCGTCGAACGCTGGAGAGCGGATGGGGATTCAGGAGCAGATCGGCGAGCTGAAAGCGGAGCTTGATGCCTGTTTTTCGCAGGGAAAGAAGATTGGCCTTCGCAGCGGGCGCTACAACAACATCGTCATTCCGAGCGTCTTTAACTCCGGTTGCGCTATCGGCAAGCGCGGCGTGACCGCTATCGAGATCGACGGCGGCCGTATCCGGCTGGTGTATTGGTTCAAAGGCAAGCCGGGCAGGCGTTTTGTCAGCGACCGTAACTATGTGTCGGAACAGCTCGGCAAGACCGGATTTTCGCGTATCGTGCTGAACGAAGATCAGCTCGACTACGTTTTTTCAAGAATTCACCTGCTGGCGTAGGGGGCGGGGATCAGGCTGTTCGAAAGATGTCCGGACTGCCATTATCCATTGTCAACTCTCTTCCGCACTTCGTCCCACAGGCTGCTGTAGGCTTTGGCGGCGGGGCTGGCGGGGTGCACGGCGTTGAGCGGGGCGCGGAAGTTGCCCATTTTTTCGACCTCCGAGCTGTAGGGGATGGTCTGGTTGAGCATCACAGGGTCGTCGGCGTACTCTTCGATGATGTCGCGGTGCATTGTTTTGCGCTTCTCCACCATCGAGAAGAAACCGACGATTTTACCGGTGTCCAGCCCGCCCTGGCGGAAAAAGTCGAGGAGCTGGTTGAAGGTGCGGATAGAGAGCGTTGTGGGGATGATCGGCACCAGAATCAAATCCGAGGCGCGGAAGACGCTTTCGGACAGCAGCGTGAGGTTTGGCGGGCAGTCGAACAAGAGGTATTGGTACTCCTCATCAAGCCCTTCGAGATTTTTGGCGAGCCGTTTTTTTGGGTTCTTCGCCTCCGACAGCTCAATGTCGAGGTTCCGGTACGACATGTCCGATGGCAACAGATCGAGGTGCTCGAAGTCAGTTGCCTTGATGTTGCGCATGATCTTTTCGTTGCCCTTCAGGAACTTCTCGCTGTTGTACTTTTTGGAGGCTTTAATCCTGAAATAGAACGAGCTTGCCCCCTGCGGGTCGAGGTCGCAGATGAGTGATGGCGTCGATGGTGAGGCGGCAAGAAACGAAAGATTGACGGCGGCGGCTGTTTTGCCGACACCGCCTTTGATGCTGTAGAGTGCGATGGTTTTCATGCTTCAGGCAAGTTCGTTCAGGAGTTCGTCGAACAGGGTTTCGGTTTCATTGGTGTCAAAACCGGAGAAGATTTCATGGAAATGTTCCCGCACTCTCTCCCGTTCGCTGTAGAGCGTGGCCATCAGGCCGCCGATGGCTGCCGCTTCCTCGATCCCGTTTTTGTCGCCAGGGAGCTCGCTGAGGCGGCTTTGCAAAAAGTTCATCTGCACAGACATATCGACAAAAGTGCCGAGGTTGTCCTGCAACGCTTTCATCTGTTTGAGCACCCTGCCCGCAGCTTTCGGCGGAAAGAGCGACGAGAAGAATTCAAGCAGGTAGCGCAGCTTTTTGCAGTCGATGCGCAGTTTGTGAAGCTCGGCATCGCTGGTTTCGTCGCCGGCTCTTCTGCCGTGCGCGAGCACCTTTTTCAGCGCCTTCCTGATCGCTTTGGCGGCCACGGTGGCGGTTGATTGGGCCGCCAGAGGCGCAAGCTCTTCGTCCGGAAGCACTTCCGAATCAATGAACGCTCTCCAGGAGGTCATGAAGTCGAGATATTCCCTGCTTTTAAGGTAGCGAGAGAATTGCTTGTGATGCAAGCGTTTGGCCGAGGCAATGTCGTTGAACAAGGGGTTGAGGGCCGGTTGCAGCGGCGGCGGCAAGAGTTCGGTGTACTCCCGGCGCCGCAACAGATAGACGTCGTTGTCGCGCAGCTCGTTGGTGCGCTTGCCCAGTTCGCGCAATTCTGCCAGCGCCCAAGCGCTTTTTTCAGGCGTGAACGCGCCGTTGAGCAGCCTGATGATCGAGCGGCTCCGGCGTACCGAGACCCGGTAGTCGTGCAGGAATTCGGAGTCGATGTCCTTGCGGATACCCTCTTCGTTCTGCTCCATGACGGAGGTGGTGAAGCGAAGCAGACGCAGAATGTTTTCGTGAATCGGAGCTTGCGGGTCAAGTTGCAGATGGAGCTTGGAGGAGTAGCCTTGGCCAAATGGCGCGGCGGCCTCCATGATGGTCATGAAGCGCTCCTTAAAGCTAACAATTCGGTAGGCGTCGATCGGCTCCGGAAGCGCCATCAGCATCTGCGACAGCTCCTTGTGGTAGCCTTTCAGCGGTGTGATGGAGTAGTGGCGCGGAAAGACTGCATCGCTGTTTTTGTCCACCGGATGGATCGATTCGTATTCGAGCTTGGCGACGGTTTTGTCGTCCTCGTTCAGCAGCCGCCATGAGGAGATGAAGTGGTCGATGGTGCAGCGGCTGATGAACGCGCGAAGGTTACTGCACTTCAGGAGCAGCTTGCGGGCCTTTCCCTCCGGCAGGGAGGCGGCGAAAAATGAGGCTGGCGAACCGGGAAAGGAGACCTCGGCAAGCGTCAGGCCGGTGTCGAGTTCGATGACCAGCAGCTTGGCCTTCCTCCGTACGACGGCGAAACCGTTGCGGAACGCCTCTTCCTCAAACGTATCGTAAAAAATCTGACGCTCCCGTCGTGTGGAAATTTTGGCGATTTTCCAGCCATCGGGCAGGTTGTGCCCGACGGTCTGGTCAAGCGGATCGTCTCCGCTGACCCTGAAGTAGAGGCTTTCGGGAGCGTTGCTCATATCATATCGCGGTGTTGATCGGTGAAGATGGTGGGCTCAGCGCAAGCGGCTTGGCCGGGTTGGAATCCTGACAGTGGCAGCGGGCCGCGCCGCCCTGAACCAGCCGCACGCAGCGGTTGCCGAGCTCTTGCCGGACGGTGTCGCACGAGACGGCGGGATTGCCCGAGCAGTCGAGTGTTCCTGCAACTTTTTTCGGGAAACGTTGCAGGCTGGTGAGCCGGTTGCCTGAGCAGTTAAAATCGCCGGAGACTTCGACTGGGCCGTGTTCGAGATTCTCAAGCAGGTTGTTCGAGCAGAAAAAGTGGCCGTTGACGAATTCGGGCGCACCGTCGAGCGATGAGAGTTGGTTGTGCGAGCAGTCGAAATCGAAACGCACCTCGTCCGGCGCGCCCTGAAGCGACCGGAGACGGTTGCCGGAACAGTTGAACGAACCGGTTTCAAGCGGCGCGCCGTAGAGCGACACAAGCTGGTTTTCAGAGCAATCGAACAGCCCCTTGACCTTTCTCGGCGCTCCGGTGAGCGCGATCAGGCGGTTTCGGGAGCAGTCGAGCGATCCCTTCACCTTGGCCGGAGCGCCCTTCAGGCAGTTCAGCAAGTTGCCGGAGCAGTTGAAGTCGCCATTGATTTTTCGAGGCGCTCCTTCAAGCGTCGTCAGTTGGTTGCCGGAGCAGTCGAAACTGCCGGTGATGTGCGGTGCGCCGTCGAGCGAGGTCAGTTGGTTGCCGGAGCAGTTGAACGAGCCCTCCACGATTTCCGGGCACCCTTCGAGCGAGGTGAGCCCCATGTTTGAGCAGTCAATATCGGTTGTGCCATCGAGCGCGCCCATGACGCTCCTGAACGTGCGTTTCATTGTCGATCGTTGTTGAATCGATGCCGGCATCAGGCCCGACTCGTGCGTGGCGCTGAAGCAGCCGTCATGAGCGAGGGGGAAGACTCCGTTTTCCAGGAGTCTCGCGTTCTGTCCGGCAGTCGATGATTGAACAGTTTTTTCTGACATTTCTGATCGATAACGTAGCTTGAAAAGCGCACTTATTCTTAACTGTTACGGCGAGTTAACATAGTATTGACCGTTTTGTTGCAGTCGTATCGAATACGGTCGTCTGGGGTCTGGAGCAAGGTTTTACATTCAGCAGGGCTTCAGCCCTTTGGATCATTTGGCTGCTTTTGCATTACTCCAGCAACCATAAGCCGCAAACGCCCTCGCAGTAAGAGATTGGGCTAAAGCCTCGATATATTCTGCGTTATCCATAACCCCGAACTGTGAAGTCCAGGGCAAGTGTTCAACCAGCGCTTGGCTCATGCTTTTAGCGGATCAATAACGCCGGATAGAGTGCGTGACAGTTCCAGCCCCTCAATTCATGCTTAACCCGCGTTTGATCCCTGTCGCTTTCTTGTTCTGCTGGCCGCGTGTCATGAAGCGCTCCTGGCTGTTGACTTTCGGCGCTTCGTTGACCAGTGGCTCGCAGGAGCCGTCGGGCCGGATTCGCCACGCTTTGACGTTGTCCGAGAGCAAGAGGTCGAGGTCTGTCTTCACCCGCTGCACCAGCGCCGGATCGAAGATCGGGAAGAGCGTCTCGACGCGGTCGTCGAGGTTGCGCGGCATGATGTCGGCGCTGCCGAGGTACACCTCCGGCCTGCCGCCGTTGGCGAAGTAGTAGGCGCGGCTGTGTTCGAGGTAGCGCCCGATGATGCTCACCACGCGGATGTTTTCGCTCACCCCCGGTACTCCCGGCTTCAGGCAGCAGATGCCCCGGATGACCAGGTCAATTTGCACTGTCGCGCATGAGGCTTTGTAGAGCGCCTGGATGGTGGCCGGATCGACCAGCGAGTTCATTTTCATCATGACGTGGCCGCTGCCGCTTCTTTTGGCCCATTCGATTTCGCGTTCGATCATTTCGATGATTCGCTGGCGGGTGTTGATCGGCGAGACCAGGAGGTGACGGTAACCGGTGTAACGGAAGTAGCCTGTCAGCGCGTTGAACAGCTCGGCTACTTCACTCGCGAGCGCTTCGTCATCCGTAAAAAAGCTATAGTCCGTGTACAGTTTGCCGGTCGAGGGGTTGTAGTTGCCCGTGCCGAGGTGCAAGTAGCGGCGCAGCCCTTCCGGCTCGCGGCGCACCACCATCGTCAGCTTTGCGTGGGTCTTCAGGCCCGGCAGGCCGTAGATGACGTGCGCGCCGACCTCTTCGAGCGCCTTGGCCCAAACGATGTTGTTCTCTTCGTCGAAGCGCGCCTTCAGCTCCACCAGCACAGCCACCTGCTTGCCAAGCTCGGCGGCCTTCATCAGCGATTTGACGATGGGCGAGTTGCTGCCGACGCGGTAGAGCGTCTGTTTGATAGAGAGCACATCGGGATCGGTGGCCGCGCGGTCGATAAAATCCACCACTGGCTGGAATGAGTCGTATGGGTGGTAGAGCAGAATATCCCGGTCGCGGATGGCGCTGAACAGGTCGGTGGTGCGCTTCTGTTCGAACGGATTGAAGGGGATGAACGGCTCGTCTTTCAGCGCAGGGCGGTCGAGCTTCAGCAGTTCGATGAGGCAGCTCAGGCCGAGCGTACCGTCGATTTCATAGACGTTGCGTTCATCAACTTCGAGGTTGTTGGTGAGCAGCTGGCGGATGAAGGCGGGCATTTTCGGGCTCACGTCGAGCCGCACCACGTCGCCGTAGCGGCGCGAGCGCACTCCTTTTTCGATGGTCTGCAACAGGTCGCCCGCCTCGTCTTCTTCGATCTCGATATCCGCGTTGCGGATGATTCTGAACTGGTGCGAGCGGATAATCTTCATCTTCGGGAAGAGCCGTCCGAGGTTGTTCTGAATCAGATCCTCCATCCAGAGAAAGCGCGTCGCCGGTTCGCTGGATTCAATCCCCTCAATGTCGTTGAGCTTGAGCAGACGCGGCAGGATGTTCGGCACCTTCACCCGGGCGAACTTGATGTTGCCATGCTCGCAATCTTCCAGCTCGATGGCCAGGTTTAGCGACAGGTTTGACATGAACGGGAACGGGTGTCCGGTGTCGAATGCCAGCGGGGTGAGCACCGGGTAAATCTCTTTCAGAAAATAGGCCGTCAGCGTTTCGCGCTCTTCTGGCGGTAGTTCGTTGAAAGCGACAAAGGTGATGCCTTCTGAAGCCATTGCCGGAATGAGTTCGCCGTAGAGGCAGGCGTGGCGCTCTTCGAACTGCTTGAGCACCGCTGCACGGATCTGTTCGAGCTGTTCGTTCGGGGTGAAGCCATCGACGGTTTTTTTGCGGATTCCCGCCTCGACCTGCTTTTCGATGCCCGCCACGCGGATCATGAAAAATTCGTCAAGGTTGGAGCTGAAGATCGAGATGAACTTGACCCGTTCGAGCAACGGATGCAGGCCGGGCCGGGTGGCCTCTTCGAGAACGCGCTGGTTGAAGAGCAGCCAGCTCAGTTCGCGGTTGATATAGAGCGATGGATCAGCAAAATCCACGAGGTGGCCATTGCCGTTGAGGTTGGCCGGACTTGGCGTAACGGTGTTCAGAAGGTTGTCGGAACTGGTGTCGTTCATGGCTCAGAAGCGCAACTGATGTCGGTAAGGAGTATGAGCGTTGGTTGCATCGATCAACCGGACGGTCAGGATGGAACCGTTCAAAAGTATTGCAATTGAACGAGTTCTATTAGCTACTAATCGTTAAACGTAGTTAATCGTTGCATGCTGGATTGTTACGTAAAGGTTAAATCGCATA
>CBEUNJ010000082.1:0-8064 GCA_965544465.1 uncultured Chlorobaculum sp.
GCCAATCAAACCGAGCAGAACCATGGAGCCTCAGCTCAGCCGTCCACAAACCGCATCAAACCAGGTTCGCAAGTCTGTTTCAGGCCCCTGGTCAGGAAATGCGGCTCACAAAGCAGAAAAATATTTCATCACCTCGGCCAAACGTGATCGAAACAACAAGCTCCAGATTGAGCTCGTTCCAGCATCTGGCCGCAGGAAACTTTCGCCAACCCCAGAAATGATCCGCAGGCTCATCGACGGCGAGATCGAGATTTTCGTCCTCTCTACCCAGCCTGACATCGCCATTGACATAAACAAGCAGGTCATCGACATGGAAAACCGCTATGTCATCGACTTCGACAAGCGAGGCGTCAAGTGGACAATGCGAGATATTCCTGTTTTCTATCGCGAAGGCAAAGGGCTGTGCGTGGAACTTCACAACAGGATTTACACCCTCAACGAATTCTTCAAATAAGAAGCCTTGTTTTAGCGACTGATTACAGCAGATTTTTTTACCGAAAGCCACGTCTGAACGCGTGGCTTTCTTTTTTTGGATACCAAACATCAACGCCCTCAAATCGCATGAATCCGTACGATTTGAGGGCGTTGATGCGTCAAGCGTGATGCCTGATTTCTGCCCGCGCGTTATTTTTCGGCAAGCTTCTTTTTAGCAAGCCGCGCTTCAGGCGTCTTGGAATAGAGATTTACCACATCCCTGTAACGCGCTCTCGCGTTGGCCTTGTCGCCAATCTGTTCGAACGCCAGCCCCTGCTTGTACAGCGCGGCTGGCCGTTTGGCGCTTTTGGTATATTTGGCGATCACGACCTGATATTCAAGGATTGCCTTTTCGTACCACTGTTCGTCAAAATAGGTTTCGGCGAGATAGAACTGCGCATCGGAAACTTTCGGAGAATCTGAATTCTTGGTCATAAAGGACTTGAAACGCTTCCTTGCGCCTTTATAATCCTTTTTCTCCATCATGAGTAGGCCGTCATTGAGCAACTGCTCACTCATCTCCGCCTTTACGGGTGCTGGCTGCGGAGCCGCCGCTTTCGATGGCGCTGCATTGGGTTGAACCGGGGCGTTGCTCACGGCTGGCGGGGGCGGAGCAGCGACCATCGGCGGCGCTGATTTCCGAGCGACAGGCACCTCAAGTCCGAGATATTGTTCGATCCTTGCAATTCTGTTTTCAAGCTCGTTGCTTTTACTGACTTGCAGGGAATCTTCCATATCAAGCCGTTTCATCGAGCCATCATAGTTGTGCTCCAGCTCATTGAAGGAGCCGCGCAGTCTGGCGATGTCCTCGCGGTACTGGGTCATCTCCGAGTAGGAGCCAGCCGAGTGCTGCTTGATGGTCTGAGACTCCTGCTTCAATTGCGAAACCTGTTGCTGCATATAGCTCAGATCATTCTGCGAAGCACATGCCGAAAGGAACACAAACGGCAAAAACAAAAGAGATCGGGTTTTCATCATAGCTCCAGCGTTAGTTCAAACATAACACAACCGGTAAACCGGGCACTGCCTAGCCTCCGGCAAGCAGATTTTGTGACAAAACGGTTATTTCGTGACGAAATGATCCCGTCTGTTCTTGGCCCAAGCCTCTGCATTGTGACCGGGATCAAATGGCATTTCCTCTCCGTAACTGACGGTCGAAAGACGATTGGCGCTCACACCGGCAGTAATCAGATACTCTTTAGCAGCTACCGCGCGATGCTCGCCGAGCGCAAGGTTGTATTCATCGGTGCCCCGCTCATCGCAATGACCCTGAATGGTTACGCTGACCATCGGATGTTTCCCCAGCCAGGTAGCATTCTGTTTCAACTGCTTCTGAGCTTCGTCACTCAGGGCCGAGCTGTCGAACTCAAAGAACACATCACCGATAACCGGACCGGCTACAGCGTTATCGTCCGCAAGATTTTCCACGGTGACATCTGACGAAGTGCCGCCCGCCGCCCCGTACCCGGCTCCTGGAGCCTCACCAGAAGTCGATACCGCACTTTTCGAAGAACAACCGGCCAAAATGATCATGGCAGCACCGATAAAACCAGGTAATGTGTGTTTCATACTGTTCCTCTCAATTTGTTGAGCGTTTATCAGCAGAAAAACCGGAGAGCCCGCAGACTCTCCGGATTATCAACATCGGGGCATCTCTAAAAAGTGTCATGAGCGACCCGAGTACACGGCATACATGAAGATTTCGAGCACCACCCAACGCAGCAATCGGGGCGTACAATACGTTGTTAGAAGCACCCGTAAGACATTACTTCTCTACGAAATGCACTCTTCTGTTCTTGGCCCAGGCCGCCTCGTTATGACCGGGATCAAACGGTTTTTCCTCGCCGTAACTGACGGTTGAAAGACGATCTTCGCTAACGCCAAAACTCATCAGTGACTCTTTGGCCGACTCTGCCCTGCGCTCACCGAGAGCCATGTTGTATTCCGCAGTGCCGCGCTCGTCACAATGGCCTTCACACACCAAGCTCTTGCTCTGGTTTTCGGCCATCCACTCGGCATTGATCTTCAACTGCGCCTCGCTGTTAGCAGTGATATTGGAACGATCAAAATCGAAGAAAATATCTCCCAGCGAAACGGCTGGCGCTGCTACTGGGGCCGGGGCCGGAGCCGGAACCGGGGCCGGAGGTGGTGCCTGTTTGGCGACGGGTTTGTGGCAGCAACATGCGCCGAGAAACAGCACTGCTGGCACATAAAGGGCTCTGGTGATCGATTTGACCGGGCTCATATATCCTCCGCTAATTAGATTGATGAGAAGTAAAAAAAGTCAATTCCTGACAGACCATGACGGCTGCTGCTGTTCCCCCCTGATGTTGAGTAACGGCCTCTGGTTGGTGCCATCAACATTCATAACGTACAATTTCCTGACCCCGTCCCTGGTTGATGAAAAAACAATCATGCTTCCATCCGGCGACCATGAGGGGTACTCGTTATTTCTTGATCCGCTGGTGAGTTGAAGCAGATTTGAACCATCTGCATCTATCATAAATATATTGATTTCACCGTTCTTTTGAAGGGACGAGAACAAGATTTTATTGCCGGTTGGCGACCATGACGGCTGGGTGTTATAGTTGCCGCTGTAGGTCAGGCGCCGGACGCTGCCGCTAGCAAGGTCCTGAATGAAAATCTGCGGCCCGCCTTCCCTGGTCGAGACAAACGCCATTTTCGAGCCATCGGGAGAGAAGGTGGGAGAAACCTCGATACTCTGCCCCCTCGTCAACCGGCGAATGACCGCCCCGTCAGCGTTGATCAGATAGAGGTCCTGCGAACCTTCGTAAGAAAGCGTCGTAGCGCACTCATGCGTACCGGGCCGCCAGGCCGGACTTATGCAGACGCCGTGCTTTTTGACCGAAACCGTTGAACCGGTGGAAAGATTTTTGATGTAGAGATCGGGGCGGCCACTAGAAAAATCGGTCCAAGCAAGGAATTTGCCATCCGACGAAACCGCCGGGGTCAGTGAAATCGAGTGAGTATTGGTAAGCTGACGAATATTCGACCCATCGAAATCGCACATATAAATCTCTTTCTGCCCGGTACGATTCGATACAAAAACCATCCTGGTTCCGAAAACCGAACGCTTGCCGGTCAGCAGCTCTACCAGATCGGCGCAGAAACGCAATCCGATATCGCGAAGCCCCTTCTCGTCACCGCTATATCTCCGGTTGAGCAGCAACTTGCCAGTTACATCCCAGACCTGCATTTCAAGAGCGGGATCACCGTGCTCCTTGTTCACCTTGCCGCCGACAAACACATCCGCGCCGACAGAACCGACAGCGCCAAGATTCAGCGCCCCGGCCTGCGTCCTGATGTTGAGTGGCGCAGGCATCAGGTTAAACAGGCCGGTGAAATCAAGCCCGCCCTGAATGGTGCCATCCAGACTTCTCGCCCACTTCGATTCCTTGCCGCCTTTGGCCGTGAGGTGATCGAGCACGATGGATATCCGCCGACTCCCCTCCTTGCGAATGGCGATGTATTCGTTCACCTCTTCCGCCCTGACCGTAAGAGGAAGCAAAAGCAGACAAAACAGGGCAATAAACGTCCGCATCAAAGAGTACCTTGCTGTGTTCATAACGAGCAAACTGGATTAAAGCTGGATTAGACAATTGGGGAAACCGGGGAACATCTCGCATCCGGCAACCAAATATAAACAAAACAACTAGAGCGGTTCGACAAATCAACACCACAAAACATCACAATCGTGAACAGGTAAACGACTTGCCGTTACTGACCAATACCTTCCGGCGTGAATACAAAGCCAACCCAAAGCCCTTTCGCGCCATACTCCTTCGGCAAAGGCGGAAATGGCGAGGATTTTTCGAGCGCACGCTGAACAGAGCTGTTCAGGTACTGACTGGTCGATTTTCGATCGTAATGAATCTTGACCGAACCATCCGGCATGATATAGAGGGAAACATACACCTCCATGCCAGTTGTGCTTCGCACCATCTGGCGTGAAAATGACCAGTTGCCCTGAATAATTTCGGCGATTGTAGCCTTGTAGGGATCGAACGCTCCCCCACCGCCGCTGCCGTACCGACCACCACCTGCGCCTGAACCAGAGCCGGATGAGGCCGTTCCGCCACCGCCTTCGGAAGCCACCTTTTTCTGAAGCGTTGCCAGCGTGCTGCCAAGATTTGACGGACCGCTCTCAGCCTTGTGCTTCAGATTCTGAAGCGCCGTCTGAAGATTTTTCCGTTCATCGGAAACCGCTGGTTTCTTCGAAGCGGTTTCAGGCTGCGGCTTTGTCTTGGTCTTGTCGGGAACCGGACTTTTTTCAGGTATTTTCTTGACCGTCGAAGGCTCCGGTACTTTTTCGGGCGCTTTGGGTTCCGGTTTCGGCTTCGGAGGTTCAGGCACCTGTTTCGCAGCGGCAGACTCTGGTTTCGCAGCTTTTGTGTCGGGAGCCGGTGGCGGCTGCGCCGGAAGACTTTTCGGCCCACCCGCTGGCCCAGGAAGCCCAGGCATGGAGACCAGCGAAACATTGACCACCTTCAGCGGCGGATGCATCCGAACATAGAGATGCTGAAAAAAAACAACACTGACGATAAGCACGATATGCGCAACTGCCGCAACGCCCAGCCAGACGTAAAACCGCCGTTCTTCCAGTCTCAGTTCATCCCTTGATTGCATACGTTATTCCCCGAATCAGCGTTCTTGACGATTCGAGTCCCCGGGTTCTGTCACCATACCGATCTTGTCAACGCCAGCCTCCCTTATCGACGCCATAACAGACATCACGAAACCATAAGGAAGCGTCCGGTCCGCCTTGAGATAAACCTCATCAGCCTTCATCGAAGCCAGAATCTTCGGCAAACGTGTCGCCAGTTCCGAAGGGTCGAGCTGATACTCGTTGATCATCACCTTCCGGGAAGCGTTGACACTCACCACGAGTCCTTTCGGATTGATATCCATTCGCTCATGCGTGGTCTGCGGCACATCGACCTTCATGCCGCTGGTCATCATGGGAGCAGTCACCATGAAAATAATCAGCAACACCAGCATAACGTCAACAAATGGCGTCACGTTGATTTCGCTCATCAGCCTTGTTTTCTTTCCGGTCATCATCGTGTGCGTCCTCCTCAGGATTACTGCTGGGTGAGGTACGATTCGACGAAATCAGGCACGAAATCCTCCAGGTCACGCTCGATCAAGCCGATTGCACTGGTGAGGTAGTTGTAGCCGATCACTGCCGGAATGGCAGCCACCAGACCCGTCGCCGTGGCTACGAGCGCCTCCGAGATGCCGGGCGCGACCGCAGCCAGCGAAGCGGACTTCATGAGGCCGATATTCTGGAACGAGCTCATGATGCCCCACACCGTGCCGAACAGACCGATAAAGGGCGCGGTATTGCCAACCGTGGCCAGAAATGGAACCAGATGGCTCAGGCGTTTGCTTTCGGTATTGACCTCGCGCTTGACGGCGCGCCTGATGCGCTCTTTGAGTTGCTTGTCATCTCCGCGGCTCCGCATCGAACTGTATTCGATGTATCCGGCGCGAAATACCCTGGGCAGTGAACCGTGCCGGTAATTCTCGCTGGAAGCAAACAGACGATCGGAATTTTGCGGTTCGAAAAACGAATCGAGAAAATCCTGCGACTCCTTCTTCGACTTCCTGACCATGCCGAACTTCCAAGCGATAATCGCCCACGAAATGATGGAAAACAGCACCAAGACAAGCAGAACCATCACCACCACAGGCCCGGAGCCTGCAATCATGGAAAGGATTCCGCCACTGATTTGTTCAGACATGGTTCACTCTCTTGGCTAAGGTTTCATGATGATATTCAGAATGGCGCCAGGTTGCGCACAGCCAGATAGGCGACCACGGAACCTGATATAGCACATAATGTATTGACCAGATCGTTATTAACAAAATGGTACCCCTTGAGTAACTCATTCGTTACGCGGCTGCCATCGGAGGCGATGCTGTGCGTCCGTTCCGTTACCTTTTGACGGATCGGATCAAAGTACTGCGCCTGCACCGTCGCCCCGAAAAAGCTGTCCACCAGACTGGCCATGAGACCGGCGAAACCGATCACCAGCAGCGACTGCACAATGCCCACCTGATTAATCCACGAAACGTTCATCACCACAGCGCTCGAACAGATCAGAAGCGAGCCGACGAACGCAGCCGAGGTGCCAGGAATGGAAACCCCGCCGGAAGTTCCCACCGGAACCTCCTTGAAGGTGGTGATCAGCCTGGCCTTCGGGTTAGGCCACATCGTACCGATTTCGGTCGCCCAGGTATCGGCCTGCACGGCGGCCAGCGTGCCGAGGTAGGCGAAAAAGATATAGGGATCACCAGACAGCGAGTACAGGGCCATCATAATCCAGGCGATGCCGCCATTGGCGTACACCTGCCCCGCATCACGCTGGGAGCCTTTTTCGAACACAAGATCGAAGCGGGCCTTGCGCTTGCGGCCAAGTTTGGACAACATCGAGGAGAGAAAAAAGAAGGTCAGAAGCGGCACCGTCCACACCAGACCGCCGATGCCGAAAATGGTGGTGCCAAGCAGAAAGGTCGCCGCCGCTCCGCTGTTATTGAGAAATTTGGCTTTGATCGACAAGAGCGACACCAGAAGAGCAAATAGCCCGCCGAGCAGCAATCCCTCGACTGTAGCCATCTTTGTAACCTCAACGATATAAAGCACATAAGCAATCGTCGCCGGAATGAACAGATTGTCCAGACCATAGGAAAACAGCGCCTCGACAGCCGTGACAAGCAGGGCCAGCAAGAACGCGAGACTCAGCAGCATCCAGATTGGCTCGCCGGCAAGACCGCCTGTAAAAGCAGACCGGAACACCAGCAGGGCGACCGACAAAATGAGCAGGCTGGACACGAACATGGCGGTGGAACCTTCGATGCTTTTCGGGCTGTTCGTCATCCCTTCGATGTGGCGTCCACCGGCGGCAGTGCCGACCAGCGCCGCAAGAGCATCGCCGATACCAAGCACCAGCATGGAGGTCTGAAGCATCCAGACATGACCGTTCCAGAGCACGAGCGCTTGCAGAAAAAAGACCAGCGGAAAGAGCACCGGGCCGTAACTGGGCACCAACTCGTCATCGATATTCTTGACCGGCTCGGCGTGCAGCGAAGTCAGCAACCCGAAGCGCAGGCTCACCAACCCCACAACGGCAAACAGCAGCGAAGCGATCAGCGGATAGAAATTCGAACTGAAGTACGAGGGTATAAAAAACATTACGACACCCATACTCAGGTGAATCACTTTCCTGACCACAAGCGGGCTGACCGAGAACTTCCTGGCCAGCAATTCACCAAGCAACAGAAAAAAACCAACAAGAGTCAGCAGCAGAACAAACGATGGAATATCCTGCGGAACAGGAGACTGGATACTCATCATAGCACTGACTGTGTGAAGTAATCGGGACATAAGTAATAACCTTGATGAGAACTTCAACGAATGAGCGCCGCGCCCATCGTTCCTCTAAGTAACTTGTTCCGCAAACTGATTGGTCACCCTCAGCAGGGCGGATTTCCCTGGGTTCCGGACCGATTGCCCGGCGTGCTTTTAAACACCCGGCCAGACGATAAGGAAAGGATCAGGATAAAATA
>CBEUNJ010000083.1:0-8046 GCA_965544465.1 uncultured Chlorobaculum sp.
GAAGCACCCCCGAACGTTCGAGGGTGCTTCGAAGGCGTTGTGGGCAATGTTTCTGCTTTTCTGTTCGTTTGGAAGACGGGAAAACAGCAAGCTATCTGATTGGTCTCAGGCTTCGGCTTTTTGCTTGAGCTGTTCCTGCGAGATCATGATGAGGGCGGCAACCACGCCGGGAATCCAGCCCCAGAGGGTGAGCAGGCCGGTGAGCATGATCGTGCCGGCTTCTTTGTTCATGACGGCGGCAGGCGGCAGAATGAAGGCCAGGATCAGTCGGCGAATGTCCATGATGATCTCCAGATTTAAGGTGATATTGTTCTCTATCCTGAAATTTACAATTTCAGCGCCAACAATCAATGGAAAAGCGGGCGGTGGTTTCCGGGCCAGCGGAGCTGAAAACGCTATCTTGCTTTTTTTTGCCGAAATTGTAAATTGTAAGCCCTTGCTGCAAACGCCTCAAAGCGGTTTACCGTCCAAGGATTTGTAAACTAAACGATTGACCAACTTGTACAATAAGATTCATCCTGACGTGGTCCTGGATGAGGTTGGCGAGGCTCTCGACGAGCCTAACTACAATAATTTCAACACGTCGCCGGACCCTCCGAGTCCTTACGCCGACCTTGAAAAGAAGTACCGTAAGAACAAATTCAACAAAGCTCGCAAGAACGCTCCCACCGAACTGTACGGTACTCACGGGCTTGCCCCGGTCAATGGCTCCAAGCCTCATGGCAAGAATTTTCAGAAGAAACGAAACAAAAAGGCAACTGCCGGCAAGCCGCACAGGAGTGGTAACGGCAAGAAGCGGGGCTGATTTTTTCTGCCGTTCCGTACCAGCTCTTTTCCTGACGGGCATCGGGCGGCGGTTTTAGGGTCGATTGCTCATTATGCTCCGGTTGTTCCGGCTCCACATCGAACCGGATGTGCCGCGTCTCTATCGTTGCAGGGATAATTCTGTCTTGTTCCTCTCATATGTCCATTGAAATTCAGGCTCATCGCGGGGCCAGGGCGTTCTTTGCCGACAATACGCTTCAGGCCTTCTGCAAGGCGGCTGACCTTGGATGCAGTGTCATTGAACTCGACCTGTGCGTCTCGCAGGATCGAAGGATTGTCGTGTCGCACGACCCGTGGATCGAGGTCGTTTCGGACGCCGGTTTGACGCGGCGCTGGCTTTATTCGATGAGTTATGAAGAGATCGTTCGCTACGATTGCGGCGCAGCGTCGCCTGCGTTTCCGCATCAGCAGCGTGTAAGGGCGTCGCGTCCGCTGTTGCCGGAGGTGTTCGATGAGGTTGAGACCCATCTTCAGCGCATCGGGCGTCCGGGGGCGATGATCTACAATCTCGAAGTGAAATCGTGGCCAGATCGCGACGGCATTGCGCATCCCTCGCCAGCGGAGTACGCGGCGCTGGTGCTGCGCGATATTGCCGCTTCGGGGATTGAAAAGCGCATCCGGCTCCAGTCGTTCGATGAGCGTATCCTGATCGAGGCCAGGGCGCTCAGCCCAGAGCTGACCTTTGGGTTGCTTGTCGAGGAGCCTGCCGTTTTTGACTCATTCCCGGAGCGTTTGGGGTTTGTGCCGAGGTATGTGAATCCGAGGTTTGATCTGGTCGATGAGGCGCTGGTCGAGCGGCTGCATGCTCTCGGTGCCAAGGTGGTTCCCTGGACGGTCAATGCGCCGGAGGAGATGCTCCGGATGCGGCGGCTTGGCATTGACGGCATCATCACCGACCATCCGGAAATCGCGCTGCACCTGCCGGGACTCGCTGGCGTGTGACGGACGGGGTTTCAGCGCTTCTCTCTCTTCCAGTCCATCGACGCTGTTGATGAGCCCCCGCAGGCGTGCGTGGGGAGGGCTATTTGATCAGCTCCTTCGAGCGGGCGGCGGCGGCCTTGACGGTTTCGACGAGTGCCTGGCGCACTTCGTGCTCATCCATCGCCTTCAGTCCGGCCTCGGTTGTGCCACCCGGCGTGGTGACTTCCCGCACCAGCTCCTCGGGAGCTTTCTGTTTCGACAGCACCATTTTCGCCGCGCCGAGCATGGTTTGGGCGGCGAGCAACTGCGCGGTCTGGCGGTCGAGCCCGCAAGCCTCGCCCCCTTCGGCCAGCGAGTCGATGATGCGGAACATGTAGGCCGGGCCGCTGCCCGAGACCGCCGTGGCCGCGTCCATACCGCTTTCGTCAATGACGGCGGTTTTGCCGATGGCGTTGAAAATCCGTTCCGCGGCCAACAGGTCATCGCCTGTGGCGTGCACGCCTTTGCAGAGGGCGGTCATGCCTTCGCCGACAAAGGCCGGGGTGTTGGGCATCACCCGGATGACGCGCGCGCCTTCGGGGGCGTTCGCTTCGATGAAGCCTGTTGAAATGCCCGCTGCCACGCTGATGATGAGGTGTTTGCCGTGCAGTGAATGCTTCAGCTCGCCCATCACTTCGGCGATCTGGTAGGGCTTGACCGAGAGGATAATGATGCTCACGTCGCGCGCTAATCCTTCGAGTGACTCCTCGGCCTGAACGTTGTATTGCAGGGCGACCGAGTGCAGGGCGTCGTGTGATTTGTCGTAGCCGCAGATGACCATGTTCGGGTCGTGGGCAAGTCCAGAGATTAGTGCCTGGGCGATGCGTCCGGTGCCGATGAAGCCTATGGAGAGTCGTGACATTGGTGGAGAACTTGCGTTTTATTGCTTGCCGGTATCGTTGCCGCCGTTCTGATACCGGAGTTTGATGAAGAGGATGACCAGCAGCAGAAGCAACGTGATGGCGTTGGCCAGCATCATGGGAGTGCTTTGACGGGCAATGCCGTAGCAGAGCCAGAAGAAGACGCCCGCATTCATCGTGATCGCCCAGACAAGGCTGATGTCGCGCGCTTGGCGGGTGCGGATCAGGCGGAGCGCCTGGGGCAGGAAGGCCACGGTGGTCAGGATGCCTGCCGCGTAGCCGAGGTATTCAGTGTCCATGAAGGAGTCCGCTCGTTGAGGTCGCTGTATCTGTGCTGCGTGAACACAAAGATAAAAAAAATCGGTGCACCGTCAGGTCAAGCTCTTGAAAACAAAAAACGGGAGGCGAATGCTCCCGTTTTCTGCACAATCAAAGAGACGTTGCTGTAGCGTCAGGGGTTACTTGCTTTGGCCAACCATGTAGGCAACAGCGTTGCCGACCTGTGCGTCGGTCAGTTTCGGATTGCCGCCTTTTGCCGGCATCATGCCTTTCGCGCCTTTGTAACCTTTGATCGAGTTGGCGACCAGGACGTTCATGCCCTGCTTGATGCGAGGAGCCCATTCGGCCTTGTTGCCGACTTTGGGAGCACCCATCATGCCGGTTTTGTGGCACATGGCGCAGCTTGCATCGTAGGTGGCTTTACCGGCAGCGGCATCGTAGGCGAACGCATTACCGGAGATCAGCAGGGCAGCGCCGATGAGGGCGGCGGAAACGATACGGGACATAGTTCTTTCTCCGTTGATAGTTGTAAGTTTTATATATGAGTGGATAGTTATCTACCAATGCTGGTATTATCAATTTGCAGGCTGATCTCCAAATTTTTTCATCACGTGGAGTGACGGGTGGAGCAGCGCGCAAAACCAGAGAAGCCGGTGCTTTTCCCGGCTTCTCTGGGCGAACAGAGGGCTTCCGCTTACTTGGCGTTGTGCGTCAGGTAGTCCACGGCACTCTTGAGCTGATCGTCGGTAAGATCGGCTGCGCCGCCTTTCGCCGGCATACCGTTAAGGCCTTCGATCGTATGCTTCATGACGGTATCCATGCCCTGTGCAAGACGAGGCGCCCATGCGGCCTTGTCGCCCGGCTTTGGCGCGTTCATCATGCCGCTGTCGTGGCACATGGCGCAGTGAGCATCATAAATCTCCTTGCCTGCCGCCAGTTCAGGAGAAAGCGCTTCAGCTGGAGCAGCGGCCTCTTCAGCCGGAGCCGTCGCCGCCGCCGGTTCTTCAGTCTTTTCGCCTGTATCAGCCTTGTCGATCTCTTCGGCTAATTTGGCTGGCGGTTTTTCCAGGCCGCATCCGCCGAGAACGATAAATCCGAGCGTGAGCAGGGGCAGAAATCGTTTCATAATGACCTCCTTGAAAATTGATCGGTGTTGACGTTGGGGTGTGCCGAGTAAAATAAATTAAACTCTATTTTAATCATAATCCATCGCAGCTCAAAATTTTGAACATCGTTTTTTGGCTGCATGATCGTTTTGTGGGTGAGGTTGATCACCGATGCCATTCCCGTAAGCCGACTTTGTCATGCGCTGCGCAGGGTTTCGAGCTGCTTTCGGAGGTCGTTTCTCGACAGGCGGTACAGGTGCGTGTAGAAGAGGTTGAAGAAGAGCACGGCGGCGTTGATGCCCGGTGCCTCAAGGCCCCGACGGACGGCGTTGCCGATGTTGAAGACCTTGCGGGTCAGCTCGGAGTAGCTTTCGATGAACTCCGGCAGCGGGATGTTTTTCGGGCGGTAGAGCATCTCCTGCCCGAAAGTGTAGCGGAAGGCGGTCAGGTCGTCGGCGTCGAACAGCAGACGGCCTTCATCGCGAAGTCGGTCGAAGACCTTCGTGCCGGGAATGGGGCGGAGGGTATTGATGCCGGGTACGTCGAGCCGTGTCTCGCGAATGAAATCGAGGATTGCCGCCGGGGTGGAGAGCGTGTCGCCGTCGAGGCCGTAAATGAAACTGCCGTAAAGGCAGATGCCGCTCTGTCGGATCGCGCGGATGTTGCCCGCCAGCTCTTCCGTGCGGTTCTGTGTTTTGCGATGCGCCCTGCGGCTCGACGGTTCGATGCTTTCGATGCCGACCAGGAGTGCCCGGCAGCCGGAACGGGCGAAGGTGTCGAGCAGTTCCGGTTGCTGGCCGAGCGCTGTGGTAGCCTGGCCGAACCACTTGATGGCGAGCGGAATCAGTTTCTTGAACAGCTCCTGGGCGAAGAGCGGATCGCCGTTGATCGAGTCGTCAACGAAAAAGAAGATGCGCTTGTCGTCGCGGCTGAAGCGGCGGACTTCCTCGACGATGTGCTCGATTTTGCGCTGGCGCAGCACGCGTCCATTCAGCACGTGCACGTTGCAGAAGTCGCATTGGTAGGGGCAGCCGCGCCCGGTCTGCACGAGGTTGGTGGTGAAGTAGCGGCTCTGCTTCAGCGTGGCGCGGCTAACGGGTCGGTGCAGCGAGAGGTCGGGCGGCGTGTCGGCGCGGTACTCCGGCTTGAGCGTTCCGGCGGTCAGCTCACGGAGCACGTCGCGCCAGAGGTCGTCGGCCTCGCCGAGCACAAGGCAGTCGGCGTGCGGGCGGCAGGAGTCGGGGAACATGGTGACGTGCGGCCCGCCGAGAACCACCGGAATACCCTGTTTTCGCAGCCGGTCAGCCAGCTCGAATGCTTTCGAGGCCATGCCGGTCTGGACGCTGATGCCGACCAAATCCCACTTTCGCTCGAACGGGAACTCCTCGAACCGGAGATCGCAGATCGTTTGCTCCACACCGCGGACTTCGATAGAAGCGAGAATCATCAGCGCCAGCGGCGGAATGGCGAACTGCGTGCGCTTGATGATGTTGCCGATGCCCTTGTCAATCCAGCGCTTTAGGCTGGACGACGGCCCGGCGTCGCCGTAAAGCGAACGAGCACCGTCAACGCCGCCTTCTGAGGCCAGAAAGACAAGGGCAACCTGTTTGTTCATTGCCATCAGGGTAGCTCTGTTGTTATCGTGAGCGCCTCTCTGTCAGTGCGCCGGGGAGCGGAGCGTTCAGCCCCAGACGCTACGCAAGCAACGCCCGCTGTACGGCTGTAACACCTGCGCCGATCTCGAAAGGGATACCCATCATGCTTAGCGTGCGTTCCAGTCCGCCGATCATGGAGAGCATGTCGAGCTCGTCGTAGTAGCCGAGGTGTGAAATCCGGAAGATGCGGCCCTTGAACTTGTCCTGTCCGGCAGCCACGGTGATGCCGTTGTCGATCTTCAGCGTGTTGTTGAACTGCTTCCAGTCAACGTTTTCCGGCAGCCATACCGCCGTGACGGCGAAGGATGGGGATTCGCTGAACAGCTTCATGCCGAGCGCCTGGCAGCCGAGACGGCACGCCTTGGCGAGCTGCTCGTGGCGTTTCCAGACGTTTTCGATGCCTTCAGCGCGCACCATCTGCAACGCTTCGTTGAGGCCGATAATGAGCGACACCGCCGGAGTGAACGGCGTGTCGTTGCCCGCGTGCGACTTGAGCGCCTTTTTCAGGCTCAGGTAGTACTGCGGCAGCCCCTTGCGGTTGTTGATGACATCACGGGCGCGCTCCGAAATGGCCACCAGCGCCAGTCCGGGCGGCATCATCAGCCCCTTCTGCGAGCCGGTGATGCAGATGTCCGCGCCCCAGTCGTCGAAATGGAACTCGTGCGCACCGATCGCCGTAATGCCATCAACCAGAATCAGCGCATCGGAGTGCTCGCGGATCGCCGCGCAGAGCGCCTTAACGTCCGAAGCCGTGCCGGTCGAGGTCTCCGAGTGGGTGATGCAGACGCCCATCGTATCCGGATGTGCCTTGAGCAGCTCCGTCATGCGCTCCGGCGTAATGGCTGAACCCCACGCAACGGTTTCTTCGATGCAGTTGCCGGTGAATGTGCGCGCCAACTCGCCCCACCGCGCGCCAAACTTGCCGCCGTTGACCGTCATCAGCTTGTCGCCTTGGGTGAACAGGCTTGAAATGGCCGCCTCCATGCCGCCAGTGCCGGAACAGGTCATCACCACCACGGGCTGGGTGGTTCTGAACAGGTACTGCAAATCCAGATGCACCCGCTCAAGAATCTCCATGAATTCAGGATTCCGGTGGTGGATGATCGGCGCGGCCATGCGAAGCATGACATTTTCCGGTACCGGCGTCGGCCCCGGCGTGAAGAGTCGTTTTTTCATGAACCAAGCGTTGCCCGTGAGGCGTCTTTATGTTTGATAGTGAAAACCGGTCGCAGCGAACCGCCCGTAACGGCGGCAAGGCAATCGAACATCAATCGGAAACAAAATTGCAATATAAACATTTGAGCCGTTAAAGCGGTGAATCGGTTTGTGCGCTCCATTGCAGGAGGTTCATGGTGATGGGGCTGGTGGGAGCGTTGAATCGCGCATAAAAAAACCGGAAGCAGTCGCTGCTTCCGGTTTTTTTATGCATGTTGCGTCATCAGCTCAAAAAAGGTTATACCTGAGGCCAAGCATGACGTTGTGAACAGCCAATTTGCCATGCCTACCGTTGCCAGTATCAAATTTGTTCGGCTTCAGGTAGCGGTAACCCAGATCGAGCGTCGTGCCTTCGGCGACTTTAAAGCCAAGCCCTGCACCTACCTGCCATGCAAAGACGTTATCCGTCTCAGCCCCAGACGGGTCGACATGGGCCAAGCCGGCACCAGCCATCAGGTAAGGTGTGATGTCTGAACCGGTATCGATGTCATAGTAGGCGTTAGCCATCACGGTCAGCAGGGAAATATCTCCATCCTGACTTTCGCTATCGGCAACATCGTGGCTCTGGTATCCGACAGCGGCTTCAAGCCTGGCATCACCGAAATCGTAACCGATTGCGCCATTCAGTGCGAGACCGGTATCCATGTCGATTTTGTCACTTCCTTGGTTCTGGGCGGTCTGCTGGGATGTGGAAAGCATTCTGGAGTTGCTGCCATTAGCTGTCTGGCTACCCGAACATTTAAGGTCTTCAGGGATGCCAATGCCTACAGCACCGCTGATATAAAAACCTTCGTCACCGGTATCTACCACTGGCGCAGGAACGGGAGCCGGCGGTGGTGGCATGTAGCGTACTGGTTCTGGTTCCGGGGCGCTTGTCCCATTAGCAAGCGCAGTGCCGCTGACGCCGCCAGCAAGCAGGAACACGCCAAGCGTTGCCATTCTTGTGATCTGTTTCATTGTTGTTTCCATTTTGGTTGTGGTGGACGAGGCTACGAAATTACTACAAATCAGGTTTTAAAAACGAGTATTGCTATAATGGCTCAGAAAAATCAGTCAACTATTCTACTGAAAATTTATCAAAAAAAAGAGTTCAAAACACTACTGTCCGGTTAAAATAGTGAAAGTTGAGGTACCGGTTCTCTTGGC
>CBEUNJ010000084.1:0-7849 GCA_965544465.1 uncultured Chlorobaculum sp.
AATCGGGACTCGTCACAAGTTTTTAGAGGTCCCCTCATGAAACCTTATCGTAACCACAACTGTTTGAAGCGGGATAGCGATTCGCCACAAAGCGCGTGATCACGATCTGCCAGGTAAGGCGCATGGTGGACGGAAGCCGGAGTGGCACGACTCGGGATGAAAAACTTGCTTCCGCCAAATACCGGCAAGCTGTGACAGCAGGTTTTTAGCGCTGTTTCCGGGGTTGATGTTTCGGAGAACATTGATAGATTGAAAGACGGAAATTTTCAGAGGATCACCATATAGCGAATGGATTTCAGCCACATCAGCATACGAGGCGCACGGGTTCACAATCTCAGGAACATCTCGCTCGACATTCCCCGCAACAAGCTGGTCGTCATCACCGGCATTTCAGGATCGGGCAAGTCGAGCCTGGCGTTCGACACGATCTACGCCGAGGGGCAGCGGCGTTTCATGGAGACGCTCTCGCCCTACGCCCGCCAGTTCATCGGCAACATCGAACGGCCAGACGTCGATTTTATCGAAGGGCTCTCGCCGGTCATTTCAATCGACCAGAAAAGCACCAGCCGCTCGCCGCGCTCGACGGTTGGAACAGTGACGGAGATTCACGATTTCGTGCGGCTTCTGTACGCAAAGGCCGGTCGGCGCTACGATCCGGTGACGGGCCAGATGCTCCAGAAGCAGAGCGAGAAAAGCATCTGCGAGGCGATCATGGCGCTGCCGGAGGGCACGAAGCTCCAGATTCTCTCGCCGCTGGTGACAGGCCGAAAGGGCCACTACCGCGAGCTGTTCGAGCGGCTCGTCAAGAAGGGATTCCTGCGCGCGCGCATCGATGGCAAGTACGTGGAACTCGTCGCAGGAATGCAGCTCGAACGCTACAAGAGCCACAACATCGAGCTGGTGGTTGACCGGCTGGTAGCCGGGCCGGAGATCGCCGAGCGGCTCCGGCAAGCGGTCAAGCTGGCGGTGTCGATGTCGGAACACAAGTCGTCGGTGATCTGCGATACCGAGAATGGGGAACGCTACTTCAGCACACAGTACGCTTACGCGGACGGCACGGTGCCGGTCGATGTGCTCGCGCCGAACCAGTTCAGCTTCAACTCCCCGTACGGCGCCTGTCCCGAGTGCAACGGCCTCGGCGAAGTCATGCAGCTCTCCGCGGAGCTGATGGTGCCCGACATGACGCGCTCGCTCGATGTCGGCGCAATCGAACCGTTCGGCAAGCCCGGCAAGCGCAACGTCTGGCAGGTGATTCGCGCTATTGCCAAAGAGTTCGGCTTCTCGCTCTCCACGCCAATGTCAAACATTCCCGCCGAAGCGTTCGACATTCTGCTCTACGGCTCCGGCAGCCGGACGTTCGAGGTCGGCTACAGCTACGCGGGCAAGGAGCATCTCTATCCGCAGACCTTCCAGGGCGCGATGCCCTACGTCGAGGAGGTTCGACTGAACGCCAATACGCCGAAGCTGCGCGAGTGGGCCGAAAGCTTCATGATCCACCAGACCTGCCCGGTGTGCGGCGGCGCGCGACTGAAGCAGGAGAGCCTGCACGTGAAAGTGGATGGCTTGAACATCGCCGAGGTCGAAAAGCTGCCACTGCCCGAAGCTCTGGAGTTTTTCCGTGCATTGCCGCCGAAGCTCACCGCCAAGGAGAAGCTCGTGGCCGCGCCGGTGCTGCATGAAATCACAAAGCGCATCGACTTTTTGCTCAACGTCGGGCTCGGCTACCTGGCACTCGACCGCAACTCCAAGACCCTCTCCGGCGGCGAAGCGCAGCGCATCCGACTCGCCTCGCAGCTCGGCTCGCAGCTTTCGGGGGTACTCTACGTGCTTGACGAACCAAGCATCGGCCTGCACCAACGCGACAACCACAAGCTCATCGACTCGCTGCACCGCCTGCGCGACCTCGGCAACACGGTGCTCGTGGTCGAGCACGACAAGGACACGATGCTCCAGGCCGACGAAATCATCGACCTCGGCCCCGGCGCGGGCGAGCACGGCGGCTTCGTCGTAGCGCAGGGCACAGCAACGGCCCTCGGCCCCGACTCGGTGACGGCGGGCTACCTGAACGGCACGCTGTCGGTCTCGTTGCCGGCTTCGGAGGATAACAAGAAGGATGAGAAAAACGAGCAGCGCTATCTCAAGCTGAAAAACTGCCGGGGCAATAATCTGAAAAATGTCGATGTCGAATTCCCGCTTGGCTCGCTCATCAGCGTCACCGGCGTGAGCGGATCGGGCAAATCGACGCTCATCAACGAAACGCTCTACCCGCTGCTGGCGCGCCACTTCTACCGCTCCAAGCTGCTCGTGCTACCCTGCGACGGCATCGAGGGAATCGAGCATCTCGACAAGGTGGTCAACGTCGATCAGTCGCCCATCGGACGCACGCCGCGCTCCAACCCAGCCACCTACACCGGCGCGTTCACCTTTATCCGCGACTTTTTCACCCGCCTGCCCGAAGCGCAGATTCGCGGCTACAAGGCGGGCCGCTTCAGCTTCAACGTCAAGGGCGGACGCTGCGAAGTGTGCCAGGGCGCGGGCACCCGCAAGATCGAAATGAACTTCCTGCCGGATGTATACGTCCAGTGTGAACACTGCAAAGGCGAGCGCTACAACCGTGAAACGCTTCAGGTGAAATACAAAGGAAAATCCATCGCCGACGTGCTCCAAATGCCTATCGAGGAAGCCGCCAAATTTTTCGAGGACTTCCCCCGCATCCGACGAATTCTCGACACGATGCAGAGCGTCGGGCTCGGCTACCTCAAGCTCGGCCAGCCCTCACCGCTGCTCTCCGGGGGCGAGGCGCAGCGCATCAAACTCTCGGCGGAACTGGCCAAAATCCAGACCGGCAAAACCCTCTACATCCTCGACGAACCCACTACAGGCCTGCACTTCCAAGACATCCAGCACCTGCTCGCCGTGCTGCGCAAACTCGTCGAAAAGGGTAACACGGCCATCGTCATCGAACACAATCTGGACATCGTGCGCAACAGCGACTGGATCATCGACCTCGGGCCTGAAGGCGGCAATGGCGGCGGACAGATCGTCGCTACCGGTACGCCAGAAGAAATCATGCAGCGAACCGACACCCACACAGGCCACTACCTCAAGCTCGATGCGAACAGCCTTCTGACCGGCACCGACTGACCGGACAAATTGAACGCAAGACCACCATGAGCACGCCCGATACCCACGCGCCCACCCGCCAGATTGGCGGAGAAAAAAACTCCCAACTCCAGCGAACCATCGTCGTCCGCCCCGTCGTTTCGAAACTCATTCAGACATCGCTGATTTCGGCGGAAGCCAGAAGTTCATCATCATTTTCAGCCTCTTTATCGCCGCATGGATGACCATCAATGTCGTGGCAATAGTCGCCACCAAACCCTTCGCCCCCTCCCCTTCATTCTGCTCAACCTCGTGCTCTCGCCCTTCACAGGCAACAGCTCGTACAATTCGTATCGAACTTAGAGGCAAATCAGAGAACACCCCCAGCAACAATCCGGCATTCAGCCTGTAAGACCGATCCGACCTATTCCTCCATTCCCCCTAAAAAACTCACATAAACTCCTCGAAATAATCGAGATCTTTGTGGAACGTCTCCTCCAGCGCGGCGAGTGAAACAAACGCCACAGCCATGCAGATAACGCCGACGATGATCGCGCCGGTTTCGAGGCCAAAGTGGCCACGCGTGAACTGGAAGAAGATCGTGATCGGCACCACCATGCCGCGCACGAAGTTCGGCACGGTGGTGGCAACCGTGGCTCGCAGGTTGGTGCCAAACTGCTCGGCGGCGACGGTCACAAAAATCGCCCAGTAGCCACCCGAAAATCCGAGCGCGAACGAAACCCAGTAGAAGAACTCCGGCGTCGCACCGCGCTGCATGAAATAGAGCGCGATGGAAACAATGTTCAGCACAAGGAACACCAGCACCGCTTTCTTGCGGCTCTTCAGCACCTGGCTCAACAGGCTGCTACTCATATCGCCGAAGACCAAACCGAGGTAGCAGAACATCACAGCGCTGCCCGCTGAGACCGCGCCCTTGACGCCGAGCGCCGTGGCGAACTCGGGTGAAAAGGTGATGAGCACGCCCACCACGAACCAGATCGGCACGCCGATGAGAATCGAATTGAGGTAGCGAAAAAAGCGATCGCGGTTGGTGAAGAGCGCCAAGAGGTTGCCCTTGCTGACCGCTGCTTTCGACTCGACCTTCTGGAACATCCCCGATTCGGAAACCTTGAACCGCGCCACCAGCAACAGCAGGCCAAGCCCACCGCCGATAAAGAAGGCTGTGCGCCAGTCGTAGTGGGTCGCCACCGCGTTGGCCAGAATCGCACCCGTCACGCCGATGGAGGCCACCAGCATCGTGCCGTAGCCGCGGATTTTCGTGTGCAGAATCTCCGAAACCAGCGTAATGCCTGCGCCAAGCTCGCCGGCAAGCCCCACGCCCGCAATGAAGCGCAGCGCAGCGTACACCTCCAGTGATGGCGCAAATCCGTTAGCGATATTGGCCAGCGAGTAGATCAGAATCGAGCCGAACATGATCTTCAGTCGCCCCTTTACATCGCCCAGCCAGCCCCACAAAATGCCGCCGAGAAGCATCCCGATCATCTGCATGTTGAGCAAAACAACGCCGTAATCGATCAACTGCTGCCCCTGCAAACCGAATGCCTTGAGGCTCGGCACGCGCACGATGCTGAAGAGCACGAGATCATAAATATCAACGAAATAACCGAGAGCGGCCACGATGACCGGAAGAGAAAAAACGTCGCGAATGCTCGCGTGAGATGAGTCCTGCATAGCGAGAACAAGGGATATGACAGTTGAGGGTTGAATGACCGGATAAATAATACATTTTTTTCCGAGATATAACCGCGCGCAGGCACATCCCTCACGACGTAGTCAACCACAAGGGTTGTGCACATCCGCAACCAGTGTGGCGTTCTTGCATGAATGCGCATGTTGCATTAACGCCGTCTTTCATTCCGCTCCTCGCATGACTGAGTTCTTCAGGCCTGCTGGCCATTGACACGAGACGAAGGAGGAGGAAAAACAGGAGCTGGCACAGCAAACGGCTCAAAAGGCGATCGGTGGGCTCGATCGGCTTCAGCGCTCAAGATGCTTCAGCACGCCGGACACGTCCTGCTCGACTGCGTGAGCACCCTCGAAGCGCTGAACACGAGTCAGCGCATTGGGCACGGCGATGCAGCGCAGTCCGGCGGCCACCGCAGAGTCGAGACCGCGCCGCGAATCCTCGACAGCCAGACACCGCTCCGGCTCGACGCCGAGCAGCTCCATCGCTTTCAGGTAAGGCTCTGGATGCGGCTTCGGATTTTCAACATCATCACCGGCGACAATCACCTCGAAACGGTCGAGCAGGCCATGCGCCGCGTGCATCAGGCTCACCTTATCGCGGTCGCTGCCCGTCACAACCGCCAGCCGAACCGTGCCCGAGAGCGCCTCGATGGTTTCGCGAACCTTCGGCATCAGCGGCACGGGACGTTGCAGGCGCTCGACAAACGCCGCGTTGCGCCAGTCAAGCAGCGGACGCACCAGCTCCGGCGCAAGACCAAGCTCACGGGCGAGTTCGCCGCTGTGCCGGGCATTGCCCAGGTACTCGATACCCCAAAACTCCTCGTCGATCTGCAAGCCCGCTTCAGCGAAAAAAGTCTTCGTCATCTCGAAAAACAACGCCTCGCTATCCACTAGAAGTCCATCATTATCCCAAAGAATCGCATCGATCATAACAGTTGGTGACAGTCATTGAATTGGTTATCAATCTGATATTGCTTCATGGAAATCCAAATCACGATCGGGATCAAACACATTCATTATGAATGTCCGGTAGGGGCAAGCCTATGTGCCTGCCCCGGCAAAAGCGCCACCATACCGCCGACTTTTGACTCACCCTCACCGCAAGCATCCGCGATACAATCGCCAGAAGCGCATCGCCACCTTGCGAATGTCGCGGTCGGCCAGGAGCGCCAGCACCTGGCGTGGCGTCAGGCGCGGATTGTTGCGCATCAGCTCGTTGCGGTAGAGCAGACGCATCAGGTCATCCATCGTCAGCATCCAGGCCGCATCGACCACCTCACCGAGCCGCACGACCGGAAAGACAGTTGGCTCACTCGCCGCAACCTTGCGCAGCTCCAGCACCCGCTTGTCGCCCTTCTGGTGGACGAGAAAATCGATCCGCTGTCCAGCCTGTTCCAGGCAGACGCCGGTTGACTCTTTGAGCGGCGGCAGGGGTGGCGTTTTCGTGTAGTCGAGCAAAGGCGAAGTGTCGAGCCAGAGTTCGAACGCCTCGAAAACAATGCGGGCGACCTCTTTGCGGTCGAGCGTTTTGTTGACCTTCATCAGGAACACGAGCTGGAACAGGTCTTTCAAAAATGCGAGCAGCACGCCGCGATTGTCGTCGCGCTTGAGCACGGAGCGGTAGTCGCAGAAGGCCACGTTGCAATAGACCATCATGCGCATGATGTCGCGGTTTTCCATGTGTGCCGTGCGAATCACCGGCACGAAGTTATTGTACAGATCCCAGTCGAACGAGGTAATGTTGTTGTCGCGGGCGTACTCATCGAAAATCCGGGTACCGGGATAGGGGGTCATCGCCATGAAGAGCGTCTGGCGCAGGCCGAGCGCGCGAGCAAACTTCGGATAGGGCATCGTATCCTCGACGCTCTCCGAGTAGTGGCCGACGATGAAATAGCCTTCGGAACCGACACCGTGCTCGTTGAGCAGTTGGATGGCGGTCGTTACCTCGGCGAGCGAGTTGTCCTTATTCATCAGCGCAAGCGTCTTCGGGTTCGGACTCTCAATGCCAAGCCCCACCTTGTTCAGCCCGATTTTTCGCAGTTTGGGAAGGATGCGCCTGGCGCGAATCACATCCTTAGCCCGCGTCTCGGTAACGATCCGGAAGTTGGTCAATCCGCGTTCGATCATCAAATCGCAAATCCGCTCGACGCGCTTGATGTTGGTCAGGAAGTTGGCGTCCCAGATTTTGAGAAGCTTCTTCTTTTTGCGGTCATGCAGTTGCGTGATCTCCTCGACCACATTTTCCGCCGTCCGCCCCCGCCAGCGCTTGTGCATCTTGTCGTTCGCGCAGAAGGAGCAGACCCACGGACAGCCGCGCGAGGTGTAGATGGTGTCGATCGTATAGTCGCTGCTCTTCTCGCCGAAACGCTTCGGGCGCAACGAACGCAGCGGAAACCGGATCGAATCGACATCGCCAATCAGCTCGCGCATTGCAGTATGCACGAACTCACCGTTCTCTTTCCAGGCAAGCCCGCGAACGTCGCGCGACGGACCTTTTTCGACCAGCTCGCGAAACGTCGCCTCCCCTTCGCCGATCACCACCAGATCGACGCACCCGAGATCGAGCACCTCTTCGGGCAGCGCGGTCGGATGAAACCCTCCCATCACCACCGTCACGCCGTGCTGTTTGGCGATCCGCGCCAGCCGTACCGCATTGTTGAACCCGCCGGTCATCGAAGAGATAGCGACCAGATCGAACCGCCGCGATTTCAGCAACGTCTCGAAGCTCTCAAAAATCCCGTCGTTGTAATAGTTTTCCGGCATCGCCATACTCTCAACGATATCTTCAACCGCCGCGGCAAGATAGCAGACACCGATGCAATCGCTGATATACCTCGGAAACGGCGTCACAATCGCCTGCGGAGCCTCAACAAAGCAGATGTTCTTGTAATACGCCATAATAATAAAGGGATAACTGGAGCTTTGATCAGATGTCCGAAAAGGACGGGTGATGCAGGGCCTTGCCGGTCAGGCGGATACATCGAATAAAGCAGAAGTATACGTGATTTATAGGGAAATCGTGGCCACGATGCCGGATTGA
>CBEUNJ010000085.1:0-7703 GCA_965544465.1 uncultured Chlorobaculum sp.
CTCTTGTTGTTCGGCCTCGGTTTTCACGCCGATCATCCTGACCAAAAGCCCGTTGGACAAGCGTACTCGCTCGGGGCTCACAATATCACTCACCGTAAAGAGTTCTTGGCGCCGCACACCATGCCGGTGATCGATTCTCGACCCGAAAGTCAACTTCCGGGGATCGACCTTTTTGTCAAGGTTGTGTGGGTCTTTGAACAGGTAGGGCAAGCGGTCGAATAAAAATCGGAGATTCCCTTTTCATCCTCTTTTCCACAAAAAAAGCGTCAGCGGGATTTATTTTCATGCCAAGAACCCTATTTTCAGGTATGGGGTTGCCTTCAACACCCTCGAAGGACAATCGTTAGCATCTCTCAATCCTAATAACCACTCACCGCTATGAGCGCACACGTGTATAAGAAAATTGAAATTGTCGGCTCTTCACCCATCAGCATCGAAGAGGCTGTGAACAGCGCTGTGGCCAAAGCCGCTGAAAGCATCCGGCACATCCGCTGGGTTGAGGTGGTCGAAACCCGCTGCCACGTCGCTGAGCAGAAAATTGCCTACTGGCAGGTTACCTGCAAGATCGGCTTCACCCTCGACGACAACTGATATTCACGGAGAACAGCACTATCAGGCAAAAAGGCTGCCCCGGCTACAAAGGCCAGGGCGGCCTTTTGTGGTTACAGGCGTGCCTGCCCCTACAAAAACCCTGGTCACTCTCTTACAGCTCGTGCACAAGATTCAGGGCCCAGTTGGTCTGGCTGTGCGACACAACGGTCTGGTCGCCGTTTGTTGCTTCGATCCTCAAGGCACCCAGCTGAACGCTGCATCAAACCTTGTCGATTTGTTCACCTTATAGCCAAAACCGCAGGTGTAGTGGTTGGTGGTCATGGCCGGGAACAGCGGATTTGAGGTACTGATCGGGTACCGGGGTGCTTGAAAAGCTCGCGCCCGCACGCAAGGCGAGCTTGTTGGAGGCCGTGTACTGCACGCCGATCAACCAGACCATCGTCTGGTCGATCCAATCCTGGTTCATGCTGACATCGAGCTTCTGGCCGGCGAAAGCGCTACGACATCTATGCCGACATCAGAGCCAGCTCAAACAAGCGTAGGGGTAAGGGGAAGCGAAACCATTAGCCCCCAAATCAAAGCTGATCGATATGACCATATAGTTAATACGATATATAGCAGTGCCGGCAATTGTGCAACAGCAAAAACAAAAAGTGTGAGGAAAAGGGGCGCAGAAAAAAGGCGGTCTCCGGAAGCAACTCCGGGACCGCCTGGCTCAATGGCGTGAAAAACCCACTATTTACGGGTAGATCGCGTAGCGCTCGGGAGCCATTTCCCAGTGCTCGGGAGACATCCAGAGCGTGGAGAGCATCAGTTCGCGGATATGCGTAAACTCTTTCGGGAGCTTGTCGTAGAGCTTTTCAAGCAGCTCCTCGTGCGAGAAAAGCTCCTGCTTCCACGCTTCACGGTCAACCGACATGAGCTTGGTGAACTTCTCGACGGTGAAGTCCTCCAGCCCGCGCCAGTCGATCGATTCGTAGCGAGGCATCCAGCCGAGAGGGCTTTCGATGCCTCCGGCGCGACCGTGAACACGGCCAATAATCCACTTGAGCACGCGCATGTTCTCGCCGAAGCCCGGCCAGAGGAACGTGCCGTTCTCGTCCTTGCGGAACCAGTTGACACCGAAAATTCGCGGCGGATCGGTGAGCGTGCGACCAACGTGCAGCCAGTGGTTGAAGTAGTCGCCCATGTGGTAGCCGCAGAACGGCAGCATGGCGAAGGGGTCGCGGCGCACATCGCCGATCTTTCCGGCGGCGGCGGCGGTCTTTTCGGAACCCATCGTAGCAGCAAGATAGACGCCGTAATACCAGTTGGCTGACTGATAGACCAGAGGAATGGTGTCACCACGCCGCCCACCGAAGATAAAGGCTGAAATCGGCACGCCGTCCGGGTTTTCCCAGTTGTCGTCAATGACCGGGCACTGGCTGGCCGGAGCGGTGAAGCGAGCGTTTGGGTGTGCCGCCGGGCGGTCGCAGCCCGGAACCCAGGGCTTGCCCTGCCAGTCGATGAGATGGTCGGGCGGCGTGTCGGTCATTCCCTCCCACCACACATCACCGTCGGGAGTCATCGCCACGTTGGTAAAGATGCAGTTTGCGTGAAGCGTAGCCATCGCATTCGGATTGCTCTTTTCCGAAGTACCCGGCGCGACACCGAAGAAACCGTACTCCGGGTTGATGGCGTACAGGCGTCCATCCTTGCCCTGCTTGATCCAGGCGATGTCGTCGCCAACGGTGGTGATCTTCCACCCCTCCAGTTCGGACGGCGGAATCATCATGGCGAAGTTGGTCTTACCGCAGGCGCTCGGGAAGGCCGCTGCCACGTAATCCTTTTCACCCTCCGGCGACTCGACGCCGAGAATGAGCATGTGCTCGGCGAGCCACCCCTCGTCGCGCGCCATCGAGGAGGCGATGCGCAATGCGAAGCATTTCTTGCCAAGCAGCGCGTTGCCGCCATAGCCGCTGCCGAAAGAGACGATGGAGCGCTCCTCCGGGAAATGCACGATGTACTTGGTGTCGTTGCAGGGCCACGGCACATCCTGCTGGCCCGGTTCGAGCGGCGCGCCGACCGAGTGCAGGCAAGGCACGAATTCATCCTCTTTGCCGAGCAGTTCGAGCACCGGACGGCCCATGCGGGTCATGATGCGCATATTGGTCACAACGTAGGGCGAATCGGTGATTTCGATGCCGATGTGCGCGATGTGGGAGCCGAGCGGCCCCATGCTGAAGGGAATGACGTACATGGTTCGCCCCTTCATGCAGCCGGCGAACAGCTTGTTCAACGTCGCCTTCATCTCCTTAGGCGCAACCCAGTTGTTGGTCGGCCCGGCATCCTGGCGACGGATGCTGCAAATGAAGGTGCGATCCTCCACCCTGGCCACGTCGCTAGGGTCGGAGCGGCAGAGAAAGCTGTTCGGACGCTTCTCTTCGGAGAGCTTGATGAAGGTGCCGCTCTCGACCATTTCGTTGCACAGGCGGTCGTACTCTTCGGTGGAACCGTCGCACCAGTACACCGAATCGGGCTTGCACAGCTCGACGGCGTCTTTGACCCATTGGAGAAGTTTCAGGTTTCTGGCGTACTCCGGCGCATTGATTGGCATTGACTCCATAATAACTGAGTGATCGATTAAGATGACAGGAAGGGATAAACCCTGTTAAAGCAGCGCGCCCCGGAGACGGAAATACCGGGGACGCGCCATAAAGAACCGCGCCGATCGGCACGGAAGAATGGCTGTGGCGTTGCCGGGCGGCAGCCCATTATTTGACCGCCTTGCCGCTGACCGCCATGCTGGCGATCTTCTCGAACTGCTCCTTGCTTCTTGGGCCGACCATCGCGCCGATAAGCATACCCGATGAATCGACGACAAACGAGGTCGGAATACCCGTGATACCTCCATCGATGTAGCTATTGAAGATCCTGACCAGCGCGGGCGTAGCCATCATCACCGGGTAGGTGATGCCTTGGTGTTTCATGAAGTTCTTCACATGCGGCACGGTTTCGTTTACCGCAACGCCGACAAAGGTAAAGCCCTTGGCCTCCCAGGCTTTCTGCACCTGCACCATGTCGGGGATCTCCGAGCGGCAGGGCGGGCACCAGGTGGCGAAGAAATTGATGATGTAGGCCTTGCCCTTGAGGGAGGAAGAGGAGAACGGCTTGCCGTCAACGGTCATGCCGGAAAAAGCGGGGGCCGGTGACGGCTTGGCGGCCGCCTGCCCGGAAAAGGCCAGCGAGGCTGCAAAAACCATGAGAGCCGCCGTGAACGCGGCAAAGGGAGATGTAAACTTTTTCATAATTTTTTTCATCATGTTGCTTTTGGTGAGGTCAAACTTGCTGAACGAATCATCATAAACGGCTAATCAGCGCAAACCGATCCGCAGAATTTTAAATATAGGAAACCTCGACTTTTCCCCCTCAGATATGCAAAGGATAATCTTTTGTGTTTTGAGAACAAATAGACTATATTTCGGCTTGAATTTTCATGCCGTTGTGCGTGGAAAGCCTGTTCAAGCCACCTTAGCTCAGTTGGTAGAGCAACTGTTTCGTAAATAGTAGGTCGTGGGTTCAAGTCCCTCAGGTGGCTCGCTTACCCCCGTGAAACCCAAGCCAGGTAACCGGAACAGAGCCTGAAAGCAAAGTCGAGCGACTTCTGCACCAAACGTTTGATTGCAACTAAAATCCTATCCATACCGTAACAATGCAAGAAGGTAAGATTTCTCAGATCATCGGCCCTGTCATTGACGTTGATTTTCCTGAAGGGCAGCTGCCCTCTATCCTCGATGCCCTTACAGTCACCCGCCAGGACGGCACGAAGCTGGTTCTCGAAACCCAGCAGCACCTTGGCGAGGAGCGCGTCAGAGCGATCTCCATGGAAGGCACCGACGGTCTCGTCAGAGGCATGAGCGTGGCCAACACCGGCAGGCCGATCCAGGCTCCTGTCGGTGTTGAAGTGCTCGGCAGAATGCTCAACGTCGTCGGCGAACCGATCGACGGTCGAGGCGAAGTGCCCACGAAGAAATCCTACCCGATTCACCGTTCCGCTCCGAAGTTCGACGAACTTTCGACCAAAGCCGAGATGTTCGAAACCGGTATTAAGGTTATCGATCTTCTCGAACCTTACTCCCGCGGTGGTAAAACCGGTTTGTTCGGCGGCGCAGGCGTCGGCAAGACCGTGCTTATCATGGAGCTGATCAACAATATCGCAAAAGAGCAGTCCGGTTTCTCCGTGTTTGCTGGCGTCGGCGAGCGTACCCGCGAGGGTAACGACCTTTGGCACGAGATGATGGAATCGGGCGTTATCGACAAGACCGCTCTGGTATTCGGCCAGATGAACGAGCCTCCGGGTGCCCGCGCACGTGTGGCGCTGACCGGCCTCAGCATCGCAGAGTACTTCCGTGATGAAGAGGGCCGCGACGTGCTCTTGTTCATCGACAACATCTTCCGCTTCACCCAGGCGGGCGCTGAAGTGTCCGCGCTTCTCGGTCGTATGCCGAGCGCCGTGGGCTACCAGCCGACCCTCGCTACTGAAATGGGTGAGCTTCAGGACAGAATCGTTTCGACCAAGAAAGGTTCGGTCACCTCGGTGCAGGCCATCTACGTGCCGGCTGATGACCTTACCGACCCGGCTCCGGCCACCACGTTCGCCCACCTCGATGCAACGACTGTGCTGTCGCGTCAGATTGCGGAGCTGGGTATTTACCCTGCTGTTGATCCACTCGACTCGACCTCGCGAATTCTCGACCCGAACGTCATCGGCGACGATCACTACAACACCGCCCAGGAGGTCAAGCAGCTTCTCCAGCGCTACAAGGATCTTCAGGACATCATCGCCATTCTCGGTATGGACGAGCTGAGCGACGAGGACAAGCTCGTGGTTGCCCGCGCTCGCAAGGTGCAGCGCTTCCTGTCGCAGCCGTTCTTTGTGGCTGAAGCCTTCACCGGTCTTCAGGGTAAGTATGTCAAGCTCGAAGACACCATCAAGGGCTTCAAGGAGATCATCGCAGGTCAGCATGACGACCTGCCTGAGAACGCATTCTATCTGGTCGGCACCATTGAAGAGGCGATCGAAAAAGCAAAAACGCTCTAAACCAACATGGCAAGTTCCGATAACTTTACGCTCGACATCGTCACGCCGCAAAAGCTCTTCTTTTCCGGCGAGGTCAACAGCGTCATTGCTCCCGGACTGGACGGCTTGTTTCAGGTGCTCAAGGGCCATGCGTCTTTGGTCGCTGCCCTGAAAAGCGGGAAAGTGCGCCTGTCCCTGCCTGACAGGTCGGAGAATACGTTCCAGATTTCAGACGGCTTCTTTGAAGTGAGCAACAACAAGGCAATCCTGCTGACCGAGAACGTCTCCTGACGTTCTGGCGGCATAACACCGTTGAAAACCATCAGCAGTGCCCCGTGTACTGCTGATGGTTTTTGCATTCATGAAGATTCTGATCCCGAAGGCCCTGCGCAGGGGGGATGTCATCGGTCTGATCTCCCCCTCGTCAACCTGCGCCGAGCCTGAAAAGATCGAACAGGCCGTCACCTACCTTGAGCGCAACGGCTACAGGGTCAAGGCCTCCCGTTACCTGAACCAGTCGGAGCACGACCCCGAGCACACCGACCGCTACAAGCTCCACGACCTCCACGAGATGTTTGCCGACCAGTCGGTCAGCGCTATCTTCTGCCTGCGCGGCGGAGCCGGAGCCACGCGCATCCTCGACCGCATCAATTACAAGTTGATCGCCGACAACCCGAAAATTCTCGTCGGCTATTCCGACATCACGGCGCTCTCGCTGGCCGTGTTTTGCAAGGCGGGTCTGGTCAACTTCTCCGGCCCGATGGCCGCCACGGAGCTGTACGCGCCCACCCCGTACACCGAGGAGCACTTCTGGGGGATACTCACCGATCAGGCCTATCCGGAGATACTGCACAATTTTGAAGGCCATGCAATCAGTTGCATCAAGGCCGGCTCGATCACGGGACCGCTGATCGGCGGCAACCTCTCGGTGCTCTCCTCGCTGATCGGCACCCCCTACCTGCCATCATTTGGAGGCGGCATTCTTTTCATCGAAGATGTCAACGAACCGGCCTACCGCATCGACCGGATGCTTTCGCATCTGTTTAACGCAGGCCTGGTTCGGCAGTGCCGCGGCCTGATGTTCGGCCAGTTCGGCAAAAACGCCGCCGATGAAAACCGGGAGTACCGTTTCGACAAGCTCTTCACCTACTACGCCAACCGGATGCACGCAGGCTCACCGGTGATGACCGGCCTCTCCTACGGGCACATCCGCGAACTGATGACGCTGCCTGTCGGCGCGCGATGCCATCTGAAAATCTCGTCGCAGCACTACGCCTTCGGCATCGCCGGGCCGGTCGTTTCGAGCTGAGGCGCGATTTGCCTGAAAGCGTTCCGCACCCTACATTTCAATTGACTCCCCCGAACACGAACCCGATGACCATGACCTGGCTTAACGCAGCAAACACGCCCGAGACAAAAACCGAAGAGCTTGTCGCCGACATCGAAACCCTCGATGCTTGGCGCGTGGTGCTCTTCAACGACGACGAACACACCTTCGACGAAGTGATTTTCCAGATCATCAAGGCCGTCCGCTGCCCGCGCGTCATCGCGGAAAAAAAGACCTGGGAAGTTCACACCAAAGGGCGCTCCATCGTCTATGCCGGCCCGATGTCGAACTGCATTCAAGTCAGCGCCGTGCTGGAAGAGATCGCGCTCAGAACAGAGATTCAGACGGGGTGAAGGAAAAAGGGCTCCTCGCTGTTTGGAGTGGGTAGAGCGAACTTGAGTTTGCCGCTGATGAGGTAGATCATGCTGATGAGATTTTTGCTGGTGCGGTAGCCTCGCGCACGGGCTTTGGCGGCCTGGACGAGGCTGTTGATGCCCTCCAGCGTTCCATTGCTGATTCTGGAGGTAAACCACCGCAAGACGCCCGACCAGTGATTTTTGATGGTGTAAGCCGCCTCTTTGATTGGCTGCAATCTGCTGTGCGTCGCCCAGAAATACCACTTTTTCAGGAACGCTTCGGCCAAAACCGGCGGCTGACTGAACAACTCCTGAAACGCCAGACGCATCCGGTAGGCACGCGCGGTTTTCAGATTCAGTTTGGCTAACGACAACTCATTGAGGCGTTGGCGTTGCCGGGCCTTCAGGT
>CBEUNJ010000086.1:0-7655 GCA_965544465.1 uncultured Chlorobaculum sp.
CGTGCTACACTGCGTACACTCCGGTTTCTGCGCTCCATCCACCTTGCACTCAGGTCGCTCATGACTCTTTTTAGAGGTGCCCTAATCAATGATCCATTGTCTATTGTCCATTATCGCATGAGTAACTGTAAACTCCCCCCTTGTTGCTCCCGCTTGTCTGATTGTTAATCCAGAGGTGGTTTCCTATATTGGCTTTTCTTTAACACAATTGTGAGTAACGGCTTTTTGTCATGAAAAACAATACCTTTAAACTCATTCTCATTGCCGTGGTCGCGCTGGTTTCGGTATGGTCGATTTGGCCTACGTACCGTGACTCTGCTCTGACGAAAAAGCTCGAGAGCTTTCATTCCCGTGCGGATAGTCTGAAGTTTGCGCTCGATCATCGTGAAGAAATCGAGCAGGCTCGCGACAAAAGCCTGAAGCTTGGCCTCGACCTGAAGGGGGGGATGCACCTGGTGATGGAGGTCGATATTCTGGACCTGATCGAGCAGAAAGCCTGGAACAAGGATGCGGCTTTCAACCGCATCATGGATAAAGTTCGGCGCGAGGCGGGTGAGTCCAACGGCAATGTGGTCAATCTGGTGGCCGCCGAGTTCAAAAAGCAAAATATCAAGCTCAGCCGTTACTTTTACGATCTGCGCGACTCGGATCAGGAGGTTGTGTCCAAGCTGAATGCTGAGGCGCAGGACGCACTACTCCGCGCCAAGGAGATTATCCGTAACCGTATCGACCAGTACGGAGTTGCCGAGCCGGTGATTCAAACCCAGGGCTCGCGCCGCTTGATTATCGAGCTTTCCGGCGTCACCGACGAAGCCCGCGTGCGCCGCCTCCTGATGGGTACGGCCAAGCTGGAGTTCAAGCTTGTCAAGGAGCCGCAGCAGTTGCTTCAGGCAGTCGAGCGCGCTGGTACAGCGCCGCTTCAAGCTCCGTCATCGCTCGCTTCGGCGGATTCACCGAAGGCGGCTGCCGACAGTCTCGGCACCAAAAAGCTCTCCGCAGTGGTTGGCGTCATGCCGAATGGCCAGGTGTTTACCCCGGCCTATGCCCATGATCTCGTGGCGGCTGCTCTGAAGCGCGATGATGTGAACGCGATGCTTCCGCAGGATACCCAGTTGCTGCTCTCGGCCAAACCCGAGCAAACTGCCAAAGGCGAGAAGTACTATCTGATCTATCTGGTTCAGAAAACTCCCGAACTGACCGGCGGCGTGATTACCGAGGCGAAGGCAACCTTCAGCTCGAAAGACACCCAGCCGGAGGTGCTCATGTCGATGAACGATGAAGGCACGTCGAAATGGGCGCGCATCACCGGCGCCAATATCGGCAAGCAGATCGCCATTGTGCTCGATGGTTCAGTTTATAGTGCTCCGGTTGTGCAGTCGCGCATTCCGAGCGGTAATTCGGTCATCAACGGCATCGGCAGTCTGGATGAGGCCAAGGATCTGGAGATCATTCTGAAGGCCGGTTCGCTGCCCGCTCCGGTGCGGATTCTCGAAGAGCGCACCGTCGGCCCGTCGCTCGGTTCGGACTACATCCGCGATGGTCTGCTGTCGGTTACCTGGGGCTTTACGGCTGTGGCCCTGTTCATGATTTTCTATTATAACAAGGCGGGCATCGCCGCTGACCTGGCGCTGGTGCTCAATATTCTGATCGTGATCTCCGTGCTGGCCGGTTTCAGCGCTGCGCTGACCCTGCCTGGTATCGCCGGTATCGTGCTGACGATGGGCATGGCCGTTGACGCCAACGTGCTGATTTACGAGCGCATCCGCGAGGAACTTGACGATGGCAAGAGCCTCAAGATGGCTGTTGACGCAGGTTACAACAAGGCGTTCTCCTCGATTCTGGACTCGCACGTCACGACGCTCGCGGCGGCCTTTCTGCTCTATGTGTATGGCGTCGGCCCGGTGCAGGGCTTTGCCGTCACGCTGATGATCGGCACCGCGGCCAGTCTCTTTACGGCCATTGTGGTGACCAGGGTGCTGTTCGACCTGCTTCTCGGCAGCAAGTTCATGAATGAAAAAAGTTTCGGATAATTACAATACTCTGCTGAAATGCGGCTTTTTCAGAAAACAACTTTCAATTTCATAGGTCATCGCAAGATTGCCTATGTCATCTCCACCATTCTGCTGGTTGCGGGTCTGGTTTCGCTCGTTGTCAAGGGATTGAACTATGGCATCGATTTCAAAGGCGGTTCGGAGGTGGTCATTCGCTTTGAAAAAACGGTGGATGTCGGCACGGTGCGTTCGATCATGCGTGAGGCGGGTGTGAACGGTTCGGTCAAACAGTACGGCATGGATCGTTCCCTGTTGCTTAAGGCCGATTTTCAGGGCAACACCTCCAGCCTCAAATCGCTAATCTCCAATGCGCTTGCCTCGAAACTGCCCTCTGATCCCGCTGAAATTCTGAGCATCCAGGCGGTTGGCCCGAGCATCGCCGCCGACATGAAGATGTCGGCCGTCAAGGCGCTTGGCGCCGCGCTCATCGGCATTCTGCTTTACGTGAGCATCCGCTTCGAGTTCAAGTTTGCCGCTGCCGGCGTGGTGGCCATTTTCCACGATGTGCTGATAGTCCTTGGCCTGTTCAGCCTGCTTGGTGGTATATTTACCTTCATGCCGCTCGAAGTTGACCAGAGCATCATCGCGGCGTTTCTGACCATCGCTGGTTACTCGATCACCGATACGGTCGTGGTTTATGACCGTATTCGCGAACGCATTCGCGGTCAGAAGCCCTCGGAGTACGAACGGATTTTCAACGAGAGCTTGAACCAGACTCTGTCGAGAACCGTTATCACCTCCGGCACGACCATGCTGACCGTGCTGGTGCTTTTCTTCTTCGCCGGCCCGGCAATCCGCGGATTCGCGTTTGCCATGTTCGCCGGTATTCTGGTTGGAACCTACTCTTCGATTTTCGTTGCAGCTCCCATCGTGTACGACTGGCAGCGCCGCTCCAACAATTCCATCAAGCTCAAAGGCTCCTGACCTCTTGCCGTTACCGCTGGAGTCATCACCAAAGGCTCCGGCGGCCTGTCCTTGTTCTTTCTGCGCCGGCACCTTCTCGATCCTTTTGCCCGTGACTGAGATTCGCTGTATGTTGCCACTCGGATGCCTGGGAGCAAGAGGTTTTTACTGAACAGGTTGCAGCCTCGTTTGCGGATGTATCGGGATCGGGGAGCGCAGCTCCGGAGCCCCATGGTCCGCTCACCACAAGAAAATTTCGATGTTATGAAAAAAACAGTGCTTGCCCTTCTGGCTGTTCTGATGCTGGCCGTTGCCGATTTGTCAGAGGCGATCGCCTCCAGCGTTCCCGACAAAATCGTGGCTATCGTTGGCCGGGAGATTATCCTCAACTCCCAGATCAAGGAACAGGAGCTGATGTACCATCTTCAGTATCGCGACGCCAAAAAAGGCCCTGATCTGCGCCAGAAGATTCTGGCCAACGTGATCGACCAGAAGATTTTGTTGACCAAGGCCAGAATTGACAGCATCAAGGTTGACGAGACCAGAATTGACCGGATGGCGACCGCCAAATACAACGCCCTGCGTGCGAAGTTTCCGTCAGTCAGCGCGATGGAGGAGCGTTTCAGCCTTCCGGTTAACCGGCTCAAGCAGGACATTCGCGAAGACATCAAGAACCAGCAGATGGTGGATGCTCTCCGGCGGAAGCAATTTCATGATGTGACCGTCACTTACGACGAGGTGATGGCGTTTTACCGCAAGGAGAAGGGCAAGCTTCCCGAAGCGCCTGAAATGGTGTCGGTCTCGCAGATCATCCGCTATCCGGAGATTGCCGAGGGCGAAAAGCAGCGGGCGCTTGGCAAGATCAAGGCGATTGATCAGCAGTTGCAGAATGGCGCGGACTTTGCTATGCTAGCCCGCGAAACCTCCGATGATCCGGGTTCTCGCAGGCTTGGCGGCGACTTGGGTTTTGTTCGCAAGGGCGAGCTGGTACCGAGCTTCGAGAAGGCAGCTTATGCGCTCAAGCCGGGTCAGATTTCCGGCATCGTCGAGAGTCGTTTCGGCTACCACCTGATCCAGTTGATCGGCAAGGAAGGTCAGCGCATTCATGTTCGCCACATTCTTGCAGCGTTTGACCGCAGCAAGGTCGATCTGCCGAAAACGATCAGCTTGCTGGAATCCATACGGGCTAAAGTCCTTTCCGGCAAGGCCACGTTTGCTCAGATGGCCGAACAGTATTCCGAAGATCCGTCGGCCAAAACCAACGGCGGCCAGATCATTTCAAGCGCCACCGGAGAGCCTTTCGTGGAGTTCGATTCGCTACGTCCCGATCTCCAGAAGATCGTCGGTGGCCTGAAGCACGCGGGCGACATCAGCCGGCCCGAAAAGATCGAGCCGAAACGTGGCCCGTTTTTCTACGCCCTCTTCAAGCTTGACGCACGGCAGCCCGCGCACCGGTTGTCACCGGAGCGCGATTTCACGAAAATTGAGGAGATGGCGGCCAATCAGAAGCGTCAGGAAGCGTTCGAGGCCTGGATCGAGAAGCTGAAGAAAGAGGTGTTCGTGCGGATTATGTCAGACGTCTAAGCGCTTGACATACTGTGCGTTCTGTTCGATAAAGTTGCGGCGGGGTTCGACCTTGTCGCCCATCAGGGTTGAAAAGACCTGGTCGGCCTCCATCGCATTTTCCACCGTGACCTGCAACAGGGAGCGGTGCTCCGGATCCATCGTGGTTCCCCAGAGCTGCTCGGGGTTCATCTCACCAAGACCTTTGTAGCGCTGGATGGCGACATTGCCCCGTCCCTTCTGAAGCTTTTTCATCGAATCCGTAATACTTACCCGCTCGTCTTCATCCCACGCGTACTGCTGTTCGCGTCCGGCTTTAATCAGATAGAGCGGAGGCTGGGCGATAAAGACCTTGCCCGCTTCGATGAGTGAGCGCATGTAGCGGAAAAAGAACGTCAGAAGCAGCGTACGGATGTGCGCGCCGTCAACGTCGGCATCAGTCATGATGATGATTTTACCGTAGCGCAGTTTTTCGGGCGAGAACTCCTCCTCGCCGATGCTGGTGCCGAGCGCGAGAATGATGGTTTTGATCTCCTCGTTTTCGAGCATTTTGTGCAGGCGCGCCTTCTCGACGTTCAGGATTTTACCCTTCAGCGGCAGGATAGCCTGGAAGCTGCGGTCGCGGCCCTGCTTGGCGCTGCCGCCTGCCGAGTCGCCCTCGACGATGTACAGCTCACAGTGGTCGGGATCGTTGATTGAGCAGTCGGCCAGCTTGCCGGGCAAGCCAGAGCTTTCGAGCACCGACTTGCGTCGTGTCAGCTCTTTTGCCTTACGTGCAGCTTCTCGCGAAATCGCCGCGCCCTTCACTTTCTCGATGATGAGCTTCAGCGTACCGGGGTTGCTCTCGGCGAACTCGGCGAGTTGCTCGTTGACGATGGTTTCGACGATGCTCTGCGTCTCGGAGTTGCCGAGCTTGGTCTTGGTCTGGCCTTCGAACTGCGGTTCGGGCACCTTGACTGAAATGATCGCCGTCAGCCCTTCCTTGAAGTCATCGCCGGTGAGGTTGATCTTGACGTTCTTCAGCAGGTCGTTCTTCTGCGCGCAGGAGTTCAGTGTGCGGGTCAGCGCCTTGCGGAAACCGGTAACGTGCGTGCCGCCCTCGTGCGTGTTGATGTTGTTGACGTAGCTGAAGAGGTTGTCCTGGTAGGAGTCGTTGTACTGCAAGGCGATTTCGACCATCGTCGAATCACGTTCGCCCGCGATGGAAATCGGCTCCTTGAGCAGGCTCAGGCGGTTGGCATCGGTGAAGCGCACGAACTCTTTCAGGCCGCCCTCGAAGTGGAAGGTCTCTTCATTGCCCTCAGCATCACGGACGATGATGCGCAGGTTGCTGTTCAGGAACGCCAGCTCCCTCATGCGGTCGATGATGACCTCCTTGCGGAGCTCAGTGGTCTTGAAAATCTCCGAATCTGGTTTGAAGGTCACCTTCGTGCCTTTCTGATCGGTTGTGCCGACTTCTTCGACCGGTCCCTGTGGAACGCCGCGCCTGTAGGTCTGCTTGTACACTTTGCCGTCGCGGTAAACCTCCGCTTCGCACCACTCGGACAGCGCGTTGACCACCGAAGCGCCCACGCCGTGCAAACCGCCGGAGACCTTGTACGCTCCCTTGTCGAACTTGCCGCCCGCGCCGATAACCGTCATGACCAGCTCCAGGGCCGATTTCTTCTTGACCGGATGAATATCGACCGGAATGCCTCGCCCGTGGTCGGTGACCGTCACCGAGCCGTCAGGATTCATCGCCACATGGATGTAGTCGTTGTAGCCAGCGAGCGTTTCGTCGATCGAGTTGTCAACGATTTCATAAACCAGATGGTGCAGGCCGCGGCTGTAAATATCGCCGATGTACATCGCGGGTCTTTTACGGACATGTTCGATGCCGTCGAGAACCTGAATATTGGCTGCGCCGTAATCGGTTGCAGCGTTTTGCGCGGTCTGGATATCGGTTTCTTGCATGGGATCGTCGTGCGTCATGAATCAGAAAAACTTTGATCCTAAATATAATACAAAAAGACTGATATGCTATCTGTCAGCTCGCGTCGCCAACCATGAACGCGCCCTTCAGATGTTCGAGTTCGTAGGCCGTGATGGAGCGTTCGTCGAGGCTGCGGGCGAGCACGGCAACGACGTCGAAGCGGCAGGTGATCCAGGGGTTGTGGAACGTCGTCAGATAGCCCGCAGCGGCCCGCGCGATCTCCTTCTGCTTGCGTAGCGTGACCGATTCGGCGGGATGCCCCTTGGTGAGCGAGGAGCGGGTTTTCACCTCGATAAAGCAGAGCGTTTGGCCGTCAAGGGCGATGATGTCGATCTCGTTGCGGTGGTAGCGGTAGTTGCGTTCCACGATGCGGTAGCCCCGCGCGGCCAAGTGCCTCGCGGCGATGTTCTCTCCTTCAACGCCGAGCCAGTGTGGTGCGTGCATGGTTAATGCCTCTCTATTTTTCGCCCAGTTTCCGTAATTTGAAGCTTTTGCGGTGGATGGCGCAGCGCCCGTGCTGGCTGATGGCTTCGACGTGCCGCGCGGTCGGGTAGCCGAAATGAAGGTCGAAACCGTACTTCGGGTACTCGGCGGCGTAGGCGCGCATCAGCTCGTCCCGCCGGGTTTTGGCCAGCACCGAGGCGGCGGCGATGGAGAAGACCTTCGAGTCGCCCTTGACGACGGTTTCGAACGGAATTGGCAGCATTGGCCTGAAGCGGTTGCCGTCCACCAGCAGCAATTCTGGCGTCACGCTGAGCGACTCGGCGGCCCGGTTCATGGCGAGCATCGTGGCTTGCAGGATGTTGATCTGGTCAATCGTCTCCGCATCTACGACCGCGACCGCCCACGCTTCGGCGCTCTGGCGGATCGCCGGAGCCAGTTGTTCGCGCAGTTTGGCGGTCAGCTTTTTCGAGTCGTCGAGCCGTTTCAGAATGCCCGATGGGCTGAAATGGCGCGGGAACACCACCGCCGCCGCGACCACCGGCCCGGCCACCGGCCCGCGTCCAGCTTCATCAATGCCGCAGATGCGCGACAGGCTCTCCCATAGTGGCGTTTCAAATTCGGTTGACAGCATGGCGAAGGTCCTGGTTGGCGGGGAATAGTCCCCCTCAAGGGCACCTCTAAAAACTTATTGCGCGGCCCGATTGCTTCGTTGGGTGGTGCTC
>CBEUNJ010000087.1:0-7450 GCA_965544465.1 uncultured Chlorobaculum sp.
GTCTATGGATAACAAAAAAAGCAGGTCAATTTGGCCTGCTTTTTCTGTTTGTGGTAGATTTGAAGGGTTGGAGGAGGAGATTATTGCTCCGGGACTTTTCGTAGAAAAATCGAAGGGGCAGAATAACTTGGCGTCAACGAGATATTCAACCAAGCGTCCGCATCTGCAAGATAACGTGTGTAAACGCTCATAGTCTCTGGCAGGCCCAGACAGCTCACATTCCCGGGATCCTCGGGATATATTTCATCTTCGAAAGCTTGTAATACAGTCCCCACGCTTTTTTCAACCAGTGGCCGACGATCGGCATTGGAATAAACATCTGGCTGTGGCCAGTGCGATAGACGAAGCCTGCGCCGTCTCCGGTGTCCATGACGCAGAGGACGTTCAGATGCTCCTGATAGCCTTTCATCGGCTCCTGATGGCCGAAGTGTTCGGCGAGGCAGTTGTTGGCCGCGCAGTTGGCCATGAATTCGGCGATGTGCCCCTGCTTGGCCTTCCACTCCGGCCCTTCGAGCGCTGCTGAATCGCCGACGGCATACCAGCCGTCAACGCCGATGACGCGGCAAAAGTCATCGATTTTGACGAAGCCGGCTTCGCTTAGTGAAAGATCGGAATTTTTGAAAGCGCTATGACCTGATCCGGCAGGAATGAACATCGTCAAGTCGCTCTGCAATTTGCTGTTGTCCTCGAATACGATACCGTCAGTCTCGAAGCGCGTGATTTTTGTGCCGTAGTGCTGCTTGAAGTTTTTCGACTTGAACATAATGTCCATCATATCGAGCGCTTTCTGACCCATTTTCTTGCCCGGCGAGGCCATCGGAGCAAAAAAGGTCATCTCGAAGTTGTCGCGAATTCCGAGCTTGCTCAGCTTGTGGTGCAGGTTGAAAAACAGCTCGAATCCCGGACCTCCGCGCACCGCGCTTGGGTCTTTCGGATTGCCGCCGAAGCCGAAGGCGATCTTGCCGTGGCCACGTTCAATCAGCGCTTCGATTTTCTCTTTCAGGCGAATCGAGTGCTCCGGCGCTCCGCAGATCGAGAGTGTGTGCTCGATGCCTTCATGCTTTATTTTGTCCGAACCGAGCGCGATCACCAGAAAATCGAAATCACTACGCACGCCGCCTTCTTTGAGGGTGATCGAGTCGCGTTTGACGTCGAACCCCGTCACTTTGTCGAGTGTCAGCGAAAAACCGTGTTTTTTGGCAAGTTTGGCCAAAGGAAACGCCACGTTATTGAACTTCTCGGTTCCTACCGGAATCCAGATGGCAATCGGATAGATAAACACATACTCTCTGTCGGAAACGACTTCGACTTCGAATCCTCTTTTACGGAAGGCAATGGCAGCAGCAACACCCGCGATGCCTCCCCCCAGAATCAAAACTTTTTTCACAACCAGCGTACTGTTTAGAGGTGCTACTCAACGGATAATAGTAAGGCCTTTAATATAGATATAATTTTGGTCATATGCCAATAATCAAGATCACCGCTCAATACAACGCAAAAAATCTCCGTTTGAAGAGGCGTCAATATTGAATCATTGACCGACCTCCAATAAATCCTTACTTTAAATGAAGTGTCGGTATCAATGAGCGTTTCGCTATTGCATCTGGGCCGATCGGCTTGTTGGTGCGATAGCTTTTCATCGCGATTGCGATGCCGATTCGCTTGCCATGTCGACACTCCCTTGGACAAGCTGAAAACAACCTTAAAGCGGCCAGACTTGGATACGATTTTGGATTGAAAGTACCGGAACCGTTGGTACTTTACGAAGAGCTTGCCGGTATCGGCGCGATACGCCGCTGTTCCGCCGGCATGAGTCGCCCGGCGCTGAGGCCTTCAGCGCGATGCTCGATGCGTTTCGGTCGGGCGTCCTGCGGCGCAGCGATAACGGCGCCGTAATTCATCGGCAAACGTCATCACAAGGTATCGTAAACCCTCTTTTTAATCTGTTATGAGTAAACGAATCCATGCTTTTGCCAGCGATGAACCGCCGGAAATCCAGGTGCATCCTCACGATCGTTACCACACCGTTATCGAACGGTGCGGTTCTCTGCCACCGCTGGTAACGGCGGTGGTGCATCCGGTGACCCCGTTCGATCTTGAGTTTGTCGCCGATGCGGTCAGGGAAGAGCTGATAGTGCCGGTGCTGGTGGGGCCGGAGCGGCGCATACGGGAGGCCGCCTCAAAAGCAGAGATCGACCTTTCCGGCTGGGAGCTTGTCAATGCGGAGCACAGCCATGAGGCGGCTGACTATGCCGTTGAGCTTGCCTCTTCGGGCCGGGTGCGGGCTATCATGAAGGGCTCATTGCACACCGACGAACTGCTCGGGCCGATTGTGGCCCGCAAGTCCGGACTGCGCACCGAGCGCCGCCTTTCGCACTGCTACGTGATGGATACGGCGGGCTACGACAAGTGGCTGATTATCACCGATGCTGGGGTGAACATTTCACCCGACCTCACCTCCAAGGCGGATATTTGCCGAAATGCGGTCGATGCGTGGGTTGCGCTGACCAGGGAGGCGCGCCTGCCGAAAATCGCCGTGCTGGCCGCCGTCGAGGTGGTCAATCCCGCCATGCAGGCCACGCTGGACGCCGCCGCGCTCTGCAAAATGGCCGAGCGCAAGCAGATCACCGGCTGCATCATCGACGGCCCGCTTGCCTTCGACAACGCCATCAGCAAAGAGGCCGCTAAGGAGAAGCACATCGTCTCGCAGGTGGCGGGTGATGCCGACATCCTGCTCGCGCCGGACATCGAGGCGGGCAACATCCTTGCCAAGCAGCTCACCTTTATCAGCCACGCCGATGCGGCCGGCATCGTCATGGGGGCTCGGGTACCTGTGATTCTTACCAGTCGTTCTGACAATTTGCGAACCCGGCTACTCTCTTGCGCGCTTGCCGTGCTGGTGTGCCAAGCAAAACAAGAGGGCGCGATCAAGTAATCCGGCTTTACCGCTGGGTGTGGTGCTGCACGCTGAAGCGCATGAACAGTTCAACCAGCCCGCCGCTCTGGCCGTGTAGCGTGATGAAAGAAAACTGCCGGTGCATCGAGAGCTTTTTGACCCGGAGCGATTTGAGCAGTCCCTCATTCAGCTCCTTGTTGACCGCATCCTTTGAGATAAAGGCCATGCACTCCGGGGAATGTATCAGGTAAGACTTGATCGATTCCGAGCTGTCAAGGTGCATTTCTACGGTCATTTCCGACAGACGTAGCCCGGCCTGCTTCAGGCCGTTGGCGATTACTTCAAGGGTGCCAGAACCGGGTTCGCGAAGCAGTAGCGGGATTGCGGCCAGTTCATCAAGCCGAATATCTTCTTTGCGGGCAAGCGGATGGAAGGGATTGCAAACCAGCACGATTTCGTCACGCGCGAACGGCGTATAGATAATATCACGCCGCTTTGACTCGCCCTCGATGATGCCGAGCATGATTTTGTGTTGCAGCAGTGCGTTTTCGATCTGTTCCGTATTTGCGGTGAGCATCGACAGCCGCACCTGGTCGTAGAGGCGGTGAAACATCGCCAAAAGGGGAGGCAGCACATACTGCGCAATGGTGGTGCTGGCCCCGATGCTGAGCGAGCCGCGATGTACTTCGTAGAGCATGTTCAGCTCGTCTTCGAGCTGGCGGGCAATATCGCAAATCGCTTCGGTGTGCTTCAGCAAAATCCGCCCGCCCTCGCTCAGGGCTACCCGGTTACCGCGCCGCTCGAACAGCCGCAGGTTCATTTGCCGCTCTAGCACCTTGATGTGTCTGGTAACTGCTGGCTGACTGATGCACAGCTCCTCGGCCGCTTTGGTGAAGCTGAGCCTGCGGGCGACCGTATCGAAAACCTTGAGTCTGAAATCGATCATGAAAACGTGGCTTGAGCGATGGAGCCGCCTGTTTATCTATCCAATAACATAAACATTTCCGTGACATCAGTTTTCTGGCGATCAATCGTATCGACGTATCCAACGCCTTCCTTTGCAGTCGGTTATCGTCATTGCAAGCCATTTTTTATACCCGGAAAGCTCTCAGCGGTTTTAGTTCCTTTTGCTCTGTATGGTGGCGAAAATGCATCGAATTGCGTACTTTTCAACCTATATCTATTTCAGATAGCTACCAAAAATGGCTCCGGATGAAGCGTTATAGCAAGCCGGGGCAGCTACAAATCACGGTTACTTCTAAAAACGTATTGTCCCGACAAGTCGAGATCATAAAACGTTTTAGAGGTGCTCTCAAACGAAAAGGAGCCGGTTATGAAGCGTTTGCATCGAATCATGAGCAGCCTCGGCGTGATCTGTTTTTTCGGAACAGGCGGAATCGCGCACGCTGCGGATGAACAGATGCCCTTTGAGACAAAAATGGCCTATGAGTCGCTCTCGTTGCCGGGATCGGAGTCGATGCAGATGCTTGGCTTCGGCGTGGAAAAAACACTGAGCGAGCATTTCAGCGCCGGTGTCGGGACATGGACGGCTGTTGGCGGCCAGCGCGGAGGTTTTATCACCATCGGTATTCAGGGCAGCGGCCATGTTCCGATTGCCGGGCCATTTGAACTCGAAGGCGGCGCGTTCATCGGCGCTGGTGGCGGACGCGGCGGGTATGCCTTGTCTGGCAGCGGCCTGATGGTCAGGGCGTATGCTGGTGTGTCCGATAATTTTGGTGATCTGGGACGGCTTGGCGCTGGCGTCAGCTATGTGGATTTCCCGAATGGTGGAACGATTGACTCTGTCCAACCGGTCGTGTTTTACTCGTTGCCCTTTGGTTTCGAATCCTCATTCGCCGAAGGAATGCTGCTTGAAGAGAGTTCACTTTCTGTTGTTTCCAAGGTTTTGATGGTCAATTCCGGAGTACAGACACTTGCGGGCGCTCCCCAGGATGATTGCACCCTTGTCGGCATCGTTTGGAGAGGTTATCTCGATGAGAACTGGTATGTGAAATTTGAAACAGAAGGCGCCGCTGGAGGCAGCAGTTCCGGTTATATGCAAATACTTCTTGGTAGTGGCGTAAAAATTCCACTTTCGGAGAAACTGTCGCTTGACGGATCGGTCTCGCTTGGCGGCGGCGGCGGCGGTGATGTCGATACCGGCGGCGGCTTGCTGTTCGACATCTCGGGCGGTTTGCAGTATGCCATCAACGATCATCTTTTCGCTGGTGCGGGCCTGTCATGGTTGACAACCTCCGACGGAGACCTTGAAGGAATCAGTCCGTCAATTGAAATTGGCAGCCGGTTCGGAGGCTACGATCGGAAGGTTGATGAACTGCCCGTCAGGCTCAGAGTGGTCAGTCAGCGCTATACGAATGGAGCCGATGGCTGGCGAACAAGCCACGAAGGCAAGGATATTGACAATCTCGGCGTCCAGTTCGACTACTTCCCGGTTCCGTGGGCCTACCTGACGGGGCAGGGGCTTGCGGCCTATGGCGGTGATGCTGGTGCGTATATGATCGGACTGATTGGCGCTGGTCTCCACCAGCAAATTGCCGGCCCGTTATTTGCTGAGGTTGAAGGTCTTGCCGGTGCGGCTGGCGGCGCCGGACTTGCCGTCGGCTCAGGGTTTGTCTGGCAGGCCAATGCCGGTATCGGATACCAGCTCAGCAAGGATATGGCCCTGATGGTGACTGGCGGAAGAATCGACGCCGTGAATGGCGATTTTGCCGCCAATGTCCTTGGTTTGTCGCTGGTGTTTGGCGACAACAAATAGTTACTCGTTTTCTTGCCGTGTCCGTTGCGGCTGTTGCCACTGTTGGGTTCGATGGGCAGGCGCTTGGGATAATCTTATCCGCCCGTCGAGCTTCAGCTGCGTTTGCTGCTATAGCGTCGTTTGTGGCCGCCGGAGCGTGCGGGGCGTTTGGAGCCCGCTTGTTGCTCTTGCTTCGGTTTCTCTTTTTGCCTCCGCTCTGTGCCATGGCTCCGCTTTGTTGGCGCGGGTTTCGGCTCCTCCACCTCAAAGTTCATCATCGGGTAGGGGTGGTTGTCGATGACCTGAATCGATTTGTCGATCAGCTTTTCGATGTCGCGCAAGTACTCTTTTTCTTCGGCGTTGCAGAATGAGTAGGCGGTGCCCCGGTTGCCGGCGCGGCCTGTGCGGCCAATGCGGTGGACGTAGGTTTCCGCTACGTTGGGCAGATCGATGTTGATGACGTATTCGAGATCGTCCACGTCGATGCCTCGCGCCGCGATGTCGGTGGCGACAAGCACGCGGGTCTCGCCGCTCTTGAAGTTGCCGAGCGCGCGCTGGCGGGCGTTCTGCGATTTATTGCCGTGGATCGCTTCGGCTTTGATGTTCTTGCGCGTCAGGTAGCGAGCCACCTTGTCGGCGCCGTGCTTGGTGCGGGTGAAGGCCAGAACCGAGGAGATGTCGCGGTTTTCCAAAAGATGGGCAAGCAGGCTGTTTTTGTTCTCACGGTCAACGAACAGCACGCGCTGGTTGATGATTTCGGCGGTCGATGAAACCGGCGTAACGGTCACTTTTTTCGGCTCGTGCAAAATCGAGCTCGCCAGCTTCACGATGGCCGGAGGCATGGTGGCTGAGAAAAAGAGAGTGTGCTTTTTCTTCGGCAATGCGGCAAGCACCTTTTTTACGTCATGGATGAAGCCCATGTCGAGCATGCGGTCGGCCTCGTCGAGCACGAAAAATTCGATGTCCCGCAAGTGCAGGTGCCCCTGACCCATCAGGTCGAGCATCCGGCCGGGCGTGGCGACGAGAATGTCCACGCCGCCCGCAAGCGTTTTGGTCTGCGGATTCTGGTTTACGCCTCCAAAAATCACAGTGCTCGTCAGCCCGGTGTGGCGACCGTATGCCTCGAAGCTCTCGCCAATCTGCAAAGCAAGCTCTCGCGTTGGCGTCAGCACCAGGCAGCGGATTTTGCGCTTTCGCCCGTGAGTCTGGTTTGCGAGCAGAAGTTGCAAAATCGGCAGCGCAAACGCGGCAGTCTTGCCCGTGCCGGTTTGGGCGCAACCAAGCAGGTCGTAACCTTCGAGCAAAAGAGGAATGGCTTCGGCCTGAATGGGAGTGGGGGAGCTGTACCCCTCTTCATCAAGAGCTTTGAGGATCGGATCGATAAGGCCGAGTGAGGAAAACTGCATGTCGGATGGTATGGGTGAACAAAATCATGGCGTCAACGCGCGCGACTCTCGCCTTCATGGCCAGCTGAAACGCTGCGAGCGTTCCGTGGCATCTGGTCTTCGAGGCTTGGCATTGCGGTGTGCAAATGGCGAAAGTTAGCATGTTTATCGGGAAAACCTGCGGATATTTTCAGATGTTCGGCCAACATGCTCGTTCAGCGTTCCTGAATACATCATCATCCCGCCAGATTCATGCCGTTTGCCGCCGGGCGTCGTGTGTTTTCAAATAGCTGTCCTGCGAATGGGGAGTGGCTCAAATCATTTCCTTGCGCAAGACTTTGTCAGATCAGATGGGGGATACCATCACGCAATTCAGAGAAATCACCACGACGGCCGTTGTTATGTTGTTTCAGT
>CBEUNJ010000088.1:0-7413 GCA_965544465.1 uncultured Chlorobaculum sp.
TTTGGCTCCGCGAGTAGGATTCGAACCTACAACCCTTCGGTTAACAGCCGAATGCTCTACCATTGAGCTATCGCGGAAAAACTCCCTTCCTGATTGAAGGGATTCAAATATACACCTGAATCAGGAAAATCCAAACCCTCAAGATCATTTTTTATAAATTCTTCTCTTGACAGGCGGGCGCGGCTTTTCTTTTTCGATGATAATTTTCTTACATTAACACTCTTTTATGGAAAAGAGGTGGTTATGTCCAGGGAAAAAGCGCTGATTGGAATTCGCCTTGCGGGCCTCTCTGATGGGACTCATGAGTTTGAATTCAACTGCATGGCGGCTGATTTTCGTGATCCGGCCTTGCTTGAGGCGGGATTCTCACAGGCGGTATCGGTTTGGGTGACTGTTGAAAAAATGGAGGGCGAGATGATCGTCACCATGAAGACGCTCGCTACTGCCGATCTGACCTGCGATATCTGTCTGGCTCCGCTTTCATCCGGGCTGCACGGTTCGTACCGTATCTATTACGGGTATGAGCAAGCCGATGAAGCTGGTCAGGAGCGTGATGAGGACTGCCGCATCATCGACAGGAATACGCTGGCGCTTGATCTGACCGAAGATGCCCGCGAGACGCTGCTTCTGTCGGTTCCGATGAAAGTGACCTGCACAGACAATCCCGAGTGCGGCATTCCCCGCAACGAGGAACAGCCGGACGGGGAGTCCTCGCCGGACAGCTCGTGGCAGGAGTCGCTTGAGAAACTGAAAAACAAGTATCGTTAACCGTTTATTCTAAATTGATATAGAGTTATGGCCCACCCGAAAGCCAAGGTGTCCAAGTCCAGAAGGGACAAGAGAAGAGCACAGTTCAACGCCCGCACCAAAGCCGCCGTCACGGTTGTCTGCCCGAACTGCGGTGAGCCGACCCTTCCGCATCGCGCCTGCCGTCACTGCGGCTACTACAAAGGCCGTCAGGTTACCGGCAAGGTCGTTGTCGCTTAAGCAGTTATCAGTAAACAAGACAGCATCGCCATGTTGACCATTGTCGTGGATGCCATGGGTGGCGACAATGCACCGGCCTGCGTTGTCGAAGGCGCCGTGGAGGCTCTCCGTGAAAGCGCAAACCGGTTCGAACTTCTGCTGATCGGGCAGGAAGAAAAAGTCACCCCGCTTCTGAAAGAGTATGAATCCGAATCGCTCAATTGGCGATTCATGCACGCTCCCGAGGTCATCACCATGGATGATGTGCCCGCTACTGCCGTCAAGTCGAAGCAGGACTCATCGCTTGTTCACGGCTTGAAGCTCTGCAAGTCGAAGGAGGCGCACGCTTTCGTTAGCGCTGGAAACACCGGAGCGCTGATGGCGGCCTCGCTGTTCGTGCTTGGCAGGCTTTCCGGCGTGCAGCGCCCCACCATCTACGCCTACTTCCCGAGACTTGGCGAAGGCCTCACCAATATCGTCGATGTCGGCGCTAACGTGGACTGCAAGCCGGAACACCTGGTGCAGTTCGCCGAGATGCTGACCATTTACCAGCGTTACGCTGCCTCGATCGACAATCCGACGGTCGGCCTGCTCAACATCGGCGAGGAGGAAGGTAAAGGTCCGGACTATCTCAAACAGACATGGAACCTGCTCAAGGAGGCCAATGGCGAGAACAGGATCAACTTCATCGGCAACATCGAGGGGCACGACATTCTTGCCGGAAAAGCCACTATTGTCGTCTGCGACGGTCTTGTCGGCAACTCCATCCTCAAGTTCGGCGAAAGCGTGCCGCACTTTCTCGGCGCGCTCTACAAACCGGCCCTTGAAAAGCTGGTCATGTCCGGTCAGCTCTCAGAGGCTGCCGCCGCCGTGGCCGGTCAAGCCTTCAAGCAAATCTTCGAGTCGTTCGATGTTGAAAAGTTCGGTGGCGTGCCGTTCCTTGGCGTCGATGGCATTTCGATCGTCGGCCATGGTCGCTCGTCATCCCGCGCTATCAAGAACATGATCTACATGGCCGAACACATGATCGAACAGCGCGTCAATGAGCGTATCGCGGCGATGCTCTCCTGATCTTCCATGCAGGCGGTGATGCTCCGAAATGCTTTTCCCCTCTCCTTTGCGCCCGGCCAAAAGGACTGGTTACGGCATGATTTCGCTTTTCCCGTTCGCTCATCAATCGAACCCACATTATGAAAGCAGTAATAACGACGACCGCAAAGTATCTGCCTGAAGAGGTGATCACCAACAGGGATCTTGAGCGTATGCTCGATACCAACGACGAGTGGATCACCACCCGCACCGGCATAAGGGAGCGGCGAATCCTGCGTGATCCTCAGAAGGCGACCGCTTATATGGCTACCGAGGTCGCCAACACTTTGCTTGGAACGCGGGGCATTTCGGCTAGCGAGATCGATTTGATCATCGTGGCGACCATGACTCCCGACATGATTTTCCCGTCGACCGCTTGCCTTGTGCAGGGCAATATCGGCGCCAGCAATGCCTGGGGCTTCGACCTCTCCGGCGCGTGCTCGGGCTTCATTTATGGCCTGCATACCGGGGCGCAGTTCATCGAGTCGGGCAACTGCAAGAAGGTGATGGTGATTGGCGCAGACAAGATGAGCTCCATTATCGATTACGAAGATCGGACGACCGCGATTCTGTTCGGCGACGGTGCTGGTGGTGTGATCCTCGAAGCCGCCAAAGAGGAGGGCTACGGTGTGCTCGACGCACGGCTCTACTCGGACGGCGCCAACGGGCAGCACCATTTGTTGATGCCCGGCGGCGGCAGCCTCCATCCGGCGTCGCACGAAACGGTTGATCAGCGGATGCACTTCCTCCGCCAGGACGGGCGCCAGGTCTTCAAGGCCGCCGTGACGGCGATGGCCGACGTGGCTGAGGAGATCATGGAGCGAAACGGCTTGACCTCCGAGACCATCGACTGGCTGGTGCCGCATCAGGCCAACCAGCGCATCATTCATGCCACTGCCGAGCGGATGGGACTGTCCGAACAGAAGGTGATGATGAATGTTCAGAACTATGGCAATACCACGGCTGGTACAGTGCCGATCTGTCTCGCCGAGCTGGATGAGCAACAGAAGCTTCATACCGGCTCGAACCTTGTTCTGGTGAGCTTCGGAGCAGGCTACACCTGGGGCGGCGTTTACGTCCGCTGGCAGTAAGCCGAACCACTCATTTTCGATACACACGATATGAAAGCATTTGTTTTCCCTGGACAGGGGTCGCAATACTGCGGTATGGGGCGCGATCTTTACGAACGCTTCCCCGAAGCTAAAGCGCTGATGGACAAGGCCGACGCAATTCTCGGCTACTCCATCACCGACATCATGTTCAACGGCAGCGAAGAGGAGCTGAAGCAGACTCGCTACACCCAGCTCGCCATCTTCCTGCACAGTTATGCCGCTGCTCTGCTGCTGGGCCGTGATGGCGTGGCGATGGCCGCTGGTCACAGCCTTGGCGAGTACACGGCGCTTTGTTTCGCGGGTGCGCTCGATTTCGAGGATGCCATCAAGCTTGTGGCAAAACGCGGCGCACTGATGCAGAACGCCGGGCAGCAGAATCCCGGCACGATGGCTGCTATCATCGGCATGAAGGATGAGGCGCTCGACGAGCTGTTACAAGAGGCCTCGACGGCTGGCATCGTGCAGGCGGCGAACTTCAACTCGCCCGGCCAGATTGTCATCTCCGGTGATGTCGATGCTGTGAAGAAAGCGGTCGAGCTCGCCCCGTCGAAAGGCGCACGCATGGCCAAGGAGCTGGTTGTCTCGGGCGCATTCCATTCGCCGTTGATGAAGCCCGCCGAAAAGGAGCTGGCCGAAACGCTCGACGCCATCACGATTCGCGACGCCGAAATTCCGGTCTGCATGAACGTGGTGGCCAAGCCTGTCACGGTAGCAGCGGAGATCCGCGCAAACCTCATCAGCCAGCTCACCAGCTCGGTGCTCTGGAGCCAGTCGGTGCAGGCGATGGTCGATGCCGGAGTCACCGAATTCGTCGAAGTTGGCCCGCAGAAGGTGCTTCAGGGGCTCATCAAACGAATCAGCAGAGGCTCCGCGCTTGCAGGCGTCGATACCGCTGAAGAGGTTGAAGCTATGCGCAATCCAGCTTAACTATTTGAATGAAGAACGGATACCAGTATGACAATGTTTGAAGGAAAAACGGCCATTATCACCGGCGCGGCTCGTGGAATCGGCCAGGCAATCGCGCTCGATTTAGCTGCCAAAGGGGCTGATATCGTCATCGGCGACCTCAAGGCCGAATGGCTGACGGAAACCGAAGAGGCGCTCAAGAAGCTTGGTGCGAAGGTCTCCTGCAAGGAGCTTGACGTCACCAGTGCTGAAATGTGTCAGAACGTTTTTAACGACGTTGCCAGGGAGAATGGCCGCATCGATATCCTCATTAACAACGCCGGCATCACCCGCGACGGTCTGTTGATGCGCATGAGCGAAGAGGATTGGGACGCCGTACTGAGGGTTAACCTCAACGGCACCTTCAACTGCACCAAGGCCGCTACGCGCACCATGATGAAGCAGCGTTCGGGTTCGATCATCAACATCGCCTCAATCATCGGCCTGATGGGCAACGCCGGACAGGCCAACTACGCGGCCTCGAAAGGCGGCGTCATTGCCTTCACCAAATCGGTCGCCAAGGAGCTTGCCTCGCGCAACGTTCGCGTCAACGCCATTGCCCCCGGCTTCATCTCCTCGAAGATGACTGACGCGCTTTCCGAAGAGGTGCAGCAGCAGATGCTCGCCGCCATTCCGCTCGGCGTGTTTGGCTCGCCACAGAACGTCGCCGATGCGGTCTCGTTCCTTGCCAGCGATCAGTCGGCCTACATCACCGGCCAGGTGCTGAGCGTCAACGGCGGCATGTACATGTAACCGCAACCTGTTGAGAATTGGTGAGTTGCCGCTTAGCCTGATGGCGCCGGTGAGTCATCGATTCTTCCACCGGGGCATCTCTTTGCCCGATTTCTTTTTCTTTGTATATTAATGAACTTGCATTTTTTATTGTCCAATAATCACAAACCCGGAGAACAGAACTATGAGCGCAGCCGAAATCAAAGATAAAGTGTACGATATCATCGTCAGCAAGATGGGCGTCAACAAAGATCAGATCACCCCTGAGTCAAAATTCGCTGACGATCTTGGTGCAGACTCACTTGATACGGTCGAGCTGATCATGGAACTTGAGAACGAGTTCGGCGTGCAGATTCCTGACGAAGATGCCGAGAAAATCGGTACCGTTCAGCAGGCGATTGACTATATCGTCAACAAGAAGTAAGAGTCGAGGCATTCTTTTCTCAGGCAGGGCTGTTTCCCTGCCTGAATAACGTAAAATCTGAACAGATGGGTCTGGAACTCAAACGAATCGTTGTCACTGGAATCGGAGTGTTATCGCCTGTTGGCCATTCGGCGACGGACTTCTGGAACGCTCTCATGGAGGGAAAGAGCGGTGCTGCGCCGATCACCTATTTCGATGCGACCGATTTTGCAACCCAGTTTGCATGCGAACTGAAAGATTTCAAGGCGGAGGATTTTATTGACAGGAAAGCCGCCTCTCGCATGGACCCATATTGCCAGTATGGAATCATCTCGTCTGACCAAGCCATCAAGGATTCCGGACTCGACCTCTCCTCCATCGACCCGACAAGGATCGGTGTGGTGCATGGCTCGGGCATCGGCGGCATGACCATTTACGATAAGCAGTTCCGTCAGTACCTGGAGCGTGGCCCCCGCAGGGTGAGTCCGTTCTTTATCCCGATGCTGATTCCCGACATTGCGGCTGGACAAATATCCATGCGGCATACCCTTATGGGTCCCAACTACGCCACTGCCTCAGCTTGCGCAACCTCCCTGCACGCTATCATGGACGCCGTGATGCTTCTGCAGATGGGTATGGCCGACTACATGGTGTGTGGTGGCTCCGAAGCTCCGATCACGCAGATGAGCGTGGCAGGCTTCAACTCGGCCAAAGCACTCTCGACCCGCAATGATGATCCGGCACACGCCTCCAGGCCGTACGACGTTGATCGCGACGGCTTCGTGATAGGCGAAGGCGCAGGCTCGCTGGTGATCGAGACTTACGAATCGGCCATCAAGCGCGGCGCAAACATCTATGCTGAAATCGTCGGCATGGGCGCTTCCGCCGACGCGCACCACCTGACCGCGCCGCACCCGGAAGGCCTCGGTGCGCTCAGTGCGATGAAGGCCGCTTTGAACATGGCAGGCATCACGCCGGACAAGATCGACTACATCAACACACACGGCACGGCTACGCCGCTCGGCGACCTCGCCGAGATCAAGGCGCTCAAGCAGCTATTCGGTGAAGATGTTTACAAGCTCAGCATCAGCTCGACCAAGTCGATGACTGGCCACCTGCTTGGCGCGGCTGGAGCTGTCGAGTCGATCGCTTGCATCTTGGCCCTGCAGAACCAGATCGTGCCTCCGACCATCAACATCGAGAACCCCGATCCGGAGATCGATGTCGATGTCACCCCGAACACGCCGAAAGAGCGCCCGATTGAGTATGCGCTGAACAACGGATTTGGCTTTGGCGGGCACAACGGCAGCCTGATTTTCCGGAAAAGCCCGGCGGCCTGACCGTCAATGGCTGAACGATGGCGAACCTGTGGCAAAAACTGATGTCACTGCCGTTCCTTCGTACAGAGGCGTCCGGTGAACCCTATGGGGGTTCCTTGGACGCCAACAGCCCCAGCCTCGATCCCGCAACCCTCAGCTATCTGGAGCGCCTCACCGGTTGCCCTTGCAAGCGTCGCCTGATCTACCGCATCGCCCTGACGCACCGCTCAGTACTGCACGACCATCAGGGCCAAAAAGAGTGCCCCGAATCGAATCAGCGCCTCGAATTCCTCGGCGACGCTGTGCTCGATCTGCTGATTTCCGAGCATCTCTTTAAACTCTTTCCGGAGAGCGACGAGGGATATCTTTCCAGCAACCGCGCCAAGATTGTCAACCGCAAAGCGCTGGCCGCTTTCGCACGCGAACTCAAGCTTGGCGAGCACCTCATCATCGGCGAATCGGCCAACCGCCAGAATATTCGCACCAGTGATTCTGCCCTTGCCGATGTTTTCGAGGCGCTTGTCGGAGCGATTTACCTCGACCAAGGGCTTGACGGAGCAAAGCGGTTTATCATAAACCACGTTATCACGATGGTCGATGTGAACCGGATCGTCGAGGCGGAGTTTAACTACAAAAGCCGCCTGATCGAATTCACTCAGCGCCGCCAGCTCCCCCAGCCTCTCTATACCGTAGTCACCGAGGATGGTGCGGAGCACGAAAAGACCTTCACCATCGAAGTTTCCTGCAACGGCATTCCGTTCGGCAAGGGCACCGCACCACGGAAAAAAGATGCCGAACAATTGGCCGCCAGAGAGGCCATGAAGCGGCTGGAAAGTGAAAATCCGTT
>CBEUNJ010000089.1:0-7275 GCA_965544465.1 uncultured Chlorobaculum sp.
AAGCAATCGGGCCGCGCAATAAGTTTTTAGAGGTGCCCTTCAGTCGAATCCGACCGGTCTAAACAGGCGCACGCCGTGGGCGCCTACTCGTACGGCACGCCGACCTCTTTTGGCGGCGTGGACTTGCCCACAAAACCGGCGAGCACCAGAAGCGTAATAATATAGGGTAGCGACTGCACGAGCTGTGAAGGCAGCCAACCGGAAGGGAACCAGATCGAGACGGCCTCGGCGGCGGCGAACAACAGGCTCGCCACCGCCGCGCCGGCAGGCGACCACTTGCCGATGATCATCGCGGCCAGTGCGATGTAGCCGCGCCCGGCGGACATGTTGTCGGTAAAACTGTGCTGCTGAAACACGAGGAACGCCCCGCCCAGCGCAGCCAGCGCGCCGGAGATGAGCACGCCGGAGTAGCGCAACCGGCGTACATCAAGCCCCGCCGTCTCGACCGCTTTGGCGCTTTCGCCCGCCGCGCGAAGCCGTAATCCGTAGGGTGTCCGGAACAGCACGAACTGGCCAAGCGCGACCGACAGCACGGCAATAATCAGCAGCGGGTCGAGCAGGGGCATCAAAACCTCCATTCCGGCAATTCGCGGCGAGTTCATCGCGCTGCCGAAGAAGAGGCCGAGGCTGAATCGGGTCGCCCCCATCACGAAGATGTTGATGGCAATGCCACTCACGATCTGGTCGGCGCGGAGTGTGATGGTCACGAACGCATGCAGCAGCGAGACGATCAATCCGAGCGTCAGCGCAACAGCCACCCCCGCCCAGGCAGAACCGGTCAGGTGCTGGCCGAGCATCGCGCCGAACGCGCCCGCGAGAATCAGTCCTTCGAGCGCCAGATTGATCACCCCACCCCGTTCCGAAAAAACCGCCCCCACCGAAGCAAACAGGTAGGGTACTGAAATCCTGAACACCTGCAGAATGAAAACAACGGCTAAACTCTCCATAAAACAGACGGGCTGAACACTTTTCCGGGTTTTTCCGAATGGTTTTTTCTGTTAAATTAACGTCTCGGAAATGTACGTTTCCGTATCCGGTTTTCATGAACTTTATCTATTTTTTCGGGTCAACCAACTATTAGGAACATGCCGAATTCGCACGCTAACGAAGAATCAGCCGCAGCCAAGCAGTACATCTACAGCTTTGCAGGCGGTGCCGCAGAAGGGGATGCCTCAATGAAAAACCTCCTTGGAGGTAAAGGCGCAAACCTGGCTGAAATGGCCAATATCGGCCTGCCTGTCCCTCCCGGCTTCACCCTTTCCACCGAGGTCTGTACTTACTACTACGATCATCAGAAAACCTACCCCGCAAACCTCTTCGAAACTGAAATTCCGACAGCGCTAAAAAAAGTCGAAGACTACCTTGGCAAAAAGTTCGGCGACCCCGACAACCCGCTCCTCGTCTCTGTCCGCTCCGGCGCTCGCGCCTCGATGCCCGGTATGATGGACACGATCCTCAACCTCGGTCTCAACGACACGACCGTCGAAGGCCTGGCTCGCAAATCGGGCAACCCCCGTTTTGCCTGGGACTGCTACCGCCGCTTCGTGCAGATGTACGGTGACGTCGTGCTCGACCTCAAACCGGCAGACAAGAAACAGATCGATCCGTTCGAGGAGATTCTGGAAGAGAAAAAAGAGGAACTCGGCATCAAGCTCGACACTGAGTTCCAGGTCAATGACCTGAAGGATATCGTGGCCCGCTACAAGAAAGCGATCCTCGACAAGACCGGCAAAACCTTCCCGGAAGACCCGAAAGAGCAGCTTCAGGGAGCCATCGGCGCGGTGTTCAACAGCTGGAACAACGATCGTGCGATTGTTTATCGCAAGCTGAACCACATCCCCGGCTGGTGGGGCACGGCCTGCAACGTTCAGGCGATGGTGTTCGGCAACATGGGCGATAACTGCGGCACCGGCGTGGCCTTCACCCGCGACGCCGCTTCGGGCGAGAACATCTTCTACGGCGAGTTCCTCATGAACGCCCAGGGCGAGGACGTCGTTGCCGGAATCCGCACGCCACTCAAGATTGCCGAGCTCGCAGAGAACAAGCCGGAAATTTACAACCAGCTCGAAGAAATCCGCTCAATCCTCGAAAAGCACTACCACGACATGATGGACATCGAGTTCACCATCGAGAACGACAAGCTCTTCATGTTGCAGTGCCGCGTCGGCAAGCGCACCGGCCTTGCCGCCATCAAGATCGCCGTTGACATGTACAACGAAGGCTTGATTGATGAAAAAGAGGTACTGCGCCGCATCGAGCCTGAGCAACTCAACCAGCTCCTCCGCCCAGTCTTCGACCTCAACGAAAAGAAAGCTGCCATCGACGGCGGGCGTCTGCTGGCTACCGGCCTCAATGCAGGCCCAGGCGCCGCCACTGGCCGCGTCTATTTCAATGCCGATGACGCCATGGACGCCAACGCTCGCGGCGAAAAGGTGATTCTGGTCAGAATCGAGACCTCCCCGGAAGATATCAAAGGCATGGCCGCGGCTGAGGGCGTCCTCACCGAGCGCGGCGGCATGACCTCGCACGCGGCCCTCGTCGCTCGCCAGATGGGCAAGGTCTGCGTGGCTGGCTGCGGCTCGCTCTGCATCAACTACAAGACCGGCGAACTGCGCGTTGCCGGCAATGATCTCGTCATCAAGGAGGGTGAATATATCTCGATTGACGGCACCACGGGTGAGGTCATTGCAGGTGAGGTCAAAACCAAAAACTCTGAAATCCTCGAAGTACTGATCGATAAAACCCTGAAGCCAGAGGACGCGCCAACCTTCAAGATTTATGACCAGCTTATGGCGTGGGCCGACAAGTACCGCAAGCTCAACATCCGCACCAACGCAGACCAGCCCGAGCAGGCTGAAATCGCCGTCACTTTCGGCGCGGAAGGCATCGGCCTGTGCCGTACCGAGCACATGTTCTTCGGCGGCGACCGCATCGACGCCATGCGCGAAATGATTCTGGCCGACGACCTGGCTGGCCGCAAGGTGGCGCTCGATAAGCTGCTCCCTTACCAGCGCGACGACTTCTATGGCCTGTTCAAGGCGATGGGCTCCAAGCCGGTTACCGTCCGCCTGCTCGATCCGCCGCTCCACGAGTTCTTGCCACACACCGACAAGGAGATCGACGAGCTTTCTGGAAAGATCGGCAAGAGTTCGGCTGACATCAAGGCACGCATCGAGAGCCTGCACGAGTTCAACCCCATGCTTGGTATGCGCGGCTGCCGCCTCGGCATCCTGCACCCGGAAATCATCGTCATGCAGGTTCAGGCAATTATCGAAGCCGCCTGCCGCATCAAGCAAGAAGAGAAGCTCGACATCGTACCGGAAATCATGGTTCCGCTGGTCAGCAACGTCAAGGAGCTGGAAATCACCAGCGAGGTGATCCACAAAACCGCTCGCAGCGTCATCGCCAAGCAGAGCGTCGGCGTCAAGTACTTGGTCGGCACCATGATTGAGGTTCCGCGCGCCGCCGTCACCTCCGACCAGATCGCCAAGGCCGCCGACTTCTTCAGCTACGGCACCAATGACCTCACGCAGATGGGCCTCGGCATGAGCCGCGACGACTCCGGCCAGTACCTGCCAATCTACCAGCAGCAAGAGATCTTCGTGCGCAACCCGTTCGAGAGCATCGACCTGGATGGCGTTGGCCGCCTGGTCAGCATGTCGGCAAAGGAAGGCCGCTCGGTCAAACCTGACCTCAAGCTCGGCATCTGCGGCGAGCACGGTGGCGACCCGACCACGATCGAGTTCTGCCACAAAACTGGTCTGAACTACGTCTCGTGCAGCCCGTACCGCGTCCCCGTCGCCCGCCTTGCAGCAGCCCGCGCGGCACTGCTCTGAGCTGCAAAGCACGAAAAAAACAACATAAAAAGGCGGCCCTCGAAAGGGCCGCCTTTTTATTGAGCTGACGGACCCGTCAGCTCAGACCAATCCGTCCGGCCTGTCCGATCAAGCGTGGTTTCGTTGCAGAAACACCCGCTTGACAACCACCTTCAGCAGATCATTCACTACAAACCATACAAGAGCGTAAGCCCAGATCAGCAGCGCATACCCCCAACCGATTGGCGTCACAAAGATACCATATACAGCAAGAATAGTGCCGAGAATCTCGGTACCAAAGGTCGCGCCAAAGAGCAGCGGCGATGGCCACGGACGCTGCCAGAACCACCCCTCCGAGCGAGTAATGTAGATCGTGCTGTGCCCGGCGATGATGAGCTTGAGAAACAGCAGCGTCTGGATCATCTCCTCTGAAAATCCGTACTGACGCAACAGGAAAAAGAGCAGAAACGAAGAGATGACGCCGAACAGGCCGAGCGAACTGGCGATGATGAGCAGTTCCTGCATGTTCCATCGCACCGGCGTTGCGTGAATCTTGCTGTTATCGTAAGCGATAGCGAGAATCGGAATGTCGTTGAGCAGCGCCAAAAGGATAATCATGAGCGCCGTGATCGGGTAGAAGTTGAACACCACGATCGAGAGTGTCATGAAGAGAATGATGCGGATCGTCTCGGCGATGCGGAAGGTAGCGTAGCTCTTCATACGGGCGAAGGTGAGCCGCGCCTGCTGCATTGCCTCGTTGATGACCGACAGACCGGGCGCGGTGAGCACGATGTCCGCCGCTGCGCGAGCCGCATCGGTGGCGTTGGAGACCGCGATGCCGCAATCGGCCTTCTTCAGCGCGGGCGCATCGTTCACGCCGTCGCCGGTCATCGAGACGATGTGGCCGCCCTTTTGCAACGTATCGACAATGCGGTACTTGTCCTCCGGCACCACCTCGGCGAAAATATCAACATCCTCGATCATCTCGACAATCGCCGATTCATGCGTATGGATGAACTCGCGTTCGAGCAGGCGCGTGTCGTAAAGCTTGCTGACCTGATCCATTACATCCGAAGCAAACGCCTTGGCTTCCCGCAACTCCACCTCGCCCTTGAGCTTCCGGTAGATGGCGGTCGTCAACGCCTCGACAAGCTCCAGCAGTTCGTTAGCCGATGCGCCCGAAAGCTGCGAAGAGCGGATCGTCTTCCGCTCAAGTCCGAGAATGCCGCCGATTTCACGGGCGATGGCCAGGTTATCGCCAGTCACCATCTTGACCTTGACGCCGAAGCTGTGCATCTCCTCAATCACCCGCTTGGAATCCTCGCGCGGCGGATCGTAGAGTGGAATCAAGCCAATCATACGGAACGGCCCGTCCCCCTCCTTCAGGCCAACGCCAAGCGTGCGATAGCCCTTCGAAGCGAGTTCATCCACCGATTCGTTAAGCTGGCGGGTTTTCGCTTCGTCGAGCCCAGCCATTTCGATAAGTATCTGCGGCGCACCCTTGACGACGTGCACCGCCTTGCCATCCTTTTCGGCATCCGCCTCCGTACGCTTGCTGACCGGATCGAACGGCTTGAAGTTCGTCTGCTTCCACGCTTTCCAGTCAACACTCTTCAGCTTCGTATCGAGATAGTTGAAAATCGGAAGCTCGACCGGGTCGTTGTTTTCGAGACGTGAAGCCAGCGCGGCATACAAAAACAAATCCTCTTCGGTGAAGCCTTCAAGCACGTTGGCACTAGCCACCTGCATCTTGTTCTTGGTGAGCGTGCCGGTTTTGTCGGTACAGAAAATATCAACCCCGGCAAGCTCCTCAATAGCCGTCAGACGTGAGACGATGGCTTGCCGTTTGGCGAGGTTCATCGCACCGACCGCCATCGTCACCGAGAGCACCGCGGGCAAGGCGACGGGAATAGCCGCCACGCTCAAGACGAGCGCGAAGCGAACGATGTCTATCAGCGGCTCGTGGCGAAAGAGCGACGCCATGATGATAATCAGCACCAGCACGATCGTCACCATGATCAGGAAGTTGCCGATCTGGATGACCATCTTCTGGAAGTGGCTGCGCTCCTGCCGCTGCGCTTCGGCGACAAGGGCAACCACAGAGGAGAAGCTGGTATTCGTGCCGGTATTGAGCACCACGGCCAGCATCTCGCCCTGTTTGACGATGGTGTTGGCGAAGGCCACCGCGCCGGTTTTGCGCGTCACCGGCAGCGACTCGCCGGTCAGCGCCGCCTGGTCGATGAGCAAATAATCGCCATCAAGCAACTGCACGTCGGCGGGCACGATGTCGCCGATGCGGATTTTCACGATGTCTCCCGGCACAAGCTCACGCACGGGGATGCGCATGAACTCGCCGTTGCGCTTGACCGTCACCTCCTTGGCCAACTGCTGCTTCAGCGCTTTCAGCGCGTTGAGCGCCCGGTGCTCCTGCATGAAATCGAGACCGGCGTTAACCAGCAGCATCACGAGGATGATGCTGAAATCCTCCCACTTCTGCACGACTGCGGACAAAATCGCCGCGACCTCGATCATCCACGGAATCGGCCCCCAGAAGCGCCGGAATACCCGATGCCAGAGGCTCTCCTCTTTCTCCTCGATCTCATTGAATCCGTACTGGTTCCGGCGCTCCGAAACCGCCCTGTCATCGAGTCCGGCATTCCGATCGACCTTCAGCTCGTCGAGCGTCTGTTCGACAGGTTTGTTCTCGTACTCCTTGCTCTTTCGCTTTTGTACTGCCATGCCGTTCACACTGTTTTGCATCATGATAGAAACCCGGAGAACAATCGCGATACCATTGCGCGGCAACACGATACGCCCGCGACTTTCGCCAGAGCGTCCACAAATGAAACGCGGATCACCGGTGAAAAGTGTCGTTCGTGCGGCCGAAACAGTGGAGGCACAACGCGCCTCTCCCCGGAAAACATGGAAAGGAAGAAATGCGAGCGACCTTCATTCAGAAACAAAGCCGCCCGCAAATCCTGAAAAAATGGCGTTACCGCACTAATCGGCGTACTTGTTGGACGTAACCCCGAGCACTTCATAAAGGGGGCAGTAGCCGATGATGGCCGTCAGCAGCGGAATCAGTCCGATAATTCCGACAGGGTTTTGAAATACCAGTGCATAGACCAACATGATCACGCCCAAGAACGCACGAACGGTACGATCTTTTTGTCCCATATTTTTCTGCATGGTTGCTCCGTCAAGGTTTATGATCAGAATTGTAGAGTTCAACAGGACATACCGAAAAACCGTTGAGCCTCCTACAGCAAATCACCGGAAAGCGCTGCTCAGCATGTCCGCATGTAACTGCTTTCATTACAAGCCGTTCATAAGATATACAAAAAGATCGATCAACGCCAGCACTCTACCGCGCAACGGCTTGGTTTATCAGAGAGTTATCGGAATGTCGGCATTCATCATAATGCGGAACATCCTGTTTGTCTGAAAAGCCCAAACTTGA
>CBEUNJ010000090.1:0-7258 GCA_965544465.1 uncultured Chlorobaculum sp.
GGCTTCCCCTGCTCTTGTCATTCTGAACGAAGTGAAGAATCCGGTTTTTTGGAGTAGCGCGATCATTGACTTATTTGAAATGCGTTACGCAGTATCGCTGGATTTGTTGCTCGACTTCGTCGGACTTGCAATGACAGGCAAAAAAAACGGTGTCATCTGCAAATAACTATTCTGCATCCCATTCCTTTTGAGATATCTTCGTGCGGAGGGCTGCACGGTGGCGATTGGCAGATCGCGCAGTTAATGCAGGGAAGTTTCAGGGGGTTACGCCTATAAGGAGGTAACGGTTTAGCGAGGAGATTTGCTTCTTTAAGGGATAATCGTATATTTACGATGAACTAACAATCAGGATTATGCAGAGAACATTGAGGCCGCTGAGTTATACCGAACAGGAAGAATCGCTGGCCATTGTTGCCAAGTCGCTGGCTCATCCGGTGCGGGTCAGAATCCTGAAGCTTCTTGCCGGGCAGGTTTGCTGTTTTACCGGTGAACTGACCGGGGTAATCCCAATGGCGCAGTCCACCATCTCCCAGCATCTGAAGGCACTTAAAGAGGCAGGACTGATTCAGGGTGAAATCAATCCGCCAAAGGTGAAATACTGTATCAACAGGGAGCGTTGGGAAGAGGCGCGTGAGTTGTTCGGTGAGTTTTTCAATCTCAATGAACCGCCGACATGCTGCTCCTGATTTTCTTTTCTCGTTTTTTTAATTAATCGTTTATTTGCGATCAACGTAAATTCTAAACAGAATCGATTATGAAACAGGTTAAAATTCTTGGTACTGGTTGCGCCAAATGCAACCAGCTTGCGGATGCGCTCAAGGCGGTGATTGCTTCGGAGGGCATCGAGGCCGATGTGCAGAAGGTGCAGGACATTCAGGAGATCGTTTCCTACGGTGTGATGTCAACGCCCGGGCTTGTGGTGGATGGCGTGGTGGTGTGTAGCGGCAAGGTGCCGTCCGGCGACGAACTGCGCGTGATGCTCACCGCAGCTCCGAAGCCGCCGTGCTGTGGCGGCGATTATGCTACAGGCACTGGTCGTCAGAATGGAACCTGCTGTTCTTGATCCGATGAAGCAGAGAGGTCAGAACAGCAGTCTCGGAGCGCTGCGCAACTCAACCCCGGCGTGGATTGTCGGAGTGGTGGCGGCTGTGGTGCTCTGGGTTCCACTCTATCTCAATCTCGAACCAGGCGCTGATGTTATTGTTGGCGCTCTCGGGTTGAGTCGCAGCAGCGCATTCGGCGAGGCGCTGCACTTTTTCATTTATGAAGTTCCAAAGGTGCTGATGCTGCTGCTCGCCGTCGTCTTTGCGATGGGAGTGGTGCATACCTTTATCTCGCCGGAACGCACGCGGGCGCTGCTCTCGGGGCGGCGGCTCGGCGTGGGCAATACGATGGCCGCGATGCTCGGTATCGTGACGCCGTTTTGTTCCTGCTCGGCAGTGCCGCTGTTTATCGGTTTTTTGCAGGCGGGCGTGCCGCTGGGCGTCACCTTTTCGTTCCTTATCTCCGCACCGATGGTCAACGAGATCGCGCTCGGGCTGCTGTTCGGCTTGTTCGGCTGGCGGGTGGCGCTGCTCTACATGGCGATGGGCTTGCTGGTTGCCATCACTGCCGGCATGGTGATTGGGCGGCTCGGCATGGAGCGCCATCTCGAAGAGTGGGTGCAGAAGCTCCAGAACAGCGCGGTTGACGATTCGTTCGAGCAAGGTAAACTCACCTGGCCGAAGCGCTTCGAGGAGGGGCTGCGCCACGTGCGCGAAATTGTTGGGCGCGTGTGGCTCTACATCGTGGCTGGCGTGGCGCTCGGCGCGGGCATCCACGGCTACGTGCCGCAGGATTTCATGGCCTCGCTGATGGGCAAGAGCGAGTGGTGGAGCGTCCCCGCTGCGGTGCTGCTCGGCGTGCCGATGTACTCCAATGCGGCGGGCATCGTGCCGGTGGTCGAAGCGCTGATTGGTAAAGGCGCGGCGCTTGGCACCGTGATGGCCTTCATGATGAGCGTCATCGCGCTCTCAGCGCCCGAAATGCTTATCCTTCGCAAAGTGCTCCGCCCGACGCTCATTGCCGTGTTCGCCACGGTCGTCGCGGCGGGAATCCTTGCGGTGGGGTATGTGTTCAATCTGGTGTTGTGAGTCAGCTTTTTTCATCTCCTATCCTGAATCATTATGACTAGGATCCTGATTCTCTGTACCGGCAATTCGTGCCGCAGCCAGATGGCCGAGGGGTTTCTGAAAGCGTATGATTCCGCGCTCGAAGTGCATTCTGCGGGCACCCGTCCGGCGGAAAAGGTGCATCCATTCGCCATACAGGTCATGAAGGAGGTGGGGATTGATCTTTCGTCGCATTATCCCAAGAGTCTCAACGCATTCCTCGACCGTCCGTTCGATTACCTCATCACGGTGTGTGACAACGCAAAGGAGTCGTGCCCGATCTTTACCGGCAAGGTGGGGCAGCGGCTTCATCTCGGCTTCGAGGATCCGGCTGAGGCGAGCGGTTCCGAAGAGGAGGTGCTGGCGGTGTTCCGGCGGGTGCGGGACGAAATCGCTGCTCGTTTCCGGACGTTTTTCGATGAGGAGCTTCGTCGGGGTTAAACGGTTGGGGTGTCCTTCAATGGGAGTTTTTTCTTATACTTGAAGGCCGGAGAGCTACGTCCGGGAGCCAGTAAACGATGAACCAATCCAAGCTCGATGGCCGAACTTATTCTCAGACTCAAAGGTATTCGCAGGGAACTCGAACTCTCGAAGGATGTTCGCCAGACGATCATTCCCAATCTTTCGCTCGACATTTTCAAGGGTGAGTTCGTGGCCATCACCGGACCGTCCGGTTCGGGCAAATCCACGCTGCTTTACATCATGGGCGGACTCGATAAGCCGACCTTCGGCGAGGTGTGGCTCGACGGGCAGGAGATCACCGGCATCGACGAGGCTGAAATGACCGTCATCCGCAACGAGAAGATCGGTTTCATCTACCAGTTCCACTTCCTGCTTCCTGAGTTCAATTCGCTTGAAAACGTGATGATGCCGATGCTGGTCCAGCGCAGGTTCAGCAAGAAGGAGATTCGCGACCGGGCCAAACAGCTGCTCGACATGGTGGGGCTCGAAAACAAGTACACCAACAAGCCCAGCCAGCTGTCCGGCGGTCAGCAGCAGCGCGTTGCCATCGCGCGGGCACTGGCCAACGAGCCGAAGGTGCTGCTCGGCGACGAGCCGACCGGCAACCTCGATTCGCGTTCGGCCAACAACGTCTATGAGCTGTTCGACCGCTTGAATCGCGAGCTGAACCAGACGGTGATCGTCGTCACGCATGACGAGGAGTTCGCCAATCGCGCGGGCCGCCGTATCCACCTCGTTGACGGCAAAATCGAAAGCGACACCAACGGTTCCCGGCGCTCGGCTTCGGCGTAAGCCTGGCATCGAATCCTGAACATTCCAACACTCGTACCACCCATGCTTGAACAGATCAGGAACACCCACCCACTTGTGTATCAGCACTTGAGCGATTTGCCGAACGGCGAGCAGCACCTGCGTGCCATTCTCACCCTCGACCGCTACTGGGAACAGCTCGATCTTCCCGTGCCTGATGTTATCAGGGATGGATCACGTCTTGCGGCTGGCGTAAAAATCGAAGGTGAGTTCGACATTCTCTACGCGGGCGGCACGCTGGGGCTCCTGCATGCGGCGGTGATGTCGAAGCAGTATGGCAACAAGGTGCTGGTGATCGACCGCGCCGCGCCGGGGCGCACCACGCGCGACTGGAACATTTCGCGCCCTGAGCTGCTGCGGCTGGCCGACACGGGCGTGTTTACGGTGGCGGAGCTGGACTCGACCATCGTGCGGCGCTACAAGACCGGCTGGGTGGAGTTCCACGCGCCCGCCGAGAAGCGCAAGCGGCTCTACATGGACGAAGTGCTCGACTGCGCGGTCGATGCCGACAAGCTGCTCGGCATGGCGCGCGACAAGCTGCTGGAGCGCCCCGGTTCGCAGGTGCTGGGTCGCACCACCTTCGTTTGCTGTTACCGCTTTCCGAGCCACCTCGTCGTGCAGGCCGAGGACGCTTCCGGCAAGACGATCTACTTCCGGACGAAGGTGCTGGTCGATGCGATGGGCATCATCTCGCCGGTGGCGATGCAGCTCAATCACGGTCGCCCACAGACTCACGTCTGCCCGACGGTCGGCACCATCGCCAGCGGGTTCGAGGGGGCCGATTTCGAGGTGGGCGAAATTCTGATGAGCACCGAACCGGCCGAACGCTCGAATGGGCGCGGACGCCAGCTCATCTGGGAGGGCTTTCCGGCCAAAGGCGACGAGTACATCACCTATCTTTTTTTCTACGACAAGGTCGATTCGTGCAACGACAAGTCGCTGCTTGGTCTGTTCGAGACCTACTTTCGCAAGTTGCCGGAGTACAAAAAAACGGGGCCGAATTTCACCATCCACCGTCCCGTGTTTGGCATCATTCCGGCGTGGTCGCACGACGGCGCGGGGTGTACGCGGGTGGTGTCGGACGAGCGCATCGTGCTGCTCGGCGATGCGGCCACGCTCTCCTCGTCTCTTACCTTCTGCGGTTTCGGCTCGCTGGTGCGCAACCTTGGGCGCATGACCTCCGGTCTCGACCGGGCGATGCGCGAAGAGCTGCTCGACAGGGACGAGCTTGCGAAGATCAGCGCTTACGAGCCGAATGTGGCCACGATGGCCAACCTCATGAAATACATGTGTTACGATCCGGAGACGGACGAGCCGAACTTCGTCAACGAGATGATGAACGAGGTGATGATCGTGCTCGATGAACTTCCGCAGCACTACCGCCAGGCGATGTTCCGCGACGAAATGCAGGTGGACGAGCTGGTGACGGTGATGCTGAAAGTGGCGTGGCGCTATCCGAAAATCCTCAAGGCGACGTGGGACAAGCTCGGCATTGGCGGCTCGGCAGGGTTCCTGAAAAACCTTGCAGGATGGGCGATGAACCAGTCGTCGAAATAGGGCAGTTGGTTTGGAAATTGTCATTCTGAATGGAGCGTATCGGAGTGAAGAATCCATCTTACTCCGATACAAAGGTTCTGGATTCTTCGCTTCGCTCAGAATGATATCAACAAGAGCTTTCGCTCAACGAATCATTGATACCTTTAGTTGCAGAATTTTTCTATGGATAAAGCGCAAGCGCAGCAGGAAGTCGGCAAGCTCCGCGCGGAGATCGAGCGCCACAATCGCCTCTACTACGTTGAAGCAAAACCGGAGATTTCGGACTTTGAGTTCGACAAGCTGCTCGAACGGCTGATCGCGCTCGAAACGGAGTTCCCGGAACTCGTCACGCCCGACAGCCCGTCGCAGCGCGTCGGCGGCGGCATCACCAAGGAGTTTCCGACGGTCATCCATCGCGAGCCGATGCTCAGTCTTTCCAACACCTACTCCATCGGCGAGGTGGGCGAGTTCTGCGCCCGAGTCGAAAAGCTGCTGGCCGCCGAGGGCGGCGGTACGCCGGAATACGTCGCTGAGTTGAAGTATGATGGCGTGGCGATCAGCTTGCTCTACCGCGATGGCCTGCTCGTCTGCGGCTCCACGCGCGGCGACGGTCGGCAGGGTGACGAAATTACGGCCAATCTCCGGACGATTCCGTCGATTCCGCTCCGCCTCGACTCGTCCGGCGGTGGACTGTTCGACGCGGTGGTCAGCGGCGAACTTGAGGTGCGTGGCGAAGTCTATATGCGCAAGGAAGACTTCGAGCGGCTCAACGAGGAGCGCCCGGAGGAGGAGCGGTTCGCCAACCCGCGCAACGCCACCGCCGGAACGCTCAAGTTGCAGGACTCGGCGGAGGTCGCCCGGCGCAGGATGTCGTTCGTGGCCTACTACCTCAAGGGCCACGACGGCGCAGCGCCCACGCACCTGGAGCGATTGGAGCAACTGAAAAGTATGGGCTTCATGACCGGCGCGGTGGCGAGGCTCTGCAAGAGTACAGAAGAGATCGCTGCGTTTATTGACGAGTGGTCGGAGAAGCGTTGGATGCTGCCGTACGAAACTGACGGCGTGGTGCTGAAGCTCAATGAGGTGGCCCTGTGGGATCGGCTCGGCGCGACCGCCAAAAGCCCGCGCTGGGCGATTGCCTACAAGTATCCAGCGCAGCAGGCTAAGACCGTGCTGCAGGGCGTGGTGTTCCAGGTCGGGCGGCTCGGCACCATTACGCCGGTGGCCGAACTCAAGCCGGTAAAGCTTGCCGGATCGACCGTGTCGCGCTCGACGCTGCACAACTTCGACGAAATCGAACGGCTCGGTGTGCGCATTGGTGATTACGTCATGATCGAAAAGTCGGGCGAAGTAATTCCGAAAGTGGTCAGCGTTGTGCTCGACGAACGCCCAGCGGAAACCGCCGTCATCGAAGCGCCGTCGGAGTGCCCGGTATGCGGCACGAAGCTGGAGCGGCCCGAAGGCGAAGTGAGCTGGTACTGCCCGAACGAGGATGGATGCCCCGCGCAGAAGCGAGGCCGCATTCTGCACTTCGCCTCGCGCAACGCCCTCGACATCCAGAACCTTGGCGAATCGCTCGTCACGCAGCTCGTCGAGCGCGGCCTCGCGAGCGACGCGGGCGACCTCTACAGCCTGACGCAGGAGCAGCTCGCGGGCCTCGACCGGATTGGCCCGAAATCGGCGAAAAACGTGCTTGACGCGCTCGAAAAGAGTAAAACGCAGAGCTACGCCCGGCTGCTCTTTGCCCTCGGCATACGCCACGTCGGCGCAGCTACGGCGCGAGAACTGGCGCACGCTTGCCCCTCCATCGACCGCCTTCGCGAGATGGGCAAAGAGGAACTTGCCGCCGTGCCCGACATTGGCCCCGTTATTGCTGAAAGTATCCGTGATTTCTTCACCAAACCCTGGGCGCAAGCGATGCTCCAAAAGCTCGCCGCAGCCGGACTGCCGATGCAAGCCGGAGAGGAAAAGGCGCTGGTCAACAACAACTTTGAAGGTCAGGCCGTCATCTTCACCGGTGGCCTGGAGCACCACGTCCGCCAGCAAGCTGAAGAGATGGTGCGGGAAAGAGGCGGCAGAATCGTCAGCACGGTCAGCAAAAAGACCACGCTCGTCGTCGCAGGCAAAGATGCCGGAAGCAAGCTCGAAAAAGCGATGAAGCTGGGGGTGAAGGTGATTGATGAGGATGAGTTCGAGCGGATGCTGTGAGGGAAAATGAATGAAGAAGTAATTATTTTGTGCACTAATGCAGGTAGGATTAGGTGAGCCACTTGCTTAACGCCACCCATCCCATTCTAAAG
>CBEUNJ010000091.1:0-7170 GCA_965544465.1 uncultured Chlorobaculum sp.
CAGGCTTCCCTGCCCACAACGTCCAAGCAGACCACCAAGTCCATAAAAAAGCCACAGGAACACCTATGCCCCCCACCACAGAGGCCAAAAAACGCCAAAGGAGCGCTCTCGCGCCCCTTTGTAGAAGAAACTGTACACACGGCCCCGCTCTTACTGCCAGCCGCCGACGACGTCGAAGATTTCGCGGTCGCCGATAGGCTTCGGTACCGAGGCGATCGGCTGCCCGGAAAGAATCTGCTCGGCGATCTCGTTGTACGGTGCCAGGCAGTCGGCAAGTTCCGGCTCGTTCTCATCCATCGCGAAAAGGGTCTTGCCGGCGAAGCGGCTCTTGCGGATCAGCTCGTGGTACGGCACCTTGGCCAAGAGGCGCGTGCCGACCTGCTCGGCGAACTGATCGAGCATGTTAGTACCGCCACCTTTGGTATAATCCACGCGGTTGGCCACGATACCGGCAAGCTGCACCTTGTAACGCACGCTCTTCTGCTGGATGGCCATGCAGAGTCGGTTAGCCGCGAAGATGCTGTCGAAGTCGTTGGTGGCGATAATGACCGAGTAGTCGGCGTAGTTCAGCGGGGCGCTGAAGCCACCGCACACCACGTCGCCGAGCACGTCGAAGAGGATGACGTCGTATTTGTCGTACAGGGCCATCTCCTGAAGCAACGTGACCGATTCGCCCACGACGTAACCGCCGCAGCCGCTGCCAGCCGGAGGGCCACCAGCTTCGAGGCCATCAATGCCCGCGAAACCGGTTTCAATGATGTCTTCGGGCGAAAGCTCCTCGTGGTGGAAATCGACCTCTTCAAGAGCCTCAATGACGGTTTTCTGGAGCTTTCCGGTAATCGGAAAGGTGCTATCGTGCTTCGGGTCACAGCCGATCTGGAGCACCTTGGCCCCCTTGAGCGCCAGCGCTGCCGAAATGTTCGCGCTGGTTGTGCTCTTGCCGATTCCGCCTTTTCCGTAAACGGCCAATACTAAACTCATGATATGATAGAGGTCAAGGGGTTTGTTGATTTTTCAGATTTTCCCGTTACCCGCCCAAGTGCTCCTTCGCTTTCCGGAACACATCCACCGTGATAACCGATTCGCCGATCTCGCGGGCGAAGTTCTCGGTGTTCTTGCGCACCTTCTTACGCACGAAGAACGGTACCTTGCCAAGCATCTTCTCGGCCTCGGCAGTCCAGCTCAGTTCGCCGGTTGCCGGTGCGGTCGCGACCGCAGCTTCCGCCGGAGCCTCCGCGGACGGCGCTGACACGACCGTGCCATTGCCGGACATCGCCGGTTCGGTGAAGGGCTCCGGATCCTCCTCCTCGTATTCGAGACCGGCATCGCCGAAGAAGTCAATCAGATGCTTCTCCAGACCGAGCTTGGCCGAAGTGTAGACCCGGTCGGCCATCACATCCGCGCCGTCGAAGCCGAAGAACGGGTAGTAGCCGAGCAGGTGGTTTTCGATATGGGTCGGCGTCGAAATGACCATGCAGGGCACGTCGAGCTTGCGGCAGCTGTGCCGCTCCATCTGGGTGCCACAGACCAGCTCCGGCATCTCCTCCTCGATGAAGGCCGAAACCTCCTGAAATTTGTCGGTCACCATCAGCTCGCCCGGCAGGTAGCCTTCGAGCTGCTCGCGCACCCAGTCCGCCTGCTTCGGCAGGTAGGTGCCCGCGCCGATGATCTGCATGCCGAGTTCGTCCTTGAGGAATTTGGTCACGCCCACCACCTGCGTGGCGTCGCCGAACACAAAAGCACGTTTGTTGCTGAAGCTCTCCATGTCCGCCGTCCGCGCAAACCACGGCACGCCGCTCGGGGCGCTCTGGCCGTCGAGCGAAAAGTCCCGCATCTCCGGCATTTCGATTGGAGCCATTCCTTGTTCAGCGCCGATTTTGTTCACCTCGGCGATAATCGCCCTGAGCCAGCGCAGCGTTGCGTTGACGCCCAGCGGTGCTTCGGTAATCGAGGGCATCCCGAACTTCTCGTTGAGATACCCGGCGGCCTGACAGCCAATCTCGCGGAACGGCGCGATGTTAACCCACGCGGCGGGGAGCTTTTTCAAGTCGTCGATGCTTGCGCCCCACGGCGCCACCACGTTCACCTCGATGCCAAGCGTCTTGAGCATGCGGCGGAGGCTGGTAAGGTTAGAGCGCAGGTGGAAACCAAGAGAGGTGAAGCCGAGCAGGTTGACCGAAGGCTTTTCAGTCTTTGGCTGTTCGGCGGCAAAACGCTTCACCAGTTCGGTGAACAGCCCTTCGGCAGCCTCGGTTTCGGCCACCCGGAACGGGTTGACCGCATAGACCATAATCTTGTTTTCGTCGATGCCTGAAGCTCGCGCCATCTGGCCGAGATCCTCCTGAAGCAAGGCTGTGCTGCAACTCGGAGCCACCACGATCAGCTCGGGATTGTAGTGCTTTGCGACCTGCTCGACCGTGCCGGACAGGCGCGAAGTACCGCGAGCCAAGTCCTGACCGCGAACAACGCTGATGGACAGCTTCGGGAACTCTGGCGTCCTTTCGAGCATGGTGTAGGTCGCCGTGATGTAGTCGTCACCCTGCGGGGCATGATAAACGGTATGGACCCCTTTCATGCTGTTGGTCACCCGGCTTACGCCGTGCAGCGCGGTCCCTTCATAGAGCCAGAAAGCTAAACGCATGTTGGTTCGTTGGTTTTCGTCTTGAAAGTTACTGAGCGCTGGGCATCACCCCTTCGAGCCACACCGTTTCGTCGAACTCCGGCAGGCTCTCGCGGCGCTGCAACGGCGAGACGAAAAGGTTTGCCAGAGTAAAGACGCCCGACCAGCTGTGAATCGACATAAGCGTGAACTCCATGCTCCACTTCACGATGAAGCCGTGCCCGACAAACGGGTTGGCCGTCATGAGTGAGGTGACGATCATGTCGGGCCGCGTCTCCTTGATCTCTTCGAGCTGGCGATGGAAGTTAGGCTGCTCAACCACCTTGACGCCTTCGAGCGCTTCAAGTTCGCGAGCGTGGAATTTCTTGTTGATGTAGGCGCTGCTGCACTCCACCACCTCCGCGCCGGCGTTCTTGAGGAAGCGGGCCAGCGGCAGCTCCATCATGGTGTCGGCGGTGAGGAAAATCTTCTTACCCTTCAGCATGTCGGTCTGCGGCTTGATCTTCGCCCACGCAGCTTCGGCGCGATCGGAAAGATCGACCTTGATGTCGAACATCGCCGCCAGATCCTCCCAGAACGTCTTGGTGCCATCGGGTCCAAACGGAAAGAGCGAGGTGAGCACCTTCGCACCGCGCTCACGGCTCAGGCGGGAACAGACGCGCGACAGGTAGGGCTGGATCGGCGCAAGCACCGTGTCGGGGCCGATGGCCGGAAGCTTGTCGAAGCGGCTCTCGGGCAAGAAGCCAGCAACCGGAATACCGAGCTGTTCGGCTTCGGTGCGCAAATCGTCTGCCGTGATGTCGTTAACCGAACCGACAAAAACCACCTTTTTCTCACCGGCGGGAGCTTCGGGGCAGTAGGGCACCAGCGCCTGAAGCACGGAGTCCTCAGCCTGCGTGAAGTTGAAGACCAGACCGCTGGCCGGCACGAAAAGCACCGGCGTCTTGTCGGAGCTGAGGTGGTGGGCCAGCCCCTTGAAATCGACCTTCATCACCTCGGGGGTACAGGACGAAAGCAGGAAAATCACCGACGGATTGTGGTCGCGCTTGATCTCTTCGATCACCGCTTCGAGCTGCGGTTCAGCGCGGGAAAGATCACCCTCCTCGATGAGCGCAACGCCAAAACGGGGCTTGGCGAAGATCATCATGCCGAGTGCGTTCTGGAGAAAATGGGCGCAGGTGTGGGTTCCGAGAATGAGGAAAAAGCTGTCCTTGATCTTCTGGTAGAGCCAGCCGACGCAGGCCAGTCCGCAAAAGCTGTGGGTTACGTTATCCTCTTTGAGAATCTGGCAATTGCTTGAAACCGGCATCATGGCAGTATGTCTTTATAGGATGGTGCTGTGCTGGTCAACCCGAAGTTGCTCCGGGCGTTCAACCCCTGATAATTGAGAACTCGAAGATAAAAATAATTTTCATTTATCCGGCGCGGCTTTGCAGGCTTCGACCGAAGCGACCTTGTCGCCGATGGCAACCTGCTTGTCGCGCCGGTCGTCGATTTTGATGACGGTGTAGACTCGCGCCACCTGTGCGCTGAAGCAGTGCTCGTGCAGACGGCGGCCAATCTCGAAGAGCTCGTCCGCCGAACCTTCGACGATCGTGCCCATGTCGTTCAGCCTGAACAAAAGGCCGCTCTCGTCGAGCAGCCTCTCAAGCCCGGCAACCCAAGCACTGAGCCCGCTGCCGCCGGCACCGAGCGGAATCACCGTAATTTCCATCAGGGCCATAGGTGTCGTCCGGAATTATTTAAAGACGGTCTCGTCGCGACCGGGGCCGACAGAGATAAACGTCACTGGTACGCCGGTCGCCTCTTCGAGGAAGTTCACGTAGGCCTGCGCGTTGGGATGCATCTCACCAAAGCTCTTCGCATTGGCATTCGAGGCCATCCAGCCCTTGAGGCTCTGATACACCGGCTTGACCTGCGAGAGAGTCTGGTGCGCGGTCGGGAAGTCGAAAATCTCCTTGCCGTCGAGCGTGTAGGAGGTGCAGACCTTGATCTCCTCGAAGCGGTCGAGTACGTCGAGCTTGGTCAGCGCCAGCTCGGTCACGCCGCTAATTGTCAGTGAGTAGCGCAGAGCCACCAGGTCGAGCCAACCGCAACGGCGCTTGCGACCGGTCGTTGCGCCGAACTCGTGACCGATCTCGCCCAGCTTGTCGCCAGTCTCATCTTCAAGCTCGGTCGGGAACGCGCCGTTGCCGACGCGAGTCATGTACGCCTTGCAGACGCCAATCACCTTGCCGATATGGTTCGGAGCCACGCCAGAGCCTGTGCATGCGCCGCCAGAGGTCGGATTGGAGGAGGTCACGTACGGATAGGTGCCGTGATCCACGTCGAGCAGGCAACCTTGCGCGCCTTCGAGCAGCACGGTCTTGCCCGCCTTGATCTGGCGGTTCAGGTAGAGCTGCGTGTTGGTCACGTAGGGATCGATCACCTTGTCGAACGCCTCGTATTCGCCGATGATGGCATCGACGTCGATCTCCTCTTTCTCGTACACCTTGCAAATCAGCTTGTTCTTGGCCTCGATGTTGTCGCGCAGCTTCTCTTCGAGCACTTTCGGATTGAGCAGATCGACCACCCGGATGCCGTGGCGAGCGAACTTGTCTTCATAGCTTGGGCCAATGCCACGACCGGTCGTGCCGATCTTCTGCTCGCCGGAGAGGCAAGACTCGCTCAGCGAATCGAGTCGCTTGTGGTACGGCATGATGAGGTGCGCATTGTGGCTGATGAACAGACGACCCTTCACGTCGTAGCCCAGCTCCTCGACCTTTTGGATCTCCTCGATCAGCGCATTCGGGTCGATCACCACACCGTTGCCGATCACGCAGATGCAATCCTTGTTGAATATGCCGGAGGGGATGAGGTGCAGCACCACGGTTTTGCCATCGAAACAAATAGTGTGGCCTGCGTTCGCACCGCCCTGGTAGCGGGCTACAATGTCATATTGATCTGAGAGGTAATCGACCAGTTTACCCTTACCCTCGTCGCCGAACTGCGTACCGACCAGGACAGTTGCAGACGCCGCCGGCCTGCTGAATATTCGTTCTTCCACGTCGCTTGCTTTTACTGAGAAAAAAGATCGAAGCGCTCCAGAAGTTTATCCCGGCCCGCGCCCGACAAAGACGAGTAATTTACAATAAATCTGGCATTCGATGCACAACTTTCAATCGTGCGCCGCGCCTTGGACTTTTCGGCCTGTTTGAGCTTGTCCCACTTGGTGAGTACAATCCCGAACGGACGGCCACAATAGTCGAGAAACTCCATCATCTCCTGGTCGGAACCCATCCCCGGATGGCGCGCATCGACCAGCAACACCACGAGCGCGATCTCGTCACGCTTGACCACATAGTCCGTCAGCAGCTTCCCCCAACTCTCCCGCTCGCCGTGGCCGACCTTGGCATATCCATACCCCGGCAGATCGACGAAGTAGATAGTGCCGTTGATAAGAAAATAGTTGATCAGCCGTGTCTTGCCCGGCGTCGAGCTTGTCTTTGCCAGCCCCTTACGGGCGCACAGCGAATTCAGCAGCGAAGATTTGCCGACATTCGACCGCCCCACAAACACAATCTCCGGGCGACCGTCGGACGGGAGGCTATTGAGACTCGAATAACTACAGAAAAATTCAGCGCTGGTGATGTTCATAGAGGAGCCCTTATAAATAAATCACGCCGCGTTGTTCGCGGCGGATTGAAGTGCAAGATTAAAAAACCCTGGAGGAAAAACCCAAAGGGTTGAGCCTGAAACTGCCCCACAGGGCCTTGACCAAAACGATTTCACTTGCCGTGCAAATGGCCCTAATCTGCTGTTTTTTTAACAGGGCTTAACTGACTGCAAGATAATCTTTCTCTTTCGTCGCATCTTCGATGACCTTCAGTCCGCAAAACACCTCCGAGTCGCCCACACGTTGCGGCCCGACCACTTTGTTCCTGAAGCGTTCCCTAATCTTCTTCATCAGTTCAGGATGAACCGTCACCGTTGAGGGATTATTGACGGTACGAAATCCAACAAAAACAGCGGCCAGTATTTCTTCTATGAAATAATCGCCGCCAACCTCATACTTTTTGCCCATGGAACTCCCTGTTTGCATTTCCTGAATATACCCATTTCAGGCGTTAATCATCCTCACTCTATCGGCTGCCAGCAATCTTCGATGTACTCTTGAACTTCATCCGCGATATGCCGCCTCCCCCAGTGCCGTGCCGGTTTCGGCCAACCCCTTGCGGGCACAAAGGAAATTCAGCAGCGAAGATTTGCCGACACTTGACCGCCCCACAAACACAACCCCCAGCCTACCGGACAGGGGTCTTCAGCTCTCGCTTCGTCTCGAAGATTCCGGAAGCGTTCTCAAGGATTCCTCGCTTCCACAAGCCGACCTGAGATGGATGGACACCGAACTCCTTGCCGATTTCGTTCAGCGTCTTGTCGCTTCGGATTGCCTCCAGCGCTCTTTTAGCCTTGAACTGTGCCGTGAAGTTGTTGCGCTTCTTTTCGCTCATAATTTGACCCTGTTTTGGACCAAGTTACCAGGGCACCTCTAAAAAGTGTCATGAGCGAGC
>CBEUNJ010000092.1:0-6809 GCA_965544465.1 uncultured Chlorobaculum sp.
GCCCCCTCTAAATGATGAGATGATCCCGGCAACCCGTAAGACCGGATCACAAGAGTAGCAGAAGTTTCTCATGCAACGAATGTACTCCCCCTGGCGCGAAGTGTATATGGACTCGTTCAAGGATGAAAAACACCCGAAGCCGGAAAAAGGCAAGTCGGTGTTCGCCGATATTCCGCCGGAACAGGACGAAGAGCGTTACGTGCTCACCCGCGGCAAGTACTGCTTCGCCATTCTGAATCTCTACCCGTACAACTGCGGCCACCTGATGGTCATTCCCTACCGCCAGACGCCCGAATTCAGCGACCTGGACGACAAGACGATGCTTGAAATCATGCAGATGTCCGACCTGTGCATGAGGGCGCTTAAAATCACTCACAAGCCGCAGGGCTTCAACTTCGGCGTCAACCTCGGCAAGGTGGCGGGCGGCAGTGTCGATACGCACATCCATTTCCACATCGTGCCCCGCTGGGAAGGCGACACCAACTTCATGCCGGTGCTCGGAGAAACCAAGGTGCTATCCAACGATTTACGCCGCACCTACAGTCAACTCAAAGAGACCATCGACAAGCTCAAAAGCGAACAGAAAGCTTCGTAATCCGAGCACATGGAATCGGCCCCCTGCCCCCTCTCCGGAAGCCGGGAGTGCACCCCGCTCTTGCTGGTTCCGGATCGATTCAATCTTGACGGTAACCCATGGCAGCTCGTCCGCTGCTGCACCTCCGGCCTCGTCATGCTCGATCCCCGGCCCGATGCGCACGAAATGGCCGCGTACTATCCCACCGAAGCGTACGACCCGTTCCTGAATCAAACCAACTCCCGTTCGCTGCGCGATAAAGCCTATCTTGCAATCAGCGATCTCTTGCTGGCCGGAAAAGCAAGCATGGTGATGAATGGAGTCCGAAAGCCTGCTAAAGCGACGCACGTGCTCGAAATCGGCTGTTCGTCGGGACGCCTGCTCTTGCAGCTTCAGAAGGATTTCGCCATTCCGTCGGAACATCTGTTTGGAATCGAACCAGACTCGAACGCCGTCCTGGCAGCACGTTCCGCCGGGCTCACACAGGTCTCGGAAGTGGAATTACCGAACAGCGATTTTGATCGCCGATTTGACCGGATCGTCTTCTGGCACGCGCTCGAACACCTGCACCAGCTCGGTGAACATTTGGACAAAGCGCGAGAGCTTTTGGATGCGGATGGCCAGCTCGTCATCGCCCTGCCCAACCTCCAGAGCTACGACGCCCGCCTCTACGGCTCGCACTGGATTGCCCTCGACGCCCCGCGCCACCTTTACCACTTCACACCCACAACGCTGAGAGCGCTCCTGAACAAACACGGCTTTTCAATCATTGAAATCAGCAGTTGGATGCCAGATACCGTTTACAACGTCTGGTACAGCGAAAAGCTGGATCGCAAGATTAAAGGAAAAAGGTTGGGAATTGGAGGTATCGCAAGAGCCGCGATGCGAATAGCCGGATCATTTGCGGTAGGACGTGATCCGAAACGCGCTTCGAGCATCGTCGTCCGGGCTGTCAGGATGAAGTGATAATCAATGACAAATCATTGCGCCCCTAATTTCATCCACCCTTACATCTCCTGTCCAGGCGGATCAATCCGGCCCAGCGATTTCTGAAGCTCCGTGGCGGCGATCAGGTAGTCGTACACTGCTTGCAAATAGTTGGTCTTGGCGGTCTGCAATTGCAAGTCTGCATCGGTCAGTTCGAGGCGCGAGCCGATGCCTTCGCGTAAACGCAGCATCGTGATGCGGTAACTGCGTTCGGCAACCGCGATGGTTTTCGACTGCACATCGATACGCTTGCGGGCCTCGATGAGGTTCGACATGCGCACCTCCACATCAGCACGAACTTGCGCTTTCAGGTCTTCGTACCGGGTTCGAGTCTGCAACCGGCCGATCTTGGCCTGCTCGATCCGGGAGCTGGTAGCGAAACCCGAAAAAATCGGCACAGTGAGTTGCAGGCCTACGTTGGATGAAGCAAGCCAGCGTGTCTTGTCGAGCGCGGTGTCGTCGTTGAACTGAGTTTGCGCTTCGAGCTGACAAAATGCGCTGAGCACCGGCATTCCCGCAGAGCGGGCGCTCATCACCTTCTCGTCTTCAGTTTCGACCTGAAGCGAGAGACTCCGTACATCCGGACGCTTGTCGAGCGCCTCGCGATAGGCGGCGGTGATGCTTTCCGGAATGTCAATTTTCTTGAACGCCAGCGAATCGGAGAGCGCGAGCGGCCTGTCCTGATCAATGCCCATCACCACCTTGAGCTTCGTGGCCGCAATCAACTCGCTGTTGCGCGCACGAATCAGGTCGGGCTTGAGGTTCTCCACCGAAAGCCACGCCTTGAGCGTATCAAGGTCTGCCGCCACGCCCTGCCGGAACAGTGCGTCCGTGTCGTGCCGAGCCTCCTTCCAGCGGGCAAGGCTCTGCTCCACAAGCTTGCGGTTTTCCTTGGCGATCAGCACATCGTAGTACGCCTTACGGATCGAAGTCACCACCTCGGCATTGGTCTCGCGGTACGCCTCATCGCTGATCTGGCGCACCAGACCGGCGGCCTTGATGCCCGCGAAAGCCGAGAGCTTGAAGATGTTCTGATTGAGATTGAGCGATGCCACCGATGAGTTGTCTGAACTGATCTCGATTGCCTGCGTGCCTCCGGTGCCGCCGAAAATGATTGACGGCAAAAAGATCACCGACGGCTTCAGCGTGCGAGTGTAGGTCAAAGTCGACGACAAGTGCGGCAGCACCTCAGCCCAAGACTCCCGAACCTTTTGGCCAGCCATCCGCTGGTCGAGCCGAGCAATCTTCAGACTCCGGTTATGCTGCAACCCGATCCGCACCGCATCGTCGAGGCTGATGCTAAGCGGCTCTGCTTTTGGCTGTCCGGGTGCGGGTTGAACTTCTGACTTGTCCCCCGCAAAGGTGGGCCATGCCGACAAAAGCAAAAGGAAAAGAGGGACGAAGAATTTGAACGGGCTCATGGCGGGGTTCTGGTTTGAGTGAACGTTAAATATACCACCAACTCCGAAGTGATGCAATCACTCACCGTACCGATCCTTCCACAACCCCTCCAGCCGCTCGCGGATGAACTTTTCGCGGCCTTCGCCGATAGGGCGATAGTAGGCTTTTGGCTCCATCTGTTCGGGGAAGTAGTGCTCATCGACGAAGTGGCCAGAATAACTGTGGGGGTAGCGGTAGCCTTTGCCGTAGCCGATCTCTTTCATCAGGTCAGTTGAAGCGTTGCGCAGCCAGAGCGGTGGAACGGCATTGGCCGCGCCCTTCTTGACGTCCGAGAGCGCCTCGCCGATAGCCTCGTAGCTCGCGTTCGATTTTGGGCACGAGGCCAGGTAGGTCGCGCCCTGAGCGAGGTTAATGCGTGCTTCTGGTAGGCCAATCAACTCGACAGCCTGGAAAACCGAGACCGCGAGCGTGAGAGCGTAAGGGTCAGCGTTACCGATGTCCTCGCTGGCGAAAATCACCATGCGGCGGGCAATGAACTTCGGGTCTTCGCCGCCGTCGATCATCTTCGCCATCCAGAAAAGCGCCGCGTCGGGGTCGGAGCCACGCATCGATTTGATGAAAGCCGACACCGTGTCGTAGTGCGCTTCGCCACCTTTATCGTAGGTCGGAGCGCGGTGCTGGAGCGCCAGTTCAAGCAGCTTGAGGTCGATCACGAGCGGCGCGGTTCCGCACGGCGCGAGCGACAGGGCGGCTTCGAGTGCGTTGAGCGCCTTGCGGGCATCACCGGCGGCGTAAGCGAGCAGAAACTCCATGTCGCGCACCTCAACCTTGGCACCGGCAAGCTGAGGATCGCTCCCGATGGCTCTCTCGACAACGCGCCGCACCTCAGCCTCGCTCAGCGGATTGAGAATGTAAACCTGCATCCGGGAGAGCAGCGCCCGGTTCACCTCAAATGACGGATTCTCAGTGGTCGCGCCGATCAAGACGATCAGCCCCTGCTCGATGGCGTGGAGCAGCGTGTCCTGCTGCGCCTTGTTGAAGCGGTGTATTTCGTCGATGAAGAGCAGCATCTGCCGCCCGTCGATGGAGCGGCTTTTCTGCGCGACGTCGAGCACGCGGCGCACATCCTTGACGCCAGCGTCGGTGGCCAAGAGCTGCTCGAAGCGGTAGTTCAGCGAGCTGGCGCAGATTTCGGCGAGCGTGGTCTTGCCGGAGCCGGGCGGCCCCCAAAAGATCATCGACGGAATGCGCCCCTGTTCGAGGTAGCACCTGACCGGCCCGCCAGGGCCGACGAGGTGCTCCTGGCCAAATAGTTCGTCAATCGAGCGCGGACGCACCCGCTCGGCGAGCGGCTGGAACGCGCTCCCTTTGCCGGGCGAGCGGCCCGAATCGGAGTAGCCGAACAGATCGGATTGCGCGTGTTCGTACGGCATCATGCAAACCCCTGACCGCTGAGCCACGATTCAGTGATGCGGCTCGGTTGCTCGGACGGCGCAGCGGAGGCACTCTGCCGCCGGGCGACGTACTTGCCGAGGATGTCGAATTCGAGGTTCACCTCGCTCCCCGTTCCGAGGTCGGTGATCGTGGTGTTGGCGAAGGTGTAGGGGATGATCGCCACGGTAAACTCGCCCGGCTCGACCGACGCCACAGTGAGGCTCACCCCGTCGATGGCGATGGAGCCGGCCGAAACGATCCACGCATCGAAGCGCGAGTCGAACGCCACTGAAATCATCCGGCTGCTGCCAACCTCCTCAATGCGCGAAACGCACCCAACGCCATCGACGTGACCGAGGACCAAGTGCCCACCAAGCCGATCCATCGGCCGCACGGCCCGTTCGAGATTGACCTTCGCACCCGGATGGAACGAGCCGAGTGTGGTCTTCTTGAGCGTTTCAGCAACCGTATCGACCTCGAACCACCCCAGCCCGACCGCCACCACCGTCTGGCAAGCACCGCCAATGCTCACACTCTCATCGATGCAGAGGTCACCGAACTCCGCTTGCGACGTGTAGCGAACCTTCAACCGCATCCCGCTCCCCTGCCGCACGATGCCCTCGACTGTGCCAATATCCTTGACGATTCCAGTAAACATACCTGTACGATCCTTGGTGAGAACAAATAAAAAAATCCGGCGTAACCGGATGAATATAGTAACAAAAAAAGGATGTGCCGACAGGCGCGCCGCCATCGGCAGACAACAACCTCGTACAGGAAAAACAATCATCGTGAAAGGCGACCGGATCACGATATCGATGTGGACACCCTCTCTGGAGCATTCCTGACAAGCCCTTTGTTTTGCCAAATTCAGGAAGAAATCGTTATTTCCTGTAAAACATATCGCAACAACGCTTTGCCACAAATCCGTACATTTTCAACACCTCCATGGTGCGCTAATGCGGATTTATTTAGGAAATAAACTATATTAGCCTAAATAAATTAAGAAAAAAGATTAAAAAAACTCATGTATTATCCAATCCCTGACAGCGAAATCGAACGATTCATTGAAGAGGACGTGCCTTATGGCGACCTCACCACCACCCTGCTCGGCTTTGGCACGACGCCGGGTGAAATCACGTTCACAACCCGCGAGCGCACTGTCGTCTGCTGCACCGAAGAGGCCGGCACGGTGCTCTCGAAGTGCGGCGCGACCCTCATCGACGCCCTTCCTTCCGGAACTATCGTCGAACCCGGCACGCAAATTCTGCACGCCGAAGGCTCGGCAGCCGCTCTGCACACCGCGTGGAAGGTGGCGCTGAATCTGCTCGAATACGCCTCCGGCATCGCCACGCGCACCGGTACCATCGTCGAGCGAGCCCGCGCGGCCAATCCGGGCGTCAACGTCGTCACGACCCGAAAATCCTTCCCCGGCACCAAGAAAATCGCCATCAAAGCAATCATGGCGGGCGGCGCGTTTCCGCACCGGCTCGGGCTGTCGGAGTCGATTCTGGTCTTCACGCAGCACACGGCGTTCCTCGGCGGGCTGGACGGATTCCTTGCGATGATCGACGAGTTGCAACAAAGAACGCCCGAACAGAAAATCCTCGTCGAGGCGGACAGCGCCGAAGAGGCCATCCGGATCGCCAAGGCAGGCGCAGATGTGGTGCAGGTGGACAAAATGCCGGTGGATGAACTGGCCGCGCTGGTGCGCGAAATCCGCGCCGCCTACCCCGGCGTGGCCATCTCCGCCGCGGGCGGCATCAACGCCGAGAACGCCGCCGCCTACGCCGCCACCGGCATCGACATCATCGTCATGTCATCAACCTATTTCGGCAAGCCGTCGGACATCAAAGCTGTTATCACACCCAACGCACTATCGCAATGAAGCAGCTTTTCCGCACCCTCTCGCTCGCGCTCTGCACCCTCATGCTGACGACGGCGACCGCCGCGCTAGCCGGGCAAATCAACCTGTCGGCGGCGGCAAGCATGAAGGACGCGTTCAACGACATCACAACCGCATACAAAGCCGCCCATCCCGGCACCGTCTTCCGGCGGAACTACGCCGCTTCGGGCGCGCTGGCGGGACAGATAGAGCAGGGGGCTCCCGCCGACCTGTACATTTCGGCCAACGTGAAATGGATGAAGTATCTGGAGGAGAAAAAGCTGGTTGAACTGTCGAGCGTACGCACCTTCGCCTTCAACGAACTGGTCTTCGCGGGTACAACTGCGAAGAACGTTACCGGCATGAACGGCCTGCTGAAACTCGGCAAGATCGGGGCATCGGCAGTCCCAACAGCGTGCCTGCTGGCGAATACGCGATGCAGGCTATCGTGAAATCAGGGTTTGAGCCGAAGCTCGCCCCGGCAAGCTCTATCCGCAGATCATCTACCCAATGGCGCTGACAGTTTCC
>CBEUNJ010000093.1:0-6561 GCA_965544465.1 uncultured Chlorobaculum sp.
TCATTCTCGTCGAACAGGCAGTGGAGGCAGGCGGTTTTGCCGGGGATAATCGTCATGGTCTGGCCGTGGAAGTCGGAGATTCCGGCGTGCGACCAGGGCTTCATCGCTGCGTGGCAGGCGCGGCCAATGAGGTGCTTCGAGCCGAACGAGTCGGTGGCGTCGATGATGAAGTCGTAGGCTTCGAGCATTTCCGGGGCGTTCTTCTCGCTGAGCCGGAAGGGATGGCATTCGACGGTAATGGCGGGGTCGAGGGCGCCGATTCGCTCTTGTGCCGAGTCGGTTTTGCGCTGGCCGACCGAGGCGGTGGTGTGCAGAATCTGGCGCTGGAGGTTGGAGAGATCGACCGTGTCGCCGTCCATGAGCCCGACGGTGCCGACGCCTGCCGCCGCGAGGTAGAAGGCCGCCGGGGAGCCGAGGCCGCCTGCGCCGATGACCAGCACCTTCGAGCCAAGCAGCTTTTCCTGGCCTGCTTCGCCGACTTCCGGCAGGGCGAGGTGGCGGGCGTAGCGCTGGCGCTGCTCGTCGCTGAGGCTCACGCCCTCTCCTCCGCAGGCAGCGGGTTATTGTAGGCCGCATCCCAGTTTTTGAAGACCGGCTCCAGATTTTTTGCGCGCAGGGCGGCGCAGAACTCCTCGGCGCTGCGGTGGTCACTCACCTCGAACTGGCTCGCTCCAGCCGTCTCCGCCTCAGCGTAGCCGCCCACAGTCGTGCGGCTGGCGATGCTCATGCGGGTGATGCCGAGGCCTGCCATGCCATCGCGGAAGGCTGGGCTTTCGCGGGTCGAGAGCACAAGGTCGATGTCCGGCATTGCCGTGCGGAAGGCCATAATCATCCGCGCAAGGAAGCGGTCGTCCACCTCGTATGCTGGTTGGAATCCTCCCTCCTGTGGGCGGATGCGGGGGAACGAAACCGAGACGCCCGCTTTCCAGTAGGTGCGGCAGAGGTGCTGGGTGTGCCGTGCGACGGCGAGGGCTTCACCAACCGGTTCGGAGAGGCCGAGCAGCGCGCCGATGCCGATGCTCCGAATGCCGCCGGTGAGGGCGCGTTCCGGAGTTTCGAGCCGCTCAAGAAAGTCCCGCTTCGGCCCCCAGCGGTGCAGCTTTGCGTAGTTCTCCGTGTCGTAGGTCTCCTGGTAGATTGTCAGCCCGGTGCAGCCGCATTCGGCCAGTGCGCGGTATTCGGCGACGCTCATCGGAAATGCTTCAATGGCCACGCGCGGCATGATTTTGGCCGCAAGCTCAACCGAGCGGCGCAGATAGTCGAAGCCAGCCGCGTTGGTGCGCTCGCCGGTGAGCAGCAGCACGTCGCTGATGCCGAGCTTTTTCATCGCCTTCAACTCGCGTTCAATCTCGACGAATTCGAGCTTGCGGCGCGGCGAGGTTCTGTCCGACGCAAAGCCGCAATAGAGGCAGCCGCTTGAACAGAAGTTGGAGAGGTAGAGCGGCGCGTAGAGCGAGATGATGCGCCCGAAACGGCGCAACGTCAGCGCCTGCGCTTCGGCGGCGAGCCGTTCGAGCGACTCGTCGTCTGTTTGGCGCAACAGCAGTTCGAGCTCTTCCGAGGGGCGGCTGTCGGTCAGCCATGCGGGCAGCGCAATCATCGGGCAACCCCCAGGAACGAAGTGAGGGGGCTGCTGGCAACCGCTGAGCCGGAGCGTGGCATGAGCCCGGCGTTGCGGGCATCATATCCCGCTTCAATCGCGTGGGCGAACGCTCCGGCCATTGCGGCTGGATCACGCGCCACAGCAATGGCGCTGTTGACCAGCACCGCGTCGCACCCCATCTCCATCGCCGTGCACGCCTCCGACGGCGAGCGGAGCCCCGCATCAACAATCACCGGAATCGAGCTTTCGCGGATGATGAGCTGCACCATCGCCGAGGTCGAAAGCCCCTGGCCGCTGCCAATGGCCGCGCCGAGCGGCATCACCGAGCTGCACCCCACCTCTTCGAGCCGCTTGGCAAGCACAGGGTCGGCAGGAATGTAGGGCATGACGATGAAGTCTTCGGCGGCGAGAATTTTGCACGCCTCGTATGTTTCGATCGGGTCGGGCATCAGGTGGTGAGGATTCGGGTGAATCTCCACTTTGATGAAGGGACTGCCAGAGAGTTCGCGTGCGATGTGCGCCGCCTTCACGGCCTCTTTGGCGGTGGCCGCGCCGGAGGTGTTCGGCATCAGCGTCAGGCCCTCAATTTCCGAGAGCGGGCCGAACAGATCGTCGCCAATCTCTTTGCAGTTGAAACGCCTCAGCGCGACCGTTACAAGCTGTGCGCCCGAAGCCTTGACCGCCTCGATCATCACCGAAATGCTGCTGAACTTTCCGGTGCCAATAATCAGGCGGGATGAGAAGGTGTATGAGCCTAAACGAAGTGTATTCATGGAGTTGAAACTGAAAACAGTAGATAGGATGGTTGGTTCTGACGACTGTTAACCGCCGCCAGCGAAGATGAGGAGTTCGAGCTGATCGCCCTCCTTCAGGATGAGCGAAGAGCGCTTATCCGGGCGAACGATCTGTTCGTTGACCACAACGGCCAGCTTTTGCGATTCAGCGCCTTCACGCTTCAACAGGTCGGCAACTGACGAGCTGGAAGGGAGTTCGCGTTTTTGGCCGTTCACGGTGATGTGGATCGTGGGCATTGTCATTGTCGAAGAAAATCCTGAAAAACTTAAAGATAATTAAAGAAACAAGACAGCAAAGAAGGGCGTTCCCTGTTGGTCTCAAAACGATGGGTGGGGTGGAGTTTGAAAATTTTTCAACTGTCCATTATCCATTATCAATTGTCACCCCTCGATGCCTTCGAACAGTGCGGTGCTGAGGTAGCGCTCGCCGGTGCTCGCAATGATGGCGACGATGGTTTTGCCTGCTGATGCAGGGCGCTTGGCCACTTCGAGGGCGGCGTGAACCGCCGCGCCTGAGGAGATGCCGCAAAGGATGCCTTCGCTTGCGGCCAGCGCTCGCGCGGTCGAAATCGCCGCGTCGTCCGTTACTGTGACCACTTCGTCGATGAGCGACTGGTCGAGCACGTCGGGCACGAAGCCTGCGCCGATGCCCTGGATGTTGTGCGGGCCTGCCGCACCGCCGGAGAGCACCGGCGAGCCGGTCGGCTCGACCGCGATCGCTTTGAAGCCGGGCCTGAGCGGTTTGAGGAAGCGCGAGCTTCCGGTGATGGTGCCGCCGGTGCCGACGCCTGAAACGAGCATATCGATCTGCCCTTCGGTAGCTTGCCAGAGTTCGGGGCCGGTGGTCGCTTGGTGGATTCTCGGGTTGGCGGGGTTGCTGAACTGGGCTGGGTTGAAGCTGTTTTTTTCAGTTTCGACGATCCGCGCCGCCTCCTCAATCGCCCCTTTCATGCCGAGCGCGCCGGGGGTGAGCACCAGCTCCGCGCCGAGGTAGCGCAACAGCTTGCGGCGCTCGACGCTCATGGTCTCCGGCATCGTCAGCAGCAACTTGTAGCCGCGCTGGGCACAGACGAAGGCGAGCGCGATGCCGGTGTTGCCGCTGGTCGGCTCGACGATGAGCGTCCGGGCGTCGATCTTGCCGTCGGCTTCGGCGGCCTCGATCATCGCTCGACCGATTCTGTCTTTGACGCTGCCGAGCGGATTGAAGAATTCGAGCTTGAGCAGTATCTGGGTTTCGAGCCCTTCGGCGAGCTGGTTAAGCCGCACCAGCGGCGTGCCTCCGATGGTGCTGGTGATATTGGGGATGATTGGCATGGCTGTGATAACTCAGATGGTTGCAAGGGCTTGCAGCAGATCCTGTTCGAGATCTTCCGCATTTTCGAGGCCGACCGACAGGCGTACCAGCTCATCGGTGCAGGCGCGGCGGTCGCGCTCCTCCTGCGAGAGCGGGCCAAAGGTCATGCGTGCGGGAGAGGCGACCAGCGACTCCACGCCGCCGAGACTGTCGGCGATGACGAAAAGCTTCAGGGAGTTGATGAGCTTGCTTGCCGCCGGAAGTCCGCCTTTCAGCGCAATCGTCACCATGCCGCCGAAGCCGCTCATCTGCCGTTTTGCCAGCTCGTGCTGCGGATGCGACGGCAGACCGGGGTAGATGACGCGGCTCACCGCCGGATGCGCTTCGAGCACCCGCGCCAGATAGAGGGCACTGTTCTGGTGCTCCTCCATCCGGATTTTGAGTGTCTTCAGGCCGCGCAGCACCAGCCAGCAATCCCACGGGCCCGGCACCGCGCCCGCTGCACCCTGATAGTTGCGGATCGTTTCGTGCAGTTCGTCGTCCGAGGTGACGATCGCGCCACCGATGACGTCGCTGTGGCCGCCGAGGTATTTGGTTGTACTGTGTACGACGATGTGCGCGCCAAGATCGAGTGGCCGCTGCAAATACGGACTAGCGAAGGTGTTGTCCACGGCGAGAATGATGTCGTGCTCGCGCGCCAGATCGGCCAGCGCCCGGATGTCGGTGAGTTGCAGCAGCGGATTGGAGGGTGACTCGATCCAGATCAAGCGCGTCTCCGGGCGGATGCACTCCGCGAAGCTCTCCGTCGTTTCATTCGCCGCGTACGAGGTTTCAACACCCCACGGGCGAAGGAGCTGCTCGAAAATGCGGTAGCTGCCGCCATAAATGTCCAGACCGGATACGATGTGATCGCCCGGTTTGAGTACCTGCACGGCGGCCATCATCGCGGCTACACCCGAGGCGAAGGTCACGCCGTGCTGGCCATGTTCAAGCAGCGCAAGGGTCGATTCGAGCGCCGAGCGCGTCGGGTTGCCGATTCTCGAATAGAAAAACTCGTTGCGCTCTTCAAGCGATGGGCGACCGAAGGTCGAGGTCTGAAAGACTGGCACGCTTACCGATCCCGTTTTCGGGTCGGGGCTCTGGCCGTCATGGATGGCGATGGTTTCGAAATGCATATGGGTTGAACGTCAGTTGATCAAAAAAGGATAAAGTAACCAGAATCTCCGGCTCTGTCACCAGGTTTCCTCTGTGCTTGATTACCTCATGACACTGTTTAAAGGTGCCCTATAGATGTAACAATGGTTAATAATATCTCCAACCGGAACTAGTTTCACTGGTTACATCAGCATGGCAAAACGCGGGTTGGCCAAAGAGGCAATTCTTTGCCGCAGATGGCCTTACCGTTGGTCTGGCTTGAATTCGGGTTGCACTTTTTTTTCTGTCTCCAGCTTGCCTATACTTCTTGACTGTTTCTGTGTTTTTTACCGAATTTATTGCGATGTCACACTCACCATCTACATCTCATTCAATCTCTTACAAGGTCAGGGTCAGCCGCCGCGCGCGTCATGCTCGACTGAAATTTTCGCCGTATGACGGGCTTATTGTGATCGTGCCAGTCGGGTTCGACAGAAAACTGGTTCCGGGCCTGATCGAGAGTAACAAGGCCTGGATCACCAAGATGCAGCGAACCTTCGCGGAGCATCGTTCCGATGATGTGGCGATGACGGCCCAGGCGCTTCCGGAACGGGTTGAGCTGACCGGTATCGGTCAGTCATGGAGCGTTATCTATCGTCACGAAGAGTTTCAGAGGCCCGGCATTCAGATTTGTGAACAAGGGGGCGCTGACGTTGAGCTGTCTGGTGCGGTAGGCAATCACGCACTGTGCCGCGAGGCTCTTGAGGGTTGGCTGAAGCACCGGGCGCACATTCATTTGGGGGCGCAGCTCATGAGTCTGGTTTCGGAGCACGGCTTTAGCGTTTCAGGTTTGTCGTTTCGGAAGCAGCGCAGCCGGTGGGGGAGCTGTTCGTCGAAGGGCAGGATCAGCCTCAATCTGAAGCTGCTGTTTTTGCCGCCGGAGCTGGTGCGTTACATCATGATTCATGAGCTGTGTCATACGCTGCACATGAATCATTCGAAGCAGTTCTGGGGTGCGGTGGCGCGATTCGATCCGGACTGGCAGGAGCATGATCGCCGGATGAAACATGCCTGGCAGTATGTTCCCGCGTGGTTCGCCATGCAGTAGCCGGAGGCGGTTTCACGGGTTGCGATCTTCGAAACGCTGGTTCGGCATCAATTTGATTCCCGAAAAAATGAGCGAGGCGGCAAGCAGCACGATGCCGGTCAGGAGCGGATGCATCGAAACGTCGCGCCCGACCTTTCACACTGATCCGGTTTTTGTCGAAGAGGTGTGGTGCACTACTGCGTTACCAACATGCCTGCCGCCTATCCCGCCACTTCGACAGAAGCGCTGACTGGCGTGACGCTTCCCTACGTCCGGCGGCTGGCCGATCTTGGCCTCGAAACTGCGATGGTTGTTATGCCGGGCTTTGCCGGTGGCCATCTGGAACGGCGTGGTGGTCAATGCCGCCGTGGCCGCTTCGCTCGGTGTTGAATGCGGGCAGAATCCGTTTGCGTAGGACAGGACAAGTGTAGGGCTAGCCTTTATGGCTGCCCTTGCGGATCAGAGCGCCAAATTGTGTCGATCAGTATCGTTGTTTTCTTACGGAACCAGCAGGTTGAAGCCGGTTGCCAGCACCACCGACCACGTTCAGCCAGGCGCGCCGAATTCCTTTCTCCTTTGCAAATTGTTCGAGTACGTCGTGAACAATGTCGCCATCTTCAAGCCTGATGGGCACCTCTAAAAACTTATT
>CBEUNJ010000094.1:0-6553 GCA_965544465.1 uncultured Chlorobaculum sp.
CATCCCGATATTCTCGCTACGCCCGAGCCCGCAGTGCTTTTTTCCGGCTTTGGCGATAGCTCGCTCGATTTTGTGCTGCTGGTCTGGACGCAGACGCGCATTCAGGCTCCCAGGTTTCTGCAGAGTGAACTGAACTACCGGATTTTCGATGCGTTCAGCAAACACGGCATCGAGATTCCCTTCCCGCAGAATGACCTGCACATCAGGAGCAGCGACATCCCGCTTTGGGAGTCTCGCGCCCCTGAACGTGCTTCCAAATAAGATGCTGTGCCCGTCCGTTCTGAGGTTTGGATTTGGGTTTATAGGAATGTTTTGTTAAATAATAAGTACAAGACTATTTATTCACGGGTGGGCATCACAGACGGGCATCTCTTCGTATTCTGTGGCAAAAGCGCCGGGGCCCGCGCTTCGTTGTACCCGACTATCAGCCGTTCCGCAGATGCCTTGCGGGCGCTCTCTTTCTCGCCATAACTCATTGTTTTGGGATTTTCCGCCATAGCTCAGAGCTGCCCGCTTCTTGTACCGTCATGCTGGTGCATCCAGTTCGATTCCCGCTCCAAAGGTTCAGGAGTACCCCCATGCTTACCTTCCAATCATATACAGCGGAAAATATTCAGCAACTTCCGCAGTTCGACAGTATTTCTTCAGAGCAGCTTCACGCTATCAAGGTGGTGGCCGAGGTGTATCCGTTCAGAGTCAACAGCCATGTGGTCGAGAACCTGATCGACTGGTCGAACATTCCCGACGACCCCATGTTCCGGCTGAGCTTTCCCCAGGCGGGGATGCTGTCCGGAGAGGATTTTCGCACCATGTCCGATCTGGTGCTTGCCGGGGCCGATCCGCAGATCATCAAGCAGGAGGCCAGAAAGATTCAGTTCCGGCAGAATCCCAATCCGGCTGGCCAGATGGAGCTGAATACGCCCAAGCTCGACGGTGAGCTGCTGCACGGCTTGCAGCACAAGTACCGCGAAAGCGTGCTGTTTTTTCCGCTCGAAGCGCAAGTGTGCCACGCCTACTGCACCTACTGCTTCCGCTGGCCACAGTTTTCGGGGCTGGAAAATCTCAAGTTCGCCAACGACAGCATCGACAAGCTTGTCAAGTATCTCCGGCACCATCCGGAGGTGAAGGATGTGATTTTCACCGGCGGCGATCCGATGGTGATGACCACTAACCTCATTGAGAAGTACATGCGTCCGCTGCTCGACGTGCCAACGCTTCGCACGATCCGCATCGGCACCAAGTCGCTGAGTTGGTGGCCCGGCCGTTACACGACCGATCAGGATGCCGACCGGCTGATCAGGTTTTTCGAACAGATCGTCGCTTCCGGCAAGCATCTGGCCATCATGGCCCACATGAGCCATCCGCGCGAAATCGGCAATCCCGAGGTGATCGAGGCGATTCGCCGCATTCGCTCGACCGGTGCGCTCATCCGTAGCCAGTCGCCGGTGGTGCGCCACGTCAACGACGATTCGGAGGTTTGGGAGGAGATGTGGCAGAAGCAGGTGCAGCTCGGCGTCATTCCCTACTACATGTTTCTTGAGCGCGACACTGGCCCGAAACACTACTTCGAGGTGTCGCTGGCCGAAGCGCTCGACATTTACAACGGCGCGTACCGCCAGATGTCGGGACTTGGCCGCACGGTGCGTGGGCCGTCGATGTCCTGCTCGCCAGGCAAGGTGATCGTCGAGGATGTAACCGAAATTAACGACGAGAAGCTCTTCATTCTCAAGTTTACGCAGGGGCGCAATCCGGAGTGGACCAACAAGACCTTCATGGCTTCGTTTGACGATTCAGCTGCCTGGATCGACGATTTGAGGCCAGCGTTTGGTGACGACTCGTTCTTTTTCGAGTCGGAGCTTCGGAGGATGTACGGGAGCTGAGGCGGATTAAAACTTCAGATGAGATCGATACCGGCCGGCGGGGGTGCGTCCTCTGGCCGGTGCTGTTTCAGGGCGTTCAGATGTTGCAGCGGTAGTTGCAGACGATGGCGCCGCCCTCTTTGCGGATGTCGGCCTCGATGGTTGTCTGCGGATTGACCAGCTCTCTGAGCAGGGCGGTGAAGGTGCCGAGGTAGAAGTTGCCCACCACCGGATGCGAAGGGAACGTGACCTTCACCATGACGTTCGGCGAAGGCTTCGAGCTGTAGCTGAACTCGCCGCTTCCGACGAAGGTCCAGGCGTTTTTGCTGATGGCCAGCAGGAACACCTTGAAGGCCAGACCGGGCGGAAGCATCTTTACGATGGTTTGGAAAAAGCTCGGAATTCTCACCTTGAGCAGATATTTCGCCGTGCGCTTGCCCGACTCTTTGAGGATGCTCGTCGTCGATTTGTCGCCAATCTCTTTTTGCAGGGCGGTGACCAGCGAATGGAACTTCGCCTCCTCTACCATTTCTGATGGCAGGTTGCCGATCAGGTAGCCCTGCCCTATCTTTTTCAGGAGCTTTTCAGTCTCGTTCTTGCCGTAGCCCGATTCAAGCGCGCCGACGGTTTGGATGATGGAGTTCGGTCCTATTCTGGATGGGGTGGTGCTCATTTACGGGTAATTCGTTAGGCGTGTTAGTTGGTTTCCTGTTGTTTCTTCTTCTGGTTTGGCTTGATCTCGAGCCTGATGTCGTCGGTGCTCCAGCCTGAGCGTACATTGACCGTCTTGGCGGTGAAGGCATCGGCAGGCGTAAACGGCTCGACCGAACCGGCGTTCCAGCTCGTTGATAATCCCGAGGGCGTGAAGGCGCTCAGGACGTAGCGGCCTGCCGGCAATCCGGTGAAGCTGAAGCTGAACTCGCCGGTCGTTGCCGAGGGCGTCGCCTCAAGGCGCTTGGCGAATGCAGAGCCCTGCGCGCGGGCCTCGATGACAACCCGCCGTGCCCCTATCGCATTTCCACCGCCATTGATTTCTCCGTACAGCTCCTTTCCGGCGATCGTGAAGCTTGATGCGACCAGCTTCGAGCCAGCCGCTGAACCGCCAGTCATGCTTTCAACCTTGCCCAGCTCCACTTGCAGCGTATAGCTTCGTCCCGGCAGGAAGGCGCCGGATGGCTGGATGGCGTAGGTGCGGCTGTCGATGGTTTCGATGGTGAATGGCACGGCGCGAGAGCCGCCGTCTGGCTCTATCAGTTCGAGCTTCACCGCGCCGGTCGTGAGCGACGAGGCGACGACCGGCAGGTTGAAGTGCAACTCAGCCGCCGGAGCCGAGCCGGGCCGGATGGCTTCGGCAATGACGTTTTCCGAGCCGTTGGCCGGAATCAGCGTGAGCGACAGAGCGGGGTAGCGGTCTGTACGGTCATTGGCGTAAAAGGTCAGCTCCGACGGCGTCTCGCCTTTCGAGCAGTGCAGGCGATACCAGGCATCCTTGTCCATTTCGTCGGTCAGCAGCCGCCAGCCCGTGGCCTCGGTGGCTCTCGATAATGAAAAGCCGGCGAGGACGGGCAGCGGTTTTCCGGTGGCGGTGTGCTCGATAGTGAACGAACTCAGCTTCAGGTTCTCGGACGAAATCGGTCGATTGAAGGTCAGTTCGATCTCTCGGTTGTTGATGGCGCGGCACGAGCGCAAGACCGGGAGGCTGTTCTTGTCGTCTTCGGAAAGGCGCAGGTTGATCGGCTGGATGGCCGTCGCGCCAGATGCGTCAACAGCCTTGGCGGTGGCAACCGCGAAGGACTCGCTTGCCGGATCGTAGCGTAGATTGCCGTTCTTGTCGGTGATGGCCACGAGGCGGTAGTTGCCGGGAGCGAGGTGCTCGAAGTGAAACGCTCCCGACGGGCCGGTTTGGGTGATATAGTCCGGCGATTGCTCGTTGGTCAGCCCCTGCGAGGCCATGACAGTGACGTTCGTGGCGGGAGCCATATGCGGCGTCCACACCTCTCCCTTGATCGAGCCGTTGTCGATCACCGGGCCTGTCGAGAAGGAGAGCGCCCAGCTTTTACCGAGCAGGTGGTTGCCGTACAGGCTTTTCAGGTTGTTGCGCAGCGTGAGCGTGTAGGTGCGGTTCCGCCGGAGCGGGCTGTCGAGCCGGATGCGCGCCTGCCGGCCATGCACGCTGACCTCGAAATGGTCAACTGACGGAGAAAAGTAGATTGCTCTGTTCAACGCCTCCTGGCCGATGTAATGGTTGAAATCAAGACGGATCGTGTTTGGCGATGTCATGACCGTGCCGTTTTCGGGGATCGATGCGGTGACGCTCAGCGGGGTATCGTCCGGCGGGCCTCCTGTTGGCGGTCTGTCAACGGCGCAGGCGCCGACGAGCAGAGGGAGCAGAAGGATAAAGAGGACTTTCAGGCCGGGAAATTCTTTCACGGAGGCTCCCTTCAGAGTTGAAAGCTGTTACATTGTTTCTCAGCATGAAAATGCTTAAATTAAAAACTGAAGATATTTTATAAAAGCGTTTAGAAAAAAAATTAGATAGAATTCGAAATAGATGGCCAGAAGAAATTACAAGGTTCTTTATGTCTCTGGCGAAGTTTCTCCTTTTGCAAGAGTCAGCTCACTGGCTGATTTCATGGCTTCATTTCCGCAGGCTCTTGAAGAAGAAGGGTTTGAGGCTCGCATCATGATGCCGAAGTACGGCATTATCAATGACAGGAAATTCCGTCTGCATGATGTGCTCAGGCTGTCCGATATCGAGGTGCATCTCAAGGAGAAGACCGAGATGCTGCATGTGAAAGTTACCGCCCTTCCGTCAAGCAAGATTCAGACCTACTTTCTTTACAACGAGAAGCATTTCAAGCGCAGCGGCTTGTTTTCCGATCTCCGGCTCGGCGGCGACCACAAAGGCAGCGCGGAAAAGCTCATCTTTTTTAGCGTTGGGGTCATGGAGACGCTTGTGCGTCTCGGCTGGCAGCCAGACATTATCCACTGCAACGACTGGCACGCCGGTCTTGTGCCGTTGCTTGCCCGGACCCGTTACGCGAAGCACGACTTCTTCAAAAAGGTGAAGATTGTTCAGTCTGTGCACAACGTTTACCGGCAGGGCCTCTTCCAGCCGAAAATGTTCCAGAAGCATCTTGACCCCGAGGTGTTCGAAGGCCTTGAGCGCGACGGCGACGACATCAACCTGCTCGCCACGGGCATCAAATACGCTGATCTGATCACCACCACGTCGCCCTCCTACGCTTCCGAAATCGTCAGCGATCCGGAGAGATCGTTCGGCATGAGCGATCGGTTGGCGGCCCGCAAGGCGCAGTTCCACGGCATTCTCAACGGCATGGATACCCGCCAGTGGAATCCCTCTAGTGACAAGCTTATCAAGAAGCGCTACAGCGCCGAGCAGACCGATAACAAGCTCGAAGACAAGAAGGCGCTGCTCGAAGAGGTGAAACTGGAATTTGATGAAGAGACACCGGTGGTTGGCGTGATCACGAACTTCGACGAAGTTCAGGGCATGGAGTTGCTGCAGGAGAGCCTGCCGAAGCTGCTGGAGCTTGACCTTCAGCTCATCATCTTCGGCTTTGGCAACAAGGAGTTCGAACAGGAACTGCGCAAGTTGGCCGGGGAGCATCCGGAAAAGTTGGCTGTCAACACCGACTTTACCGATGCGTTCTACCACCAGATGATTGCCGGGCTCGACATGCTCATCATGCCGTCGCGCATCGAGTCGTGCGGCATGAAGCAGATGTTCGCCATGAATTACGGCACCGTGCCGATCGCCTACGCGGGCGGCGGTATCGTGGACACCATCGAGGAGGTCTCCGGCGGCAAGGGCACCGGTTTCGTGTTCACTGACTACACGGCTGATGCGCTGACGGCCAAGCTCGGCGAGGCACTCTCGATGTTCGCCGACAAGGAGCGCTGGGCGGAGCTGATGCTCCAGGGCATGGAGCGCGACTTCTCCTGGAGCGCGTCTGCGTCGCAGTACGCCGAGCTCTATCGAGAAATTCTGGGCTGAGGGGCGGGGCGATGCAGTCCATCAAGGTGCTTTTTCTGGACAGGGACGGAACGATCAACCGCGACATCGGCAGTTACGTCTCCAACCGCGAGGAGTTTGTGCTGATCGACCGGGCCGACGAGGCGATTGCCTTGGCCCGGCAGGCGGGGTTTCGGATTGTCATTGTCACCAACCAGGCCGGTATTGCCCGCGGCATCGTTACCCCCGAGGATGTGGAGGATGTGCACAACTACCTCAGCGAGCTGCTGGCGGAGCGTGATGCCTCCTACGATCGCTGTTACTACTGTCCGGCCCATCCCGACTACCCCCATCCCGAGTACGATCAGTTCATCGATTTCCGGAAGCCTTCGCCCCGCATGGTTGAACAGGCCGTGGCTGATTTCCGGAAGGAAGAAGGGCTCGACGTGGATCGCGAATCGTCATTTTTCATTGGCGACAAGCTCATCGACGTAGAGTGCGGCCAGCGGGCCGGACTGAAGACCATCCTGCTCAGAACCGGCCACAATGAAGAGCACCTGTGCGATGAACGACAAATGTTCCCCGACCATATTGCCGACGACCTCTACCAGGCGGTGACCAGGTTTGTGCTGCCGACGGCAAGGACTTGAGGGACAGCAAGGGCTGCAAGAGAACGAGCCTGACTCCGATACGATAGCGATTTGCGGGGATATTTTTG
>CBEUNJ010000095.1:0-6492 GCA_965544465.1 uncultured Chlorobaculum sp.
ACCGGCGTGACACAGTGTTATGACCAGATAATCGAAAGGTGCTGAATCCTGAGCCAGAACATCGTCATCAGACCCGAAACGCCCTGCGACATCAAGGCCATTGCTGACCTCACCGTCGCGGCGTTTGCGACGCTCGAAATCCGCAATTATACCGAACAGTTCGTCATCAAGGCGCTCCGCTCTGCCGGGGCGCTGACGCTCTCGCTGGTGGCGGCATTCGATGACATGCCGCCGGAGTCGGTTTCGCGCTTGCTTTCGACGGCGGCCCGGTTCCGCAGGGTTGCGTCGCGTTTCGCGAGGTGGGCGTTCATGGCCTCCGGGCCGCGTCACTGATTTTTACCGGTACACCGACTCGATCTTGACCTTCGCCGTGCCTTTTTCGTAGAAGCCGAGCTCCTTGGCGGCTTCGGCGCTCAGGTCGATGACCCGGCCATCGACGAACGGGCCGCGGTCGTTGACTCGGACGACAATCGAGCGGTGATTTTCAAGGTTGGTCACTCTGACGCGCATCGGAAGCGGCAGGTACTTGTGGGCAGCGCTGGGCTGGCCGGGATCGAAATATTCGCCGTAGGCGGTCGTTTGACCGTTGTTCTTGTCGAGCGTCTCTTGGCCGTACCACGACGCGATACCGGTCTCTTCGTAGTCATAAGCCTGGTCGAAACTCATCGGGACATAGAGCTTGCCGTCGATGACGTAGGGCTTGTTCTTGAGCTTGCCGAGGCGGTAGGCCTCTTCGGGTGAGAGTCTTTGCATACTCTGCCGGGTGTGCGGGCTTCTTGAGGTCGAACAGGCGCCGAGGGCAAGAAACAGGACGAGCAGAACAAGTGGCGTGCGCTTGAATGGTCTCATGGTCGAGCGTATCTCTGGAGATCAGATGATCCGTTTGTATCGGTCACTAAGGTGTGTGCTAAAACTAAAAAATAGCCATTTGGGGAAAATATTCATGATCCGATTTTATATTTCGGGTCATGATCTTCCCTGCGCTCGGCCCGGCCTGTGGTCTGCGGCGTAAATTTTTGGCAAATAGAGCTTCCTGTGCATGACAGACCTAAAGGGCATGAGTGATTGTGAGCGCAGGCGGTTGTCGGGTGTACTGGTTCTTCACGGGTTTACGGCAAATCTCGAAAGCGTCAGGCCGCTGTTCGAGCCGCTCGAAAGCCTTGATCTCAATCTGTCCGCGCCGATGCTGCGTGGCCACGGCGGTTCGTCGCCTGAACAGTTGCGCGGCGTGGGCTGGCACGAGTGGCTTGCCGATGCCGAAGGGGCGCTCGAAGCGCTGGCCGGAAGCGGCGGCAAGGTGGTGGTGATTGGCCACAGCATGGGCGCGCTGCTTGCCTTGCAGCTCGCCGGGCGCCATGCCGCGCAGGTCGATTCGGTGGTGCTCGCCACCACGCCGCTCAGGCTCACCTCGGTGCTCGGGCCCCATCGTCCGTTGCATGTGCTGGCGCCTCTCGTCAGCCACTTGTTCGACCGCTGGCAACTGACGCCGAAATTCGCCGATCCGTCCAACGCCCTCATTCCCGATCAGTACGACTGGGCTCCAACCCGCTCAATTCTGTCGATGTTCGAGCTTCTCGGCGAGACGGAGCGCATCATGGGGCGCGTCAGCGCGCCCGCGTTGATTCTGCATGGCCGGAACGACAGCATCGTCCTTCCCGAAAGCGCCGGGCTCGTGTTCCGGGCGCTTGCCACGCCGCCGGAGAAGAAGTCGATTGTCTGGTTCGACAAAACCGATCATCAGATTTTCTGTGATTGCGAGCGCCAACGGGCCATTGAGTCGGTGGTCAGCTTCGTGGCCGATCGGCAGGCCGTTGACAGCTTGCAGGCTGCCGCAGTCACGTAACTATAACCCATCATATCATGAAAAAACACTTGTACCTCGCCCTTTCCTGCTTGATGTTTGTTTCAATTTCACTGCCCTTCACGCTTCAGGCTTCGCAAATGCCGTGTTATCCGATGAAGGAGCGAGGTATTCATCTCGATGAAATTGGCTTCGGCACGGGTTATGCCTGGGGCCATCTGAAGTTCACCGACGCCGACTACGAGGCTGTGCCGCTGTTCGTGCGCATCGGCTTCGACATGAACTCCGCATTTGGTATGCGGAACAGCAAGGGCACGCTTCAGCTCGCACTCGAACCGTTCTGCAATCCTGTTACCGAACCCGAGTCGGGCGTCGAGACCGGCCTTACGGTGCTCTTCCGCTACCTGCACCCGGTCGCGCCGTCCGTGAAGCTGGTTGCCGAAATCGGTTCCGGCCCGATGTACCTGAGCATCGATAGCAAAGAGCAGGGCGATGGCGGCTTCAACTTCCTGAACCAGTTCGGTCTCGGCGCACAGTTTGCCCTCTCCAGCCACGATGCGCTGACGCTGGGCTACCGTTTCCGCCACATCTCGAATGCCGGCACCAGCCAGCCGAATCGCGGCATCAACAGCAACGCTCTGGTGCTGAGCTATTCGATTTTGTATTGACGACAGCTGCCGGGACGAAACGTCATGCGCATCGTTGACCTGACTCACCTCATCTCGCCCGACATGCCGCTCTGGCCGGGCACGCCGGAGCCTTTGTTCTGCGATCTTGCTACGGTCGGGCGCGACGGCTTCGGTGAGCGGTGGCCGTCATTTCCGCTTTCGCTACGAAATAGCCAATTCGTTTGCCATTTCATCCGATTAGGATTAGGTTTAGAGGCGCCCTTTACAGTGGCTCAATCTTTAAGTTATCGAAATTTAACGAGTTATGAACAGTTCCGGAAACAGGACATTATCGTCCATTACCAGCAAGGTTGTCATGGCGCTGGCCGGAGCGTTTCTGCTCGTGTTCCTGGCGGTACATCTCGCCATCAATCTGCTGCTCCTTGCCGATGACGGCGGCGCGGCTTTCTCGGCGGCGGCGGAGTTTATGGGCGTCAACCCGGTCATCCGCGTGATGGAGCTGGTGCTCTTTGCCGGTTTCGCGCTGCACATCGTTTTCGGGTTCATCGTCACCATCCGCAACCGCAAGTCGCGCCCGATTCGCTATGTCCACAAGAGTCGCTCGGAAACCTCGCCCTTTTCGACGTACATGATGCACACGGGTATGATCGTGCTGCTTTTCCTCGCGCTCCATCTGATCGACTTCTATTTCATCAAAATGGGCATCGTTGCTCCGCCGCCCGGCATCGAGCGCCACGACTTTTACCATCGCGCGGTGTTGCTGTTTTCCGATCCGCTCTATTCGGGCATCTATTTCGTTTCGTTTCTTGTGCTTGGTTTTCACCTGAACCATGCGCTTCAGGCTGCCGCGCAGACTCTCGGCTTGAACCATCCGCGCTACACGCCACTTATCAAGGGGGCGAGCACGCTATACGCGATGATTATTGCTGGCGGGTTTATGGCGATTCCGCTGCGCTTCACCCTGTTCAACTAACGCGCCGCGACGCATGGAGATCGATTGCCGATGAAGAAACTGAACGCTAACGCGCCGGCGGGCGTACCGCTCGCCGACCAGTGGGATGCTTACAAGGCCGGCTGTAAGCTGGTGAGCCCGAACAACAAGCGCAAGCTCGACATCATCGTGGTTGGCACGGGGCTTGCGGGCGCTTCGGCGGCGGCTACGCTCGGCCAGCTTGGCTACAACGTCATGTCGTTCTGCTATCAGGACTCGCCGCGCCGGGCGCACAGCATCGCTGCGCAAGGGGGCATCAACGCTGCGAAAAATTACCAGAACGACGGTGATAACGTTTTCCGGCTCTTTTATGACACCATCAAAGGTGGCGACTACCGGTCACGCGAATCGAACGTCTATCGGCTCGCCTCAATCAGTCCGGAGATCATCGACCTCTGCGTGGCGCAGGGTGTGCCCTTCGCGCGCGAGTACGGTGGCCTGCTGGCCAACCGCTCCTTCGGCGGAGTGCAGGTGTCGCGCACCTTTTACGCGCGTGGCCAGACCGGCCAGCAGCTCCTCGTCGGCGCGTACAGCGCGATGAGTCGCCAGATTGCGGCGGGCACGGTGAAGCTCTACAACCGGCGCGACGTGCTCGACATCGTCATCGTCGATGGCAAGGCGCGAGGCATCATCGCGCGAAACCTCGTGACCGGCGAAGTCGAGCGCTACTCGGCGCACGCCGTGGTGCTGGCGACGGGCGGCTACGGCAATGTTTTCTACCTCTCGACCAACGCAATGGGTTCGAACGTCACACCGGCGTGGAGCGCGTATAAAAAGGGCGCGGCGTTCGCTAACCCCTGTTTCACGCAGATTCATCCCACCTGCATTCCGGTGCACGGCGAGTTCCAGTCGAAGCTGACACTGATGAGCGAGAGTTTGCGCAATGACGGGCGCATCTGGGTGCCGAAGGACAAGGAGGACGCTGAGCTGCTTCGCCAGAAAAAGCTGCGCCCGGAAGAGATTCACGACTCAAAGCGCGACTACTACCTCGAACGGCACTACCCGGCCTTCGGCAATCTGGTGCCGCGCGACGTCGCTTCGCGAGCGGCCAAGGAGCGCTGCGATGCGGGTTACGGCGTCGATGGCTACGGTCGCGCGGTGTACCTCGATTTCAGCGACGCCATCGAGCGGCTCGGTCGCGCCGAAATCTCCGCGCGCTACGGCAATCTGTTCCAGATGTACGAGCGCATCGTCGATGACAATCCTTACCGCACGCCGATGATGATCTACCCGGCGGTGCACTACACGATGGGCGGTCTGTGGGTCGATTACGAGCTGATGACCACCGTGCCGGGCCTCTACTCCATCGGCGAGTGCAACTTTTCCGACCACGGCGCGAACCGCCTCGGCGCCTCGGCGCTCATGCAGGGTCTGGCTGACGGTTACTTCGTCCTGCCCTACACCATCTCTGGTTACCTTTCGCACGAAATCAACACGCCGCCGATTCCGACCACACTGCCGGAGTTCCACCTCGCTGCCCGCGAGGTCACCGATCGGCTTTCACGGCTCAAAAAGAGCGGCGGTACGCAATCAGTTGATCACCTTCACCGCAAGCTCGGCAAAGTCATGTGGGAGTACTGCGGCATGTCTCGCAACGAACAGGGGCTGACCAAAGCGCTCGGCCTGATTGCGGAGCTGAAAGCGGAGTTCGAAGCGGGCGTCAAAATTCCAGGCGGACTGAAGGAGTACAATCCGGAGCTGGAGAAGGCGTGTCGCGTTGAGGATTTTATCGAACTCGGCGAGCTGATGGTGCGCGACGCTCTGCACCGCAAGGAGTCGTGCGGCGGTCATTTTCGCGAAGAGTACCAGACCCCCGATCACGAAGCGCTGCGCAACGACGACGAGTTCGCCTACGTCGCCGCCTGGGAGCACAAGGGCCGCGACGCCGAGCCGGAGCTGCACCGCGAAGAGCTGCACTTCGAGACGGTGAAACCATCGCAACGATCCTATAAATAACCGCCAATCATGAAGTTCACTCTCAAAATCTGGCGGCAAAAAGACGCCGACGCCAAAGGCGGCATGGTTCCCTACAAGGTCGATGCGGTCTCGCCCGATAGCTCCTTTTTTGAGATGCTTGACCAGCTCAACCAGCAGCTCATTGGCAAGGGCGAAGACCCGGTCGCCTTTGACCATGACTGTCGCGAAGGCATCTGCGGCACGTGCAGCCTCTACATCAACGGACGCCCGCACGGCCCGATCCGGGGCGCAACCACCTGTCAGCTTCACATGCGCTCCTTCCGCGACGGCGAGACCATCTACGTCGAACCGTGGCGCTGCGGTGCGTTTCCGGTGGTCAAGGATCTGATTGTTGATCGAAGCGCGCTGGACAACATTATCCAGGCTGGAGGGTACATCTCGATCAACTCCGGTGGCGTGCCCGAAGCCAACGCTCTCCCCGTTCCCAAACCCAATGCCGACTCAGCCTTCGACGCTGCGGCCTGTATCGGCTGCGGAGCCTGCGTTGCCGCCTGCCCCAACGCCTCGCCGATGCTCTTCGTCGGCGCCAAAGTCTCCCACCTCGCCCTGTTGCCGCAAGGCCGCATCGAAGCCGAACGCCGCGTCCAGCAGATGGTTGCCGCTATGGACAGGCTTGGCTTCGGCTTCTGCAGCAACACCTACGCCTGCGAAGCGGAATGTCCCAAAGAGATCAAAATCGCCAACATCACCCGCCTCAACCGCGAATTCCTCGCCGCCAAACTCGCCGCCGAACAAGAGAAGAGCTGAACGGAGCGATGGAGGGGTTGGGATGGATGAGTTTTGGCTGGAAATGTGGGGTATCGGTCGGCTGCTCTGAGGGCGATTCCGCTTCTTTGTTCGCAGAGGCAGGCCTCCCCGTGCCTGCCCAAATTTCGGGCACCCCCTTGTGGTTGCCTCTACGACATTGCGACGGAAGGCATCGACACCGTTATGTGTCATTCGCGGCAAGCCCCCCCCTCCTCAATCCTTGACGCACCTTACAGCGAAGCCGTTGTTGGGGCCTACTTTACCGCCTCGCAGGGTGTTGTCGTAAAAGCCGAGGGCGCGGCCCTGGGCTTTGCCGCCACTTGCCGGAGTGGCGGTCCAGAAGCGGG
>CBEUNJ010000096.1:0-6362 GCA_965544465.1 uncultured Chlorobaculum sp.
ACAAGGTGACTTCTTATCACGCCACAAAAAAGAACTAATTATAACCTCTTTCAACACCAAGTACGACAAGCTCAAAGGTGTCGAATTCAGAACACTCTATTCGAATGGCAAAACCGACGGCTGCCTCGTCACGAAAGAAAACGTGCTGAGCACGCCTTACGGCGATCTGGCTCCGCAGTACGAGGCCGAAGACATGGGACGCCGCCAGCTTAACCCTTTTTATTTCTACAAGAACGGCGCCATCAAATCAGTGCCATTACAGACGCAAACCCTTCTTCGTACGCCGGTCGGAGGCATTCCTGCCGAGCTGGTCATCTTTTACGAATCGGGCAGCGTAAAGCGGATTTTCCCGCTTGATGGCAAGCTCAGCGGCTTCTGGACGGCCAAGAACGAGTTCGAGCTGGCCGAGGAGATGACCGTCGAATCACCCATCGGCAGCCTTCGCTCCAGTTCAGCCCAGAAGGCACCGTGATGGCACTCAAAACCATCGCAGAAGAGATCACCGTAACCGATCAGCTTGGCAACGCGCATCGCTTCGCCCCCAGCCTGAAGGACAACACCTGCGGCGTCGAGCGCAACATCGTAGTGCCGATAAAAGTCAAGTTCAGCGAGGGAAGAGTCGTGTTCGAAGACCGACAGGAGTCGTTCAATCTCCAACAGTGCAACATCGAAGTTAGGCCTTACGACCGCAAAGGCGATCTAACGGCTTACTCCTGCACTGGCTAAGCGGGTTCGATTCCAAATAATGCTTGGGTAGCTTCCAGACCGGCCACCCAACCTGTTGAAAACGCAGCTTGCAGGTTGAAGCCGCCGACTTCGCCCGCGTAATCGAGCAGCTCGCCGCAGCAGTAGAGGCACGGATGAAGCTTCGAGCGCATGGTTTTGGGATCGATTTCGCCAAGCTTGATGCCCCCGGCGGAGACCTCGGCCTGTTCCATTGGCACGTTGCGCACCGTGCCAAGCGGCAGGCGCTTGAGCAACGAGACGACCCGCTGCCTCTGCTGCTTGCCAAGCACGCTCATCGTCACATTCTCATTGATGTTCGCCAAGCGCATAATTTCGCTGGCGAAGGCGTTGGGAATGGTCTGCACCTCCCCATTCTCACTTGCCGCCTCGCCAAGCTTTTCAGGAGCAGCCGGCATCCGCTGGAGCACCGTGCGCACAAGACGGCTGCCGTGACGCGCCGCCTGGTCGAGCAGATACGAAGAGAGCGCCTGCGCGTTGTGGCCAGGGAAAAGATTGATTGCGATGCTGACCGGTGATTTGGCTGATGCGCCCGAAGCCATCATTGCAGCGACGGAGCGCGACAGCGACAGGCATGCCGGGCCGGAGACGCCCCGGTGGCTGACCAGCACATCGCCACGGCGCATGTCGCTCGCGACGCTGGACTCGGCCAGCAGCGCTACGTTGCGCAGCGAAATACCGACAAGCTCACGGCGTGGCGGCGCGTTGAACCAGAGCGGCGCGAGCGCGGGCAGCACTTGCACCACCGTGTGCCCGGCGGAAGCTGCCAGCCTGACGCCATCACCGGTGGTGCCCGACGACACCCACGACGATCCGCCCGCAGCCAGAATCACCGCCTCGCCCTCAAAGCGTCGCTGTCCGGCGCGAACGACGCAGCCGCGATCGTCACAATCGAGCCGGTCGATCCGCGCGCCGGTAACGATCTCCGCCGCACTGTCGGCAAGCATCCGCTGCATCAGCTCCAGCACCTCGGAGGCACGGCCCGATGCGGGAAACACCCGCCCGTTCTCACGCGACATCGTCTTGAGGCCATACCTCGCGAACAGCTCCAAGAGGTCAGCATTGGAAAAACGGTGCACCGCGTGGCGCAGAAAACGCTGCTCCTTTTTATTGAGGAAGCCGGTTTCAAGCAGATGCCGCACATCGCCCGCATGGGTAAGGTTGCAGTGACCGCCGCCGGAGATGGCAATCTTGTTGCCCGGCTTCGGATTGCGCTCAAGCAACACGATGCGCAAGCGCTCGTCCGCAATACCAAGCTGCCGCCGGGCAGTCGCCCGTGCCGAAAAAACCGCCAACATCCCCGAAGCCCCCGCCCCGACGATGAGAAGTGTTCTGGTTCTGTTACTCCGCACTACTGCCTGGTTTATTGGAAGAATCAGACTGATCGGCCTAGCGAAAAAAAGCTGTTACCAGCGAGGGCAGCCGCAAGGGCTGCCCCTACGGGGTTATTTCCCCTGCACGGTCACCCGCATTCCGTCTTGCAGCTCGTTCGGTGGGTGCATCACCACGCGCTCGCCGTCGTGGAGGCCGCCGAGCACTTCGGCATGGTCGAGGCCGCGCTGGCCGATGCTCACCTTGCGAGTCTTCGCCCGTCCACCGTCGATGACGAACACTTCCCACTGCTGGTCGTTCCTGAAAAGTGCACTGACCGGCACCCTGAGCGCCCGGTCGGAGTGCCAGGTGACGATGCTGGCTTGAACGCGGAAATTGTCGCCGAGAAGCGGCTCCGGCTGGTCGAGCATGGCAATGATGTTCACCCGCTTCTCCTCGATGCCGAGCGCGGAGGTCTTGGTGAACGCCGCCGGTTCGATGCGCGTCACGGAGGCCTTGAGCGTCCCCTTGCCGCCCCAGTCGTCGATGGCAACCGGGTTACCGGGTTTGACACGAACGGCATCCGATGAAAGCACGTCAATGACGACCTCAAGCTGCTCCGGATTTCCGATCTCAAGCAGCGGCGTACCGGCCGTCACGAATCGTTCGCTCTTGTCGGGAATCCGCAGCACCCGGCCCGTCACCGGGGAACGCACCTCGACCGCCTTCGTGGCGATCTTCCGGTCGATGCGCGCGTTTGCGGCTTCGGCCTGCAAACGCGCCGCCCGCACCGCCTCTTGCGCAGCACGCGACTCCTTGCCAAGCACCGATGCGGATTCCTTCGCCAGTTCGAAACTCTCCTTCGAAACCGCGCCCTCCCGGTAGAGCCGCGCGTACCGCTCCGCCTTCAGCCTTGCCTGCGCAAGCTGCACGGCGACCTGCCGCTTCCGCGCCTCGGCTTCCGCCACGGTAGCGGAAGCGGAGCCCGCCGTTGCCGCCGCTTCACGGTACTCGCGCGAGTTCTGGTCGGGCGGCAGAATCGAAGCCACCGTCATGCCGGTTCGGACGCTCTCCCCTTCGACAAGACCAATCCGCAGCAACTTGCCTGTCACCGGAGAGGCGATGGCAAAACGGTCGATCACTCTGGTGTATCCCTCGTCCTCAAGCGTCACGTCGAGCGGCCCGTAGCGTACCGTTCCGCCATCCACCGGCAACGGCGCAGGCCGGAGCACAAGGGCGAGCAGCGCGATAACGGCAATCGATGAAATGGCGATGATGCGTTGGGTTCGGCTCAATGGTTTCATCTTACTCCCTTGTTTTCAGAACGGCGATCAAATCGAGCGTGTGAAGGCGGCGACCGACGATCAGCCCCGTAACGATAGCAACCGTAACCATAACGGCAAAGGCAAAAAGAAAGTTGACCGGCGTAAATATCAGCGGCATCCGGTACAGTTCGGAGTTCAGCGCCTGAGCCAGCAAGAGCGACAGAACAACGCCAATCGCAAAGCCGAGCGGAATGGCCACGATGCAGAACACCACCTGCTCGCCGAGCAAGATGACGGCAATCTCGCGCTTGGTCATGCCGAGCACCCGCAGGCTCGACAGCTCCCGCACCCGCTCCGAAAGCGTAATGCGCGCGCCGTTGTAAATCATCGCGAACGCCAGCACACAGGCAAACGCCGTGAGGATGAACGTGGAGGTATTCATGCTCTTGGCGATCATCTCGTCGAAGCTCTTTTTCATGGCCGACAGCATCATGACGCCCGCGATGCCTGGCGTCTTCTTGAAGCGCTCGTACAATGCCACACGCTTACTGCCGTCGAGCTTGAGCACCGCCTGCGTCAGCACCCCACCGTCACCGGCCAACCGATTCAGCTCGCTGAGCCGCAGATAGGCCGACAGGCCGAGAATTTCGTCGATGGTGCCTACCACCGGCACCTCGGCTGTGCGGCGTGCGCCCTGCAAAAAGTCCACCTCGACCACGTCGCCAGGCTGGACGCCGAGCAGGTCGGCTAACGTCGTGGTCAGCACCAGCCCGTGCGCCGGAAGATGCACCGGATGATCATGACTGTCGATCAGTCGTTGCAGGCCGTCGGTTTTCTGCAACCCTTTGAGCGTCTGGCGTCGCGAATGGTAGCCGAAGCGCAGCCGCGCCGGCTCCTCGCGGTAGTACTCCGCATCGAGCACGCCACGCATCGAAGCGAAGCTGAAGGCGGTCGAAGGCGGCATGGCATCGTTGAAAATGACGGTCACATCCTCGCGGTGGCGCGAGCCAAACTCCACCTCGCTCATGCGCTTGACCGAGTCGAAGGTGTAGCGGCTCACCACCAGAATGGCGATGGAGAGCGCGATCATAGTAACAGAAAGGAGCGACTTGAACGGATGGCGCTCAATGTTGCGCACGATGATGCGAACCGGCGTGGAAAAGTGGCGGGCGATTTGGGGATGATCGAGGATGCCCGCCTTGTAGATCGGCGGCGACTCGGGCCGCATCGCCTCGGCGGGCGGCAGCTTCACGGCCCTCCGCGCCGCATCAAGCGCCCCGGCGATGGCCGCCCCGAAGCTCAACAGCACGGCGGCCAGCGCGTTTTCAATCCGGAACACATTGAGCAGGCGCGGAAAATTATAGACATTCCCATAGAGCTGCAACAACTGCGTACCCAGCCACACTCCGCCCGCCGTGCCGATGATCACGCCCGCGATGGTCGGCGCGAGCGCGAAGCCGAGCACATGCAGCCCAATATCCTCGTCGCTGTACCCCATCGCCTTCAGCACGGCGATCTGCTCGCGCTGCGTACTCACCAAACGGCGCAGAACGATGTTAAGCAAGAACACCGCGACGAGCAGAAAAATGGTCGGCAGAATGGTGATTTCCATGCCGAGAATCCGGATTTCATCGCTGATGAATCGGTCGGAAAGCTGCTGGTCGCGCCCGAACGCGCCAAGCGAACCGTAGCGTTCGAAAATTCTGTCGAGCTGTCGGATCACCTCTTTTTGCGAAGCGCCATGCGCCAGCGTCAGCGCCATGTCGTTGAACGCACCGCTCATGTCGAGCGCCGACTCCAGCGCCTTGCGACTCATCCAGAACACCCCGAAGCGGCGATTGTCGGGGAAAAACGCCCCCGGCTGCACCTCATAAATGTACTCCGGTGAGAGGCCCACGCCCACGATCTGCAACCGCTTCCAGCGCCCGTTGATGACCACGCCGATGTGGTCGCCCGGCTGGAGATGGTTCGCCTTCATGAACGGCTGGCTCACCACCACCTCCTCCGGGCGCGACGGATCGGGCATCCGTCCAAAGGCGATGTACACACCGTTCAACGCCGGTTCGCCCCTGTCCGGCAGCGACACCAAATGCGCGGTCGCCGGTTCATCGAGCCCCGGAACATCGACGGTCACATCGGTCACGATGCGTGTACTCACCGTCGCCACGCCCGGAATGCGGCTCACCTTGCCGCGCAAAAACTCCGGCGCGCGCTTGCACTGCATGAACAGATCGGAAAACCGGTAGCGGCTGTAATAGTCGGAGCGCGAAACCTCCAGCGAATACTTCACATTGGTCATCGACACAAACACAGCAATCCCGCAAATCACCACAGCCGTCACCGCCAGCATCTGCCCCTTCAGGTGCCACAAATCGCGAAGAAGTTTACGGTTAAGCTGTTTCATCGACAATGAAATTGTTGGAGATTTCGGTATAAGCACTGTCACTTACAAGGTAGCAAAGCCCAACCACAAAAAACCGTTTGCCAGCCTTGAACGCTTCCACATCGTGTTATCGCACACAGCAATAGATCGCCACGTCCCAACAGGTCAGGACTCGCGATGACGAGTCTTCGGCATTTTTAACTCGATAGTAATGAAAGACCCCTTGGCTAACATTAGAAAATCTTTACCTTCAGGACTAAACGAATGCTTAAACAAGCAGGAAAACAATCAAAACGACGCGATTCAAACAGGAGGAAACTCATGGCTGCTATACCCTGCAAAAAATGCATACTGCGGGCAAAATACGACCAGAATCCAAGCTCACTCGTAGGCCGATTCTGGCGCTGGCACATCAACTTCTGCCCCGGATGGAAAGCCTACTTCACCTCACTTCCGCAGGAGGAGAAAAAAAAGCTGGCGGAACAATATGATTTCAGAAAATATCAATGAGGCGGGATTGAAGAGAGGGAGTCCACTAATCTTAATCTTTTGAGCGCGAAGGCAACTTCTTCGGCTTGCAAAGATTCTTCTTCCTATTTCGACACCCTCGCACACTTCTGGCAAATGTAGGGCACCTCTAAAAAGTGTCATGAGCGAGC
>CBEUNJ010000097.1:0-6155 GCA_965544465.1 uncultured Chlorobaculum sp.
CGTCATGATCCGATATCTTTTCATCCTCCTCTTCGCTGCGCTGACGGCTTGTTCACCTCGCTATGTTTCGCAACCGGAATCGGGCGCGCCGAAGCTGTTCAGAACATGGTGGCGGGTTGAGCGAATCGAGGGGCGGAAGGCGGAGTTCCTGCGCGGACAGCGGCGGGATATGCATCTCATTCTCTATTCGTCGCGCACGATGGTTGGCTCTGGCGGATGCAACCGCATCAGCGGTTCGTTCAGACAGTCGCCGGGCCTCATCCGGTTCGGGCCGATCACCTCAACGAAGATGCTCTGCCGCCAGGAGGTGATGCTGAGGGATCGCACGTTTGTTGCGGCGCTTCGCAAAGCGAGAAGCTATCGTATCGACGGCCGCCGCCTAATGCTGTTCGACCGGTTTGGCCGCGAGCTGCTGCGCTTTCTGCCGGTGACGCCGAGGTAAATGCGTACCTTGGGAACGGCTGCCTGGAGCGCGTTGTTGAGTGTGGCGTGTCCGGCCTTCCGCAAAAGGGTTGCGAAGGCAACAGAATTGTGTATATTACCTTACTTTTGTCAAGCCGATTGAACGGTATCCGTTTTGTATGAAAAAGGTCAGCAACATGCTTCTTCTCGCGCTATCGCTTACAGGCCTTACTTGCCTGATAGGGCGTGTGTTGTAGTATTTTTGACTGCATGGAACTCGATGTTCAAAGCCGCCACTCTCTCAGGGTAAGCGGCTTTTTTACTTTTCAGGACAGTTTTACTTTCCAAGAGATTTTCAAGGAGACTCACTCATGAGCGCAATGAATTATCGCAAATATTCTTCCTATACGCCGGTAGGCCTGAAAGACCGCACCTGGCCCGACAAGACCATCACCAAAGCGCCGATCTGGTGCAGCGTTGACTTGCGCGACGGCAACCAGGCACTGCCGATTCCGATGAGCGTGGAAGAGAAGGTTGAGTTTTTCAAGCTGCTGGTCTCTGTCGGCTTCAAGGAGATTGAGGTAGGCTTCCCTGCCGCTTCGGCCACCGAGTTCGCGTTCGTGCGTAAACTGATCGAGGAGAATCTGATTCCCGATGACGTAACCATCCAGGTGTTGACGCAGTCGCGCGAGCATCTGATCCGCCGCAGCTTCGAGGCGATCAAGGGTGCGAAAAACGCCATCGTGCATCTCTACAACTCAACCTCCCGCCAGCAGCGCGACGTGGTGTTCCGCATGAGTCGCGAACAGATCATCTCCATCGCCGTGGCCGGCACACGCCTGGTTCGCGAGCTGAAAGAGGCGAGCGGCAATCCGGGAATCCGTTTCGAGTACAGCCCGGAGAGCTTCACCGGCACCGAGCTTGACTACGCGCTTGATGTCTGCCACGCGGTCATGGACGAGTGGGGCGCGTCGGCGGAGAACAAGGTGATTCTGAACCTGCCTTCAACCGTCGAGCTTTCGACACCGAACGTCTATGCTGACCGCATTGAGTGGTTCTGCCGGAACATCAAGGATCGCGACGCGGTACTCTTCAGCGTGCACGCTCACAACGACCGCGGCACGGCGGTGGCCACCTCCGAGCTGGCCGTGATGGCCGGAGCCGACCGCATCGAGGGCGCGCTGTTCGGCAACGGCGAGCGGTGCGGCAACATGGACATCATCACCATGGCGCTGAACCTGATGACGCAGGGTGTCGATCCGGAGCTCGACTTCTCTAACCTGCCGCATATCAAGCAGGTTTATTCGCGCTGCACCCGCATGACGGTGCATCCGCGCCACCCCTACTCGGGCGACCTGGTGTACACCGCCTTCTCCGGCTCGCACCAGGACGCCATCAGCAAGGGAATGAAGCGGCACAAACGTGCACCCGATGGCATCTGGGATGTACCCTACCTGCCGATCGATCCGCATGATGTTGGTTGCACCTATGAAGCGATCGTTCGCATCAACAGCCAGTCGGGCAAAGGCGGCGTCGCCTATCTGCTCGAAAAGCATTACGGCATCCTGGTGCCGAAGTGGATGCAGCCCGATTTTGGCGTGGCTGTGCAGGAGGTAACCGACCGTACTGGCGAGGAGCTTTCGGCGGAGCAGATTTACAAGCTGTTTCAGAAGGAGTACATCGGCGCAACCGAGCCCTATCTCATGAAAAAGTGCACGATCAGCTTGGGCGATGAAGACCCGGATCACAACGACGAGGTGGCCACGATCGTGAGCGCCTCGATGGTCGGGCCGGAGGGCGAGTTCACCTTCAAGGCCAAAGGCAACGGGCCGCTTGATGCGTTCGTGCGCGGCATAGTGAGCCACACCGGCATCGAGTTTCACGTCGATGAATATACCGAGCACGCCATTGGGCACAGTTCAGATGCGATGGCCATCGCCTACATCCGGCTGGCGTTCGACGACGTGTCGCTGGTGTGCGGCGCTGGCATCGACTCCAACATCAGCCTTGCCTCCATCAAGGCGATTGTCAGCGCGCTGAACCGCCACAAGAAAGCGTAACAACCGTTTGCGCGGCTTGCCCCCCGTCGCCCTCCGGGGAAGCCGCGCGAATGCCAACCTTTTGGATTTTCCGCCGCTCCCCTATCTTTACAAAAGAGACTGCTCCAACCAACCGGGAATCCTGATATGACGACCAAACAAGGCCGCCTCATCTCTTTCGCGTTTATCTTGTCGAAGCCTCTTGTTCTCCTGTTGCTGCTCATTGCGCCGCTCCTGAACGGGTGCGCCAGCAAGCCGGAATCGGAGAAGATGCAGCTCGTAGCCTCCATCGAGCCACTGGCGTGGTTCGCCGAGCGCATCGGCGGCGACAGGGTTGCGGTGTCGGTGATGGTGCCCGTCGGCGGCAATCCGCACACCTACGAGCCGACGCCGCAGCAGATGGCCCGTGTCAGCCACGCGACGCTGTTCATCAAGGCGGGTTCCGGCGTCGAGTTCGAGCTGGACTGGATGCAGCGGCTCGTCGATCTGAATAAAAGCATGGCGATCTGCAACGCCTCCGATGGCGTACAGTTGCTGCCAATGAGCGAAACCGAGCAGGACGCCGCTGAGGCACCGGACGGCCATCACCGGCACGGTACGCTCGATCCCCACTTCTGGCTCTCGCCACAAAACGCCCGCCTGATCGCCAAGAATGTCGAACATTCGCTGGCGGCGCTCGATCCTGACCACGAAAGCGAGTACGCCCGCAACCGAGCGCGTGTCGATGAGGAGTTGCAGCAGCTCGACGCGCATATCCGCAAGCGGCTGGCCGGTGTGCAACAGCGCCGATTCCTCGTTTTCCACCCCGCCTGGGGCTACTTCGCTCACGAGTACGGGCTAGAGCAGATCGCCATCGAACAGGAGGGCAAGACCCTCACGCCACGCCAGATGGAGAAAGTGACTCAAGTGGCCCGCCGCAACGGCATCCGCGTGGTGTTCATTTCGCCCGAGTTCAGCGCAGCGCAGGCCGACGCCATTGCGCACGACATCGGCGGCAAGACAGTAACAGTCGATCCGCTGGCGCACGACTACCTGAAAAACCTTGCCAACGCGACCGAAGCCTTCGTGCGAGGAATGCAATGAGCGAGCTGATCGTTGTCTGCGATAAGCTATACGTCGAGCGTGACGGCGTACCGGTGCTCAAAGAATTGACGCTCTCGGTACACAAGGGCGATTTCCTGGCCGTGCTCGGCCCGAACGGCGGCGGCAAAACCACGTTGCTCAAGGTGATGCTCGGGCTCATCAAACCAACTTCCGGTACGGTGAGAGTGTTCGGCGGCCCGCCGGGCGCGACCACGGGCCGCATCGGTTACGTACCGCAAAGCCTGCAATTCGACCGCGCCTTTCCCATCAGCGTGCGCGAAGTGGTGCTGATGGGACGGCTCTCCAAATCGCGCCTGTTCCGGCGCTACGGCAGGGAGGATCACGCAAAAGCCGCCAAAGCGCTCGAAGTCACCGGCTTGACCGCGCTGGCCGACCGACGGATTGGCTCGCTTTCGGGCGGCGAGCTTCAGCGCGCGCTCATTGCTCGGGCGCTGGCGGGCGAGCCGGAGCTGCTGCTGCTCGACGAGCCGACCGCCAGCGTCGATCCCAAGATGAAAACCACTATCTACGACCTGCTCGACAAGCTCAAACGGAACCACACCATCGTGCTGGTCACGCACGACACCGGCACCATTGCGCACCACGTCTCGCGCATCGCCTGCCTGAACTGCACGCTCGATATGCACGAAGAGGGATCGACGCTTGGCCGCACCTCGCTCGAACATCTTTACGGCTACCCAGTTGACATCGTCGAGCACCGCACCCCGTCCTCTCCCGTCACCTCAACGCCATCCGGACGCCGCCATGCCTGACTTTCTGCACTACGAATTCATGCGCAACGCCCTGCTCGCGGCCATTCTGTCGAGCATCGCCTGCGGCATCATCGGCTCCTACGTGGTGGTGCGCAAAATCGGCTTCATCAGCGGCGGCATCGCCCACACGGCGTTCGGCGGCATCGGGCTTGGCTACTACCTCGGTCTGAACCCGCTGGTGGGCATCATCCCCTTCAGCCTCGCAGCGGCCATCGGCATCGGGCTCATGACCCGCAAGGCGCGGATTCCGGTCGATACGGCCATCGGCGCGTTCTGGGCGGCGGGCATGTCCATCGGCGTCATTCTGATCGGCCTGACGCCCGGCTACGCGCCCAACCTCTTCAGCTACCTGTTCGGCAACATTCTCACCGTACCCACCTCCGACCTCTGGCTTATCACCCTCCTCGATCTGTTAATCGGCCTGATGGTCTGGCTGCTGAACAAGGAGTTCCTCGCCGTCTCGTTCGACGAAGAGTACGCGCGGATTTCCGGGCTGAAAACACTCGCGCTCGATCTGCTCATGCTCTGCCTCATCGCACTCACCGTGGTGATCATGGTGCGGGTGGTCGGCATCGTGATGGTCATCGCGCTGCTCACCATACCCGCCGCCGTCGCACGGAGCTTCAGTCGTCGTCTGCCCGGCATGATGGCGCTCGCCACGCTGCTTTCGATTCTCTTCAGCATTGCGGGACTTTCGCTATCGTGGATGTTCGACCTCGCTTCGGGCGCGACCATCATCCTGGTCGCATCAGTGGTGTTCCTGCTCAACGCGCTGCTACACCTGCGTGGCGCGAGGCAATCAGTTTGCTGAACGGATCCGTTCGTTCTTCGGGTTTATGGTGACTGGGCAAAATGTTACATTGACCAATCACTCATTTTTCATTTAAGTAGCTTGTTATGAAGCCGACCTACTACCTCGTGGCCGCGGCACTGTCGATTCTGCTCTCAATCTACGTGTTTGTTTTCGGCACGGCGGCCAACAGCCAGCTCATGGCTATTTTTATCGGGCTCTGGGCACCGACCATCATCTGCCTCGGAATTTTCAACATTCTCATGAACATCCACGATGAGATGTGTTGCGCCCACAAGCGCATCGAGAACCGGCAAACCGATCATGAACAGGGGGACTGCTGTGAGCGCTGATGGAGGAACGATGAAAAATGTATTATTGGTTGGCGCGGGCGGCTTTACCGGTTCAGCCGCGCGTTATCTGGTGGCACTCGCCGTGCCGTTTTCCGGCACCGGCTTTCCGTACGCCACGCTTCTGGTGAATCTGCTAGGCTCATTTCTGATTGGCTTCTTCAGCGAGCTGGCACTCTCGACCACGCTGCTCTCACCCGAAGCCCGCCTGCTTTTGACGACCGGCTTCTGCGGCGGCTTCACCACCTTTTCAACGGCCATGTACGAAACCAGCGGCCTCATGCGCGACGGCGAGGCGCTTTACGCCAGCCTGTACGTCACAGGAAGTCTCGTCGGTGGCCTCATTTGTATCGCCTCCGGAACCCTTCTTGCAAAACTCTGGCAATGATGAACTTTATCGAATCTGAACTTTTGCGGATCTTCGTCGGTGAGCAGGAAAAGCTGCACCACCGCCCGCTCTATGAACTCCTCGTCAGCGAAGCACTCGAACGCTCTATGGCCGGAGCGACGGTTTTCCGAGGCCTCCTCTCCTTCGGTCTGCACCACAAAGTGCACACATCCAAGATTTTCGAACTTGCTGGTGAACTGCCGATGGTGATCGAAATCGTGGACATCACCGAACAGATCGAAGCGTTCCTGCCGGTGGTGGAGACGCTGCTGCGGGAGTCCGGCGCGCAAGCGCTGGTGACGAGGGAGGCGGTGAGGCAGTGGACGACGT
>CBEUNJ010000098.1:0-6075 GCA_965544465.1 uncultured Chlorobaculum sp.
CCTGTGCCACAGGATTGAACCTTTGCCGTGATTGCTGTGATGTCACCATTGTTCATCCGGTTTTTGTCTTTTTCTTTCTTTACATTCCAGCAGTTACGTTTATCAGCAATTGTTGTTTTCCCCTGACCTATGAGCACAATTTCCCCATTCAGACACCGTATGTTCAGGCTGGCCACCGGTGCGTTGCTTGTTTCCTCGCTTGTTCTTTCGGGATGCGGCGACAAGCAGGACAGGCCACGGCAGATGACTCCGGAGCTTCCGGTGATGAAGGTCGAGCCTTCGTCCGCGGCGGTTGCGAGCACCTGGCCTGTCCGGCTTGAGGGACTGGCCGACGCGGAGATTCGTCCGCAGGTGAACGGAACGCTTCAGGCGATTCTGGTCAAGGAGGGTGATCTGGTCAAGAAGGGGCAGCCGTTGTTCAACATTGATGACGCGGTCTATCGCGAAGCGTACAAGACGGCGCTAGCTGCGCAACACGCCGCCGAGGCGCAGGCTGCGGTGGCCAGCGTGAACGTCGAGAAGCTGATTCCGCTGGTGAAGAACCGGGTGGTTTCGCCGGTACAACTCACGACCGCCAGGGCGCAGTTCAAGGCCGCCAAAGCGCAGGCCGAAGAGGCGGCGGCGGCGGTCAGGACGGCGGCAATCAATCTTGGCTATACAGTCATTAAGGCTCCGGTTGCCGGTTACGTCGGGCGCATCCCGTTCCGGCAGGGCAATCTGGTGACCAAAAACCAGGCCCAAGCGCTGACCATGTTGTCGGACGTGAACCGCATGTATGCGGTGTTCAGCATGAGCGAGTCGGCCTTCGCGGATTTCAAGCAGCGCTATCCCGGCGCGACGCTTCAGGAGAAAATCGATGCCGTGCCGCCGGTTACGCTGACCCTGTCGGACGGGACGGTCTATCAGCATGAGGGTAAGCTGGAATCGATCAGCGGTGGCTTCGATGCTTCGACCGGCTCAATCGGTCTGCGCGTCGCTTTTCCGAACAAGGAGGGGCTTCTGCGCAGCGGCAATTCCGGCACCGTTACCCTACTGGCTCAATATCACAATGCGATTCAGGTGCCGCAGGCGGCTACCGTGGAGCTGCAGGACAAGGTGATGGTCTGCGTGCTTGGCAAAGACAATAAGATCATCAAGCGGGTGATTACGGTCGAGGGCGCAAGCGGCCAGAACTACATCGTCAGCGGCGGTCTCAAACCGGGTGATGTTATCGTGACCGCCGGTATCGACCGCTTGCAGGATGGCGCGGTCATCAAGCCGCTTTCCGGAAATGCGACGAGCGAGGCTGCTCCGAATCCATCCAATCAAAAGGGTCATTAATCGGCAGAGGGCTTATGTTTGAACGTTTTATTACCCGCCCTGTACTGGCGACGGTCATTTCGGTCATTCTGGTCATCCTCGGACTGGTCAGCATGAACCAGCTTTCGATCACGCGCTTTCCCGACATCGCTCCGCCGAGCGTTTCGGTGACGGCGAGCTATCCTGGCGCAGACGCCGAAACCGTGGGCCGCACGGTGGCTCCACAGCTCGAAGAGGCGATCAACGGCGTCGAGAACATGACCTACATGACCTCAACCTCATCCAACGACGGTTCGCTCTCGATCAACGTCTTCTTCAAGCAGGGTACCAATCCCGACCAGGCGGCGGTGAACGTACAGAATCGCGTTGCGCAGGTGACCAGCCGGTTGCCCTCAGAGGTGAACCAGATTGGCGTTTCGACCGTCAAACGGCAGAACAGCATGATTATGCTCATCAACCTGTCGAGCAATGTAAAGGCTTTTGACCAGATTTTTCTGCAAAACTACGCAAAGATTAATATCGTCGATGACCTGGCCCGCGTGCCGGGCGTGGGTCAGGTGTCGGTCTATGGCAAGATGGACTACGCGATGCGCGTCTGGCTGCGTCCGGCCCAGATGGCTGCCTACGATCTGTCACCGCAGGAGGTGTCGGCGGCGATCCAGAGCCAGAACCTCGAAGCCGCTCCGGGTGAGTTCGGCCAGATGAGCAACGCGCCGATGCAGTATGTCATGAAGTACCGCGGCAAGTTCGAGCGGCCAGAGGATTACGAGAATATCGTCATCCGCGCCAATCCCGACGGCTCACTGCTTCGTCTCAAGGATGTGGCGCGTGTTGAGTTCGCCGCCTACAGCTACACGGTCAACGCCAAAGCCAACGGCAAGCCGGGCGTGGTGATGGCGGTCTATCAGTCTCCTGGCTCCAACGCCAACGAGGTCGAGACGCAGCTTCGCGAAGTGCTGAAAAAGGCGTCGCGCAACTTCCCGACCGGCATCGACTATTCCATTCCGTACAGCTCGAAAAAGGTGGTGGACGAGTCCATCGAGCAGGTGCAGCACACGCTCGTTGAGGCGTTTCTGCTGGTCTTCCTCGTGGTGTTCCTTTTCTTGCAGGATTTCCGCTCGACCTTGATTCCCGCCATCGCCGTGCCAGTGGCGATTATCGGCACCTTCTTTTTTATGAACCTGTTTGGTTTTTCGATCAACGTGCTGACGCTCTTCGGTCTGGTGCTGGCTATCGGCATCGTGGTCGATGACGCCATCGTGGTGGTGGAGGCGGTGCACGCCAAGGTCGAGGAAAAGCACTGGCCGGCCAAAATCGCCACAGTTTCGGCCATGCGTGAAATCACCACAGCGATTGTCACCATCACGCTGGTCATGGCTTCGGTGTTTTTGCCGGTGGGCTTCCTCGAAGGTTCGACCGGCGTGTTCTATCGCCAGTTCGCCTTTACGCTTGCCATCGCCATTCTCATCTCCGCGCTTAACGCCCTGACCCTGAGTCCGGCGCTCTGCGCGCTGTTCCTGACCGATCTGCACGAGCACGACAAAGAGAAGCACACGCGCCTTGGCGGTTTCGCCGGACGCTTCGTCAACGGCTTCAATGCCGGCTTCGACGCTGTTCGTCAGCGATACGGATCGATTCTTGACTACTTCATGCGTCACAGAGTTGTGGCTTTCGGCGTGCTTGCCGTGGTGACGGCTGTGGCGATCTGGATGTTCAAAACCACGCCGACCGGCTTCATTCCGGATGAGGATAACGGCTTCGTCATCGTCTCCATCTCCACGCCGCCTGGCGCTTCGATGGCCCGTACGCAGGAGGTGGTGGATCGCGCTGACAAGGCTCTGCGTACGATGCCGGCCATCAAGAAGGTGATTTCGGTGACCGGCATCAACATTCTCACGCACAGCTCTTCGCCCTCGGCGGGTTTGATGTTCATGCAGCTCAACGACCCGAAGGAGCGCGGCAAGGTGCGCGACATCAAGGCGATTCTGGCGGAGGTCAACCAGAAACTCGCGCCGATCAAGGAGGCGCGTTTCTTTGCTCTCTCCATGCCAACCGTGCCCGGATTCGGTACAGTGAGTGGCCTTGAAATGGTGCTGCAAGACCGCAGCGGCGGTGATCTGCACAAGTTTGAAGGGGTGACGCAGGGCTTCATCGGCGCGTTGATGAAGCGACCTGAAATCGCCGTAGCGTTCACCACCTTCAATACCAACTATCCGCAGTACGAGCTGGAGGTGAACAACGTCCGCGCCGCAGAACTTGGCGTGAGCGTTCGTGACCTGATGACCGTGCTCCAAGCCTATTACGGCAGTATGCAGACCTCCGATTTCAACCGCTTCGGCAAGTATTTCCGCGTTGTGATGCAGGCCGAGCCAAGCGATCGCCGGACGCCCGATTCTCTTAACGGCATTTTCGTCAAAAACGCCAGCGGCGAAATGGTTCCGGTCACCTCCATCATCTCTCTGAAACGGGTCTATGGGCCGGATGTGGTCAATCACTTCAATCTGTTCAACGCGATTTCAATCAACGCCATGGTCGCGCCGGGCTACAGCACGGGTCAGGCGATCAAGGCGGTCGAGGAGGTTTCACGCACCAATCTTCCGGCCAGTGTTACCTACGACTGGAAAGGACAGAGCCGCGAGGAGATCGAGTCCTCCGGCGGCATGTTCTTTATCTTCCTGCTCTCGTTGGTGTTTGTTTATTTCTTGCTCTCCGCTCTGTACGAGAGCTACCTGTTGCCGCTGGCCGTGATGTTCTCCATCCCAACCGGTTTGCTTGGCGTCTTTATCGGCATCAAGCTGGCAGGAATCGAAAACAATATTTACGTGCAGGTGGCTATCATCATGCTCATCGGTCTGCTCGCCAAGAACGCGATTCTGATTGTGGAGTTCGCGCTCCAGCGCCGACTAAATGGCCTGTCGCTGGTCGATGCGGCGATGGCGGGGGCACGGGCGAGGCTGCGGCCAATCCTGATGACCTCAATGGCTTTCGTCGCGGGTCTTATTCCGCTGCTGTTCGTGACCGGTCCGGCGGCGATGGGCAACCACTCGATCGGCGCGTCTGCCATCGGCGGTATGTTCATTGGCATGGTGCTTGGCATCATGGTGGTGCCGGTGCTATTCGTAGCGTTTCAGGGCTTGCAGGAGCGCTTGACCGGCCCGGCGGCCTACATCGTCGAGGCGGGCGACCTGCTTGCCGAGCATTTGACAAACGAGGGGGCGCACGAATGAAGAACCAGTACAACGAAGTTATGAAACGAGCGCTGCCGCTCTTGCTGATCAGCTCTTTCGGATTTGGCCTTTCGGCCTGTAGCCCCATCAGGGAGTACCGGCGTCCCGACGTCGCTCTTCCCGATGCGTATCCCCCCGGTCAGACGGCTCCCGGCAAGGAGCTGGCCCGCGTGCCGTACCGTGAATTTTTCGCCGATCCGGCGCTGCTTGAGCTGATCGACAGCGCGGTACAGAACAATCAGGACTTGCGTATTGCGATGAAAAATATCGAGTACGCGCGCAAGTCGCTCAATGTGGCCAAACTCTGGTTTCTGCCCGAGGCTGATCTGAGCGGCACGGTTGACTATTCGCACGTTTCGCGCAACAGTTTGGCGGGCATGAAGGGCCAGTCGCGCACCAGCCGAAACTATACAGCCACGTTGAGCGTGTCGTGGGAGGCCGATATCTGGGCAAGGCTCCGCAACGCCAAGAAAGCGGCGCTTGCCGAGTATCTCCGGAGCACCGACGCGGCAAGGGCTGTGCGCACGACGCTGGTTGCGAAGGTTGCGCAGGGGTACTGGAACCTCAAAATGCTTGACGAGCAAATCGAGATCGCTCGCCGTAACTTCGAGCTTGCCAAAACTACGCTCGCCATGATGCGTTTGCAATACAATGCAGGCAACGTTACCAGCCTTGCCGTCGAGCAGCAGGAGGCGCAATTGTTGACAGCAAAACTCGCACTGCCGAAGCTTGAGGCCTCACGCACGGTGCAGGAGAACGCGCTGTCGATTCTGGCCGGGCGGATGCCAGGCACGCCCATCAAGCGGAGCGGCCAGGGCACCAAGTCGGTGGCTGTGGCCGATTCACTTGGCGCAGGCGTGCCGCTGGCGCTCTTGCGGAACCGCCCCGATGTGCGCGCTGCCGAGGAGTCGCTCATGGAGGCACACGCCATGACCGGTGTGAACAAGGCGTTGATGTACCCGTCGATCAGCTTGACAGCCAAGGGCGGTCTGAACGCCATCGAGTCGAGCAATTGGTTCTCGACGCCCGGCTCGCTCTTTGAGTCGCTGCTGGGCGGTCTGACGCAGCCGGTGTTTCATCACGGCCAGCTCAAGGCGCAGTATGAACAGTCCAAAATCAAGCGCGACCAAGCTGAGCTGACTTTTCGTAAAACGCTGCTTGTCGCCGTGGGCGAGGTCTGTAACGCGCTCGTGCAGGTGGACAAAACCCGGCAGCAAGAGCTGCTTGCCGCCCGCCGCGTTGTTTCGCTTGGCAAGGCAGTCCGGAACTCCCGTTTGCTCTTCCAGAGTGGCATGGCAACCTACCTCGATGTACTGACTGCCGAAAGTTCGCTGTTGTCCTCGGAGCTTGAGCTTGCCGATGTGCAGCGGAGTCATCTGGCCGCAATGGCCGATCTGTATCGCGCGGTCGGTGGCGGCTGGCGAGAGTAATGACTGGAGCCGGAGTATGAAATGAAGCGCTTCACGAGCGAGATCATCATCGACGCGCCGCCGCAGGAGGTTTGGATGGTGTTGCGCAGCTTCGAGAGCTACGAAGCGTGGAATCCGTT
>CBEUNJ010000099.1:0-6026 GCA_965544465.1 uncultured Chlorobaculum sp.
GCATCGATGGCGATGGAGTAGTCCAGCAGCCTTGTAAAAGCCCTGAAATCAAAGCCGCCCCTTCATCGAGTTAGCATGGAGGGGTGGCTTTCGTGTTTGTTGCCGATGAGCTTGTTCTCTACAGCTCCATCGCTTCGAGTGCCTTGTGCAGCGTGCGGCAGCCGTGAATTCGGATTGGCAGTTTTTTGATCGACGCCTTTAGTTCGCGGGTGTTGGACTCTGGCAGGACGATCGACTTGAAGCCGAGGTGCACCGCTTCGCGGATGCGCCGCTCGCCGTCATTGATGGCGCGCAGCTCGCCCGACAGTCCGATTTCGCCACAGCAGCATACGCTCGGGCTGCACGGTTTGTCCTGCAAGCCGGAAGCAACGGCGGCGGCGATGGCCAGGTCGGCTGCCGGTTCGACCAGCTTCAGGCCGCCTGCGATCTTGACGAACACATCTTGGCCGGCGGTCTGAAACTGCAAACGCTTTTCGAGCACCGCGAGGATGATGGCAATGCGCTTCAGATCAAATCCCGTGCTGATGCGCTGCGGCATCGAGTAGCCCGTGCGCGACACGAGCGCCTGAACCTCCACCATGAGCGCACGCGACCCTTCGATTCCGGCCAGCACCGCCGTGCCAGGTACGTCCGTGCGTCGATCTGAAATAAAGAACTCCGACGGGTTGGAGACCTCCGTCAAGCCGTTCTCCTCCATCTTGAACACGCCGATTTCGTTGGTCGGGCCGAAGCGGTTCTTGACCGAGCGGATGATGCGGTAGCGCTGGTAGTTTTCCCCCTCGAACTGGATGACCGTATCAACCATGTGCTCCAGCGCCTTTGGGCCGGCGAGCGAACCCTCCTTGGTGATGTGGCCGATGATGAGTAACATAAAATTCTGCTCCTTGGCAGCGCGGATAAGCGAGGCGGCGCACTCGCGAATCTGTGTGATCGTGCCCGCCGAGCTCTGGTAGTCGCTCGAATAGACGGTCTGGATCGAATCGACGATGACCATCTCCGGCTGCTCATTGGCAATGACGTCGAGGATGCGTTCGAGCGTAACTTCCGAGACGAGCCGCAGGTTCGGCGCTTTGATCGAGAGGCGGCGGGCGCGTTCGCGGATCTGGTTCGGCGACTCCTCGCCAGCGACGTAGAGCACCTTCTTGCCGTTGAGGCGCGGCACGAGCTGGATCATCAGTGTTGATTTGCCGATGCCCGGTTCGCCGCCTACAAGGATTGCCGAGGCCTCCATCAGGCCGCCTCCAAGCACGCGATCGAGTTCGCCGATGCCGGTCATGATGCGCCGGAAGCCCTCCGGCAGTGCGTCGTCAAGGTTTTGCACTTTGGGCAATGGTCCGGAGATTCGTTTCTTGCGGGCTTTGGTATCAGGCTCTTCGGCGTGGGTTTCAACCAGCGTGCCCCAGCTCTGGCACTCAAAGCAGCGCCCCTGGTATTTCAGCGAAACGGCCCCACAGGCCGAACAGACGTAACGAACGGTGGATTTTGCCATGAAGTACTGATGTGCTACGTAAAGCCGATTGCGCCATTCCGCCGCGTTTTGCAACTTTCGGCTTTATTTTTTACTTAGTGTCTGGTCACGCGGCAAGTACAGCCGGCGGGGTACAGTTCCGCGCTTGTTGTTCCGTTGAAGATACGATGATATTGTCATTCTGCCGACACCTGTTGAACTGGCGGCAGTTGCCGCTCTTGCTACCTGTCCGGAATGGGCTTTTTTTTAAGCATTTCATATGCGCATCAGGATTGTCCATCGCTTTTGTTCCACCCAGCCAGACCGGTTCTGTTGAACCTCGCCGCCGGTTCCGCTACTCCATTACTGAACATGTCCGTTGTTTCCATCGGTGAAGTGCTTGTCGATCGCGCCGTGCTCGACGCAACATTCAGTTGCCCGCTTGAACTGTGCAGGGGCGCGTGCTGTGTCGAAGGCGAGCTTGGTGCTCCAATCGACGAGGCCGAGGCACGTTACCTCGAAACCACCGTCGAGCCGCTCCGTGGCGTGCTGCCGGAGCGTGCGCTCAAATACATCCGCCGCCACGGCTGCACGGAGCTCTATCAGGGCAGCCTCTATACCCGCACCATCGACGAGCGCGAATGCGTCTTCGTCATCGAAGAAAACGGTATCGCGCTCTGTGCCATCGAGGCGGCGTGGAAACGGGGCGAGCTTCCGTCCAACAAGCCGCTGTCGTGCCGTCTGTTTCCGATCAGGGTGCGGAAAAAGTTCGGTTTGGATTATCTTGTTTATGAACAGCATTCTATGTGCCGTGAGGCTCGGCGAAAGGGCGCGGAACAGCATGTCAAGCTCATCGATTTCCTGGCCGCGCCGCTCATCGATCGCTACGGACGCGAGTGGTACGAAAGTTTGAAGGAATTTGTTGATGCATCCACCTGAAGTATTTCATGGCTGAGATCAGGTTACAGCAGAGCCAGAGTCTCCAACTCTCCGCGCAGCAGGTGCTCACCAGCCAGTTGCTTCAGCTTCCGCTCAACCAGCTCGAACAGCGGATTTACGAAGAGGTTCAGGACAATCCGATGCTCGAACTGGTCGAGGAGTCGCGCCAGCTTGAAAACCGGAACGAGTCTGATGTCGAGGCTTTGCCAGTCGATTCTACGGAGATGTTCGACTCGGAAGAGCGTTTCGATCGCGCCACACTGAAGTTGCGTCCGGAGAGCCCATCAAGTGGCAAAGCCGGCGGCGTTTGGTCCGGTGGCACTGAGGAGCGCTTTTTCCGAGCGGTGCAGCACGATACCTTTCATGAACAATTGCTGCGCGAACTGTCGCTTCAGGAGGGCATCGAAGAGCGCGAAGTGCGCATCGCCGCTGAAATTCTTGGCAATCTCGATAGCGACGGCTACTTCACCGAGGAGCCAGAGGTCGTCATCGACGGGCTCCGGCATTCAGACATCGAAGCCGATGAAGCCGAGGTTCGGGCGATCCAGCAGCGCATCTGGTATCTCGATCCGCCCGGTGTGGCGGTCTCGGATCTCCGGCAGCGCCTGCTGGTGCAGCTTTCGGTTTTCGAGCACGATCACGGCCCGCAGGCGGTCAAGCTGGCGCGTGCGATTTTGCAGGAGTCGTTCGACGATTTCATGAACAAGCGCTACGACCGCTTGCTCAAGAAGTTCGATATCGGAAAGCGGCAGCTCGAAGAGGCTGTTGGCATAATTACGTCACTTGATCCGCATCCTAGCGGCGTGTTTTTCGATGAAGGCGGCCATTACATCTCGCCCGATTTCATCGTTACCTATGAAAACGGCGTGCTCGTCGCCGTGCTGAACGATCGGAGCGGCTTGTCGGTGCGGGTCTCCGATGACTACCGCGAGGTGCTCTCCAGGCGGAAGGTGCCGAAAGAAGACCGGCAATTTATGCGCCAGCGGCTCCAGCGGGCTAACGATTTCGTCACCGCGCTGCAAATCAGGCGGCAGACGCTCCTGAACGTGATGGAGACCCTTCTGGTTACGCAGGCCCGTTTTTTCATCGACGGCCCGCGCTACCTTCAGCCGCTGGTGATGAAGACCGTCGCCGAAGAGAGTGGCTACGATCTTTCAACCATCAGCCGTGCGGTGAACGGAAAGTATGTCCAGACCCGTTATGGTGTGTTCGAGCTGAAATACTTTTTTAGCGGTTCGCTTGCCACCGATCAGGGCGATGAACTTTCGTCGCGAATCATCAAGGAGCAGCTCCGGGAACTCGTCGAAGCTGAAAATCCGGCCAGGCCGCTCAGCGATGACCGGCTGGCGGAAGTGCTTGGTGAAAAAGGAGTGAGAATCGCCCGCAGAACGGTTGCAAAATATCGGGAACAAATGCAAATTCCAGTTGCAAGATTAAGAAAAAAAATAGGTTAACCTCATTACTACTACTGAAATTATGGGTCAAAAAAAACCGCAGATACGATCGACTACAGTCCTCGGCGTGCTCAGGGATGGCAAAGCCGCGCTTGGCAGCGATGGCCAGATGACGCTTGGCAATACCGTCATGAAACACTCAACCCGCAAAATCCGGAGTCTCTACCAGGGCAAGTTCGTCTGCGGGTTTGCCGGAGCCACTGCCGATGCGCTCACGTTGCTCGAACGTTTCGAGGCGAAGCTTGAGGCCTACAGTGGACGGCTTGACCGCGCCGCCGTCGAACTGGCAAAAGACTGGCGCACCGACAAATATCTGCGCCGTCTCGAAGCGATGCTGGCCGTCGTCAGCTCCGACAAGGCGTTCATCATCTCCGGTACTGGTGACGTCATCGAGCCGGAGGACGGCATTGTGGCCATCGGCAGCGGCAGCATGTATGCGCTTGCCGCCGCGCGCTCGTTGATGAAGCACACCTCGCTCTCCGCCGAAGAGATCGTTCGCGAGAGCCTGCAAACCGCCGCGGAAATCTGCATTTACACCAACGACCACATTGTTATCGAAACCCTCTGATTTCCGTTTGTGCGGAACGAGGGGTTCACTTTACGAATTTTTGACCGAACTCAATGAATCAGGATACCCAGCATATGTTATCATCCAGTGAGCCTCAGACCCCTTCGGTGAGGTTGATCGGCGAGGAGCAGCTGACGCCAACCCAGATCGTCGAGCAGCTCGATAAATACATCATCGGCCAGAAAGAGGCCAAGAAATCGGTGGCCATTGCCTTGCGCAACCGCCTGCGTCGCCAGAACGTCGGCGAGGAGCTTCGCGACGAAATCATGCCGAACAACATTATCATGATCGGCCCAACCGGCGTCGGCAAAACCGAAATCGCCCGCCGCTTGGCCAGACTCGCTAAAGCGCCGTTTGTGAAGGTCGAGGCCTCCAAGTTCACCGAGGTCGGTTACGTGGGCCGCGACGTCGAGTCGATGATTCGCGACCTGGCCGAGCAGTCGGTGGCGATGGTGCGTAGTGAAAAATCGGAAGAGGTGCGCGAAAAGGCCGCTCTTCTGGTTGAGGAGCGCCTGCTCGATATTCTGCTGCCACCCGTCAGCGGTGGCCTCAATGAGCCGCAGAATGAGGGCGATGAGGACGCTTTGGCTGTTTCGGGCGAAGAGGGAAGTGGCGAGGAGCAAAACCTCGAACGTGAGCTTAACCGTAAAAGCCGCGAAAAGATGCTCGAACGGCTGCGCAGCGGTCGCATGGAAGACCGGCAGATCGAGCTTGAAATCAGCAGCGATGGCCAGGGTGGTACGATGCAGATTTTCGGTCCCCTAGCGCAGATGGAAGAGCTTGGTGGTATCATGCAGGATTTGATGAGCGGCATGCCGAAAAAGCGCAAAAAGCGCCGTATGAGCATCGCCGAGGCCCGCAAGCATCTTGAGCAGGAGGAGGTGCAAAAGCTCATCGATATGGACGCCGTCGTCAAGGAGGCGCTCAAAAAGGTTGAGAATTCAGGTATCGTGTTCATCGACGAAATCGACAAGATCGCCGCTCCCACCACCGGCGCGGGTGGCAAAGGGCCCGATGTGAGCCGCGAAGGCGTGCAGCGCGATCTGTTGCCGATTGTCGAAGGTTCGGCGGTCTCCACCAAGTACGGCGTTGTCAAGACCGACCACGTGCTCTTTATTGCTTCGGGTGCGTTTCACGTGGCTCGGCCATCTGATCTCATTCCGGAGTTGCAGGGCCGTTTCCCGATCAGGGTCGAGCTGAAAAGCCTCACTGAGGACGATTTCTTCAAAATCCTCACCCAGCCGCGCAACGCGCTTATCAAGCAATACCGTGCCATGCTGTTGACCGAGGAGATCGAGCTGGAATTCACCGACGAGGCGATTCACGAAATTGCCCGGACAGCGGCCAAGGTGAACGAGACTGTCGAAAACATCGGTGCACGGCGACTGCACACCATTTTGACTAACCTGCTCGAAGAGCTGATGTTCGGCATTCCTGAAATGGTCACGGATGGCCAGATCGACAAGCACGTGGTTATTGATGCCGAAAAGGTTCGCGAGAAGCTTGGCAAGGTGGCCGCCGACCGGGATTTGAGCCAGTATATTCTGTGATGCTTGCAGTATTCCAGGCAAAAGGATGGCAAGTCAAATGGGCACCTCTAAAAACTTATTGCGCGGCC
>CBEUNJ010000100.1:0-6000 GCA_965544465.1 uncultured Chlorobaculum sp.
TGCCCTGAAGTCCCCGAACTCCCTCGGCCCCATAAACCGCAATGGAGACGCCTCATGACCCACTTCACGAAAAAAGCCTCGGCGCGTAGTCTGCTCGCCCTTGTTGAAAAAGGAGAAGGCCTAACCATCGAATTCAAGCGGCTCATCCACTCAGCTCCCAAAATTGCGCGGTCAATTGTCTCGTTCGCCAACACCTCGGGCGGCACGATTCTGATCGGGGTTGACGATGACCGGCGAATCGTGGGCATTCACAGCGAAAAAGAGACGCTCGAAGTGATCGATGAAGCGCTGAGATACCACGTCGAGCCAAAACCGGGGCTTGAGGTGCGCTTCGAAGAGTTCAAGCGCCGCATGGTGATGCTCGTCGACATACCTGAAAGCTCCGAGCGGCCGCACTTCCACATCGAACGGGTTCTACGGCGCGACACCGGCAAACGCGCCGTAGAACGCCGAGTCTTCATGCGCAACGGCAGCCACAACCGGGCGGCCACGGAAGACCAGATTGCACTCATGCTTTCCACGAAAAATCCGGTGAGGCTGTCGTTCACCGACCGTGAAAAACGGCTGCTCGACTACCTCGGCAAGCATGAGCGAATCACCGCCGGAGAGTTCGCGGAAAACGCCTACATCCCGATGCGGGAAGCTCGCCGGATTCTGGTGTCGCTTGTCCGGTCGGGCGCGCTGCGGCTACTCACCGAAGGCCGCAGCAGCAGCTACGCCCTGACGGCTCGCTGACGCTTGCCGCTCTCACCTCTCTCACAGCTTTTGCGGTATCTCTGCTTGTCTGGCCGTCAAGCGGCGCGACTAATAAGTGCCTGTGGACAATCACGTCAAAAAAAACCATGACATGTATTGAAGCAGTATCCCGGATATAACACTATGTAAGGCAAGCCACCATCGCTCAGAGTCGTTGGATTCCAGTCGTCAGTGCAACAGCTTGAAGTCCAAAGAATACCTCATAAGGTGTTTTGACATCAAAGCATTTTCTCGGATGTAAATTGAGCTTATCCAGAGTCTGTAAGATACAGTGTGTAAACAGTGTTGCTGGGTTTATGGATTTCGCAGAACGAAGGCGCAACGTTCTGGCTTTCCGTCATGACCGAACTGCAAAATCGCGGCGTCGAGGACATCCTGATTGCCGCCGTTGGCACTGGGAGCACATTATTCCGTTCTTCGATTATCCACCAGATATCCGGAAGGTGATCTACACGACCAACACCATCGAGTCGCTGAACCGATCACTGAGGAAGGTTATCAATCAATTTTCCATTAAATTCGAGGGCCGGGGTCAGTTATGAAAACGATCGTTTACACACTTAGTTGAACAGACCTTCCCAAACAACTCATACGCCGTCGAATCTTCGATCATCACCTGGCGGAATTCTCCTTCTTCCACGGCTTCATCGCCAATCTCAATAATCACGTCGTTATCGACTTCGGGGGCGTCGTATTCTGTTCTGGCGTAGGCGACGTTCTCCTCGATTCGGTCGATAAGGACAGTGAGCGTTTGGCCTTCCAGCTTTCGGTTGAGGCTGGTCGAAATTCCTTCCTGTAACTCCATCAGTTCGCCGACTCTATCCTCCTTCTCGTCGTCGCTGACCGTGTCCTCCAGCGCGTAGGCGGGGGCGTGCTCTTCGTGGCGGTAGGGAAAGCAGCCGAGGCGGTCGAAGCGGATCTGGCGCACGAAGTCGAGCAGCTCTTTGAACTCTGCGCGGGTTTCGCCGGGGTAGCCGGCGATCATGGTGGTGCGAAGGCGGATGTCGGGGTTGCGCTGGCGGATGCCGTCAATGAGCTGTTCAGTGGCCTTGCGCCCGATGCCGCGTTGCATTGATTTCAGAATGCGGTCGTTGATGTGCTGTAACGGCATGTCGATGTAATTGCAGACGTTACGGCGCTCGCGCATGGTATCGATCACCTCCAGCGGGAAGTTGAGCGGGTAGGCGTAGAGCAGGCGGATCCAGTCGAAGCCCATGTCGGAGAGGCGCAGCGTGAGGTCATTGAGCGCGGGCTTGCCGTAGAGGTCATAGCCATAGATGCTGATGTCCTGCGCGATGAGGTTCAGCTCGCGAACCCCCTGCTGCTGGAGCAGCGCGGCTTCGCGGAGGAGCTGCTCGACGGGCTGGCTGATGTAGGGGCCGCGAATCTTCGGGATGGAGCAGAAGGAGCAGCGGCGGTTGCACCCTTCGGAAATCTTAAGGAAGGCGTAGTGCGGCGGCGTGAGCAGTTCGCGGCGGTCATACAGCTCCTCGCAGTAGTGCGCACCGATGGCTGCGAGCACCTCCGGTAGTTCGCGCGTGCCGAACCATCCGTCAACCTCCGGCATCTCCTCGCTCAGCTCCTTGCGGTAGAGTTCGACCAGACAGCCCATCACATAGACTTCGCGCACGATGCCCTCCTCTTTTTTGCCGATGGCGGCGAGCATTTCGTCGATCGACTCCTTCTTGGCGTCTTCGATAAAGCCGCAGGTGTTGATAAGGATGATATCGGCCTCGTCAACGTCGTCCGTAAACGTCAATCCCGACGCAACCGCCTGCGCGGTAAGCCGCTCGCTATCGACCGTGTTCTTCGAGCAGCCGAGGCTCAATAAAAACACCGCCGGTTTTTGTCCGTCACTTGTTGCCATTGCTGTTGAACTCCATGAGGAATGACTCTTTCCAGTCGGTGAAGTCGCCCGCCGCGATATGCTCGCGCGCGGTTCTGGTGAGCCAGAGGTAGAACGAGAGGTTCTGCATCGTGCAGAGTTTGAGGCCGAGAATTTCGCCGACATTGAGCAGGTGGCGTATGTAGGCGCGCGAGTAGTTGCGGCAGACGTGGTTGTCGAATCCTTCGTCAATCGGGCGGAAGTCGTCGGCGTATTTTGCCGAGCGCAGATTGAGCGTCCCCTTGCGGGTATAGACGCGCCCGTTGCGCCCCTCGCGCGTTGGAATGACGCAGTCGAACATGTCGATGCCGCGCTCGATAGCGTTAAGGATGTTCGAAGGCGTGCCAACGCCCATCAGGTAGCGCGGCTTCGATTCGGGCAGAATCGTGTGCGACAGCTCCAGCATCCGGTACATCTGTTCCGCCGGTTCGCCGACCGCCATGCCGCCAACCGCGTAGCCGTCGAACTCCATCCCGACCAGCTCCCTGCTCGAGTGCGCCCGCAAATCGTCAAACGTGCCTCCCTGCGTGATGCCAAACTGAAACTGCTCGTAGCCGTAGTGCGGGCGAGTGGAGAGGAAGTGCTTGCGCGCCCGCTCGGCCCAGCGCAGCGTCAGCTCGCCCGACTTCCGCACGTAGTCACGTTCAGCGGGCCACGGTGGACATTCGTCAAGCGGCATCATGATGTCGCTACCGATAATACGCTGCGTATCGACCACGTTCTCCGGCGTAAAATAGAGCTTCGAGCCGTCGAGGTGCGACTTGAACATCACCCCCTCTTCACTGATTTTCCGCAGATCGGTGAGCGAATAGACCTGGTAGCCGCCGCTGTCGGTCAACAGCGGGCCGTCCCAGTTCATGAAGCGGTGCACGCCGCCAGCCTTGAAGAGAATGTCGTTGCCTGGCTTGAGGTAAAGGTGGTAGGTGTTGGCCAGAATGATCTTCGCTTCGAGTGAGTTCAGCTCATCCGGCTCAACCGATTTGACGCTGGCCCGCGTGCCGACTGGCATGAAGATCGGCGTTGGAATGTCACCGTGCGCGGTCGAGAGCACGCCGCAACGCGCAGCCGATTGACGGTCTGTGGAGAGAACTGAAAACTTCATAGTTCTGGGCAGGTGACGAAAACTGATGGCGTGGCCATGGCGATGAATGAAAGTAGGGAACCGGCGTCATAAATAAAAGGGCGCCTCTAAAAACGTATTGTCCCGACAAGTCGGGATTGGTTGGTGTTCGAAATCCTCATGTTTACTCCGGTTTTCGCGCGGCGCGACATCCATCCCATTTCACAAAAACAGCATCAAGCTCACGGCTCTGAGCACCATTCCGCCAATCAGACCGCCGATGGCAAGGCAGTATTCGCCGTACTCCTCGGCGATGGACAGGAGCTCTCGGCGATCAGCGCGATCACCGTCCAAATATATCCGGCCTTGTCGCCAAGCTCAATCGAGAGCGCATCCTTTTGCCTTGACGAAGAATTTCGATCATCGAAACGTACAGCATCACGCCCGCCGAAAAGCCGAAGGAGATGGTCAGCATGTTCGTGTTAAGCTCTTTGGAAAGAAAGCCGATCAAGCTGCCAATGCCGGTTGCCAGACCGGCCAGCAGGGGAAGCGAAAAGGCGAAGAGAATGCTGTCTGACATGGGTTATCGGTTCTGCCGCGACAAGCCGCTGAAATTCCAGAGCCTCAGAGATAAATTTCCGGTGTGAGTTTGCGGGTAAAACGGTTCATGAGGAAGTTGACAAACCAGACCCAGTTGAGCGGTTTGCCCTGCATTCGCTTCATGATAGCGCTGCCTTTATAAACCTCGCGTTGGAGCTTGATGAAGTTTTCGAGCAGCTTTTCGCCGCCAAGCGTTTTTGGCTCGAACATATAGTGGTAAGTGTCGTACTTGTCCCAGTCGAAGTGGCGCACACGACCCTTCATCTCCTCGAAATAGGGCGTGCCGGGGAAGGGAGTCAACAGCGAAAAGACCGGGAACTCAATGCGGTTCTTCATGATGAAATCGTAAGTGGCCTGGAAGCTTTTTTCGTTGTCGTCGTCGAAGCCGAAAATGAAGTAACCCTGAATGGCGATCTTGTTCTTGTGCAGGTTACTCACCGCTGTTACGTAGTTCTGCAGGCGATTCGACCCCTTGTGCATGCTTTTGAGAATGTCGGGGTTGAGCGACTCGAAACCGATGCTCATCAGGTCGCAGCCCGAGCGTCCGGCCACTTCGGCTACCTCCGGCTTGTGCAGGAAGTTCATCGAGATGTTGGCGTTCCAGCGTACACCGAGCTTGGCCATGCCTTCGAGCAGCTCCATGAAGTATTTCGGGCGAAAGCTGATATTGTCGTCCATGAAGGAGAAGCGCACCTTCTCTTTGCCGAGCCGCTCTTGGTGGAAGCGCATTTCATCAAGCACCAGGTCGATTTCGCGGTAGCGATAGCTTTTGCCGTACACGGTGGGTGTGGTGCAGAAGCTGCATCCGACCGGGCAACCCTTGGTTGCGAGAATCGGAATGAGCTGGCTGTATTTTTTTGCGTGCGGCGAGTTGAGGGCGAAGCTGAAGTCCGGGGGCGTCATGGTGGTCATCGGATGCAGATTGCCGGACTTGTAGAACGGCTTCATGGTACCGCGAAAAATATCCGAAGCCAGCTCGTCCCAGACCGACTCAATCTCGCCGTAAATGACGCTGGTGCAGTGCGATGTGGCTTCGTCGTGCAGCATGGTGGGATGGACGCCGCCGAGCAGCACGATCTTGCCCTGGGCCTTGGCGCGGTCGCCGATCTTGTAGGCGTTCGTGGCGTTGAGCGTGCGCGAGGTGATGGCTACGACGTCGAAGCCCGAGAAGTCCTGCGGAATGGCGTCGCCGGTGCGCTCGTCGAGAAAGGTGATGTCGAAATACTTGCTGGCCAGCGTGGCGACCATGATCAGGTTCAGCGGCATACTCACCGTGCCGGAATCGACCATCATGCTGGTTTGGCTTTTCGGCTGAATCAGCAGCCATTTCTTGCGGGTTTTCTGCGAGGCGGCGAGTTGTTCGAAGGACGGGCCCGCGTTTTCGGAACGGGAAACGGTCGATTCGGCGGTCTGAAAATCTTCTGCCAGCATGCCTTTTACTCAATAAGTGGTAATGAATACAAGGGCATCGTGAAAACGTTGTCCGCGACATGGCGAGCACTATTGTTTCTGCTTGCCAGGAGTGCTTGCGACACGGTTGTCAGCGCCCTATAGAATGAAATCGCAAGGTAGGAAAATTTCCTGAAAAAGCTTGTAAAGGGCCTTAAAAACAGGAGGTCGCAGGGATATAAAAAATCCCGGGGGCGCGAGTGTCGCAGTCGGGATCGTCTATGAAAAGGTGCCGAGCGGATTGCCGCGT
>CBEUNJ010000101.1:0-5872 GCA_965544465.1 uncultured Chlorobaculum sp.
AAAAAGCCAAGAGAACCCGTACCTCAACTTTCACTATTTTAACCGGACAGTAGTGTCATGCAACTATTGGCGCTCCGGCCCGTTCAGAGTGCGCTACCAGCCACACAATCCTGAAAAATCCGTAAGTTTCCCCCAAACCAGAACTCTATGATCACACAGCAAAACGTTATCATCGGCCTGTCGGGTGGTGTCGATTCAGCGGCGGCGGCGTGCCTGCTTGTCCGGCAGGGGTACCGCGTGACCGGCCTGAACATCCGGGTGCTCGACACGCTGGACGACGTGCCCGTGCTGACGCCCTCGGCGATGCGTATCAGCGATCGGGAGGCGTTCGATTTTCCCGTGTTTACGCTGAATTTGAGCGCGAAGTTCGCCCGCGACGTCATCGGCTATTTCCACAGCGATTACCTCAACGGACGGACGCCGAATCCGTGCATGGTTTGCAACAAAGCAATCAAGTGGCACGGACTATTCGAGGCAATGCGGCAACTTGGAGCCGACCTCGTGGCGACCGGGCACTACGCTCGCACGGAGCTGCGGGATGGCGTAACGCGGCTTCTCAAGGGGGTCGATTCGGAGAAGGATCAGAGCTATTTTCTCTGGATGCTGAGTCAGTCGGAGCTATCCAAAACGCTGTTTCCGCTCGGCGGTTATACCAAAGCTGAAGTACGGAAGTTGGCGAGGTCGTTCGGAGTGCACGCGGCGGAAAAGAAGGAGAGTCAGGAGATTTGCTTCGTGCCGCACGACGACTATTGCGCATATCTGGCGGATGCTATTCCCGACCTCGCAGCGCGTGTCGAAGGCGGCGAGATTATCGATCAGGCAAGCCAGGTAATCGGCCATCATCGGGGCTACCCGTTCTACACCATCGGCCAGCGCCGCGGTCTCGGCATCGCGACCGGCGAGCCGGTGTACGTCACAAAGATCAACGCCGAGCGCAATCGCATCCAGGTCGGCAGCAAAGCCGATCTCGAATGCCACAGCCTCATTGCCACCGATATGAACTGGAGCGGCATTACGGTGCCCGACGCCCCGTTCGAAACCGAAGCGAAGATTCGCTATCGCGACCGGCAAAGCGCCTGCATGGTCGAGACGCTGGAGAATAACCGGGCGCGGGTGACATTCCGTGAGCTGAAGCACGGCGTTGCCTGCGGGCAGGCGGTGGTATTCTACAACGGCCAGGAGGTGCTCGGCGGCGGGATTATCGCCGAGGCGAATCCTGAGAAAGAGCCATAACAGCATATGCAAAGGGACATGGGGCTTCAGCCCCATGTCCCTTTGCAATCTTGACCATAGATTACCAACAAATAACACCAAGGCAAGACACACAGGTCTGCCCCTGCCAAAGAATCATTGACACACATTCATTCATAGCATCATCTCCATCTCCATATGTTCACACGCAACCACGATACCTTTACCTGGCTCGATTACAACCGCTGCCCTGACCAAGAGAGCCCGCTGCTCGTGATGCTGCACGGCTACGGCAGCAACGAGCGCGACCTCATCATGCTGGCTCCGTCGCTCGACCCACGGCTTCGCATCGTGAGCGTTCGAGCGCCGCAGATGCTCGCCCCGGAGATGTTCGGTTGGTTCCCGCTCGACTTCACGCCCACCGGCATCACCGCTGACCACGAAGCGGCCATCAACGTCGCCGATCAGTTCACGGCGTTCCTGAAAACGATGATCGCAACGCTTCAACCGGCAGGCAACAAAGCGTTCCTCATGGGCTTCAGCCAAGGCGCGGTGATGAGCTACATGACTGCATTCCGCAATCCGGAGCTGCTGCATGGTGTCGCCGCCCTCAGCGGGCAGCTTCCCGATGAGCGGCCCGCCACCGGAGCCATGCCCGAAGGGTTCGCCAACCTGCCATTCCTCGTGCAGCACGGCGAGTTCGATGACGTGCTGCCTATCGCCAAAGGGCGCGAGTCCGAGGCGTGGCTGAAGGACAAGGTCGCCGACCTCACCTACCGCGAATATCCGATGGCGCACCAGACCGACCACGCCTCGATCGAACTGCTCCGCTCGTGGCTTTCGGAACGTATCGACCGGGCGCTTTCCTGACGCGCCTCGTCTTCCGGCGGATGGGGAATTGAACGCTTTTTTGCTTACCTTAAAGGTCAACTTTTTCAACCAATTTCCGCCGCTGCATGAACGACACTTTGTACGGCCTGATCGAGCACCGGATTCTCGTCCTCGACGGGGCTATGGGCACCATGATCCAGAAGCATGGCCTCGACGAGCAGGATTACCGGGGCGAGCGATTCGCTTCGCATGACCATCCGCTGAAGGGTAACAACGACCTGCTCGTCATCACCCGGCCCGACCTCATCCGTTCGATCCATTGCGACTTCCTCGACGCGGGCGCTGACATCATCGAGACCTGCACCTTCAACGCCAACCCGATCTCGCAGTCGGACTACCAGTTGCAGGATTTGACCCGCGAGCTGAACGTGGCAGCGGCAAAAGTAGCCCGCTCAGCGGCGGACGAGTTCACCACAAAGACACCCGACAAACCCCGCTTCGTGGCCGGTTCCATTGGGCCGACCAACAAGACCCTCTCGCTCTCACCGGACGTGAACAACCCCGGTTTCCGCGCTGTCACCTTTCAGGAGGTTGTCGATAACTACACCGCCCAGCTTGAAGGACTGCACGAGGGCGGCGTCGATCTGTTGCTCGTCGAGACGGTGTTCGACACGTTGAACTGCAAGGCGGCGCTCTACGCCATCGAACAGTACGCGGCGAAAACCGGCTGGCAGGTGCCCGTGATGGTCTCCGGCACGGTGGTGGACGCCAGCGGCCGCACGCTCTCCGGTCAGACCACCGAGGCGTTCTGGATTTCGATTTCGCACATGCCGAGCCTGCTTTCGGTTGGTCTGAACTGCGCACTCGGCTCGAAGCAGATGCGCCCCTTCATCGAGGCGCTCTCTAACATCGCGGGCAGCTACGTGAGCGTCTATCCCAACGCCGGCCTGCCCAACGAGTTTGGCGAGTATGATGACTCCCCGGAGTACATGGCCGCCCAAATTGGGGGCTTCGCCGAGTCGGGCTTCGTGAATATCGTGGGCGGCTGCTGCGGCACCACGCCGACGCACATCCGCGCTATCGCCGAAGCGGTCAAAACCCTCACCCCGAGGAAGCGCCCGGCGAACGAGCACGTGTTGAAGCTCTCCGGCCTCGAACCGCTCGTGGTTGACCAAACCACCGGCTTCATCAACGTCGGCGAGCGTACCAACGTCACCGGCTCGCGCAAGTTCGCTCGCCTCATCAAGGAGGCCAACTACGACGAAGCGCTCTCCATCGCCCGCCAGCAGGTTGAGAACGGTGCGCAGGTGATCGACGTGAACCTCGACGAAGGGATGCTCGATTCCGAGAAGGTGATCGTCGAGTTTCTGAACCTCATCGCTTCCGAGCCGGAGATCGCCAAAGTGCCGGTGATGATCGACTCGTCGAAATGGGCGGTCATCGAGAACGGCCTTCGATGCACCCAGGGCAAGAGCATCGTCAACTCGATCAGCCTCAAGGAGGGCGAGGAGCCGTTCAAGGAGCACGCCCGCAAAATCATGCAGTACGGCGCGGCCACGGTCGTCATGGCCTTCGACGAGCAGGGCCAGGCCGACAGCCTGCACCGCCGCATCGAGATTTGCAGCCGCGCCTACAAGATTCTGACCGAGGAAGTCGGCTTCCCGCCGGAGGACATCATCTTCGACCCAAACGTCCTGACCGTGGCCACTGGCATCGAGGAGCACGACAACTACGCGCTCGACTTCATCGAGAGCGTGCGCTGGATCAAGCAGAACCTGCCGTACGCGAAGGTCTCCGGCGGCATCAGCAACGTCTCGTTCTCCTTCCGCGGCAACGAGCCAGTGCGAAAAGCGATGCACACCGCGTTCCTCTACCACGCCATCCGCGCCGGACTCGACATGGGCATCGTCAACGCGGCCCAGCTCGGCGTTTATGAAGACATTGACCCAGAGCTGCTGGTCTATGTCGAGGACGTGCTTTTGAACCGCCGCGACGACGCCACCGAGCGGCTCGTGGCGTTCGCCGAAACGATCCGCGACGGCGGCGAAAAGGTTGCAGCCAAAGCCGCCGAATGGCGCAACGCTCCGGTTGAGGAGCGGCTGAAACACGCGCTGGTCAAAGGCATCGTGGATTTCATCGACGAGGACACCGAGGAGGCCCGTCAGCTCTACCCGAGTCCGCTGGAGGTGATCGAGGGGCCGCTGATGAACGGCATGAACCACATCGGCGACCTCTTCGCCGAGGGCAAGATGTTCCTGCCGCAGGTGGTCAAGAGCGCCCGCGTCATGAAGCGCTCCGTTGCCGTGCTGATTCCGTACATCGAGGAGGAGAAGGCCCGGAGCTGCGACACCAGCGCCAAAGCGAAGGTGCTGCTCGCCACGGTCAAGGGCGACGTGCACGACATCGGCAAGAACATCGTCTCGGTGGTGCTCGCCTGCAACAACTTCGAGGTGATCGACATCGGCGTCATGATGCCGTGCGACAAGATTCTCGACGCAGTGCTCAAAGAGAAACCGGACGTGCTCGGCCTTTCCGGCCTCATCACCCCGTCGCTCGAAGAGATGGCGCACGTGGCCAAAGAGATGGAGCGGCTCGGCATGACGATTCCGCTCATCATCGGCGGCGCGACCACCTCAAAAGTGCACACAGCGGTCAAGCTCGCGCCACACTACTCCGGCGCTGTGGTGCACGTGCTCGACGCCTCGCGCAGCGTGCCCGTGGTCAGCAACCTCTGCAACCCTGCGCAGTGTGACAGCTACATCGCCGAACTCAAGGAGGAGCAGAAGGCGATGCGTCAGAGCCACGCCGAGCGCACGGTAACGAAGAAATACATCTCGCTCGACGCAGCTCGCGACAACCGGTTCCAGATCGACTGGGAAGCCGAAACCATCGACAAACCGGCGCAGACCGGCGTCACGGTGTTGGAGGATGTCACCGTCGGGGCGCTCCGTTCGTACATCGACTGGACGCCCTTTTTCAGGAGCTGGGAGCTGCACGGCACCTACCCACAGATTCTGGAGGATAAAAAGGTCGGTGAGGAGGCAACCAAACTCTTCAACGACGCCACCGCTCTGCTCGACCGGATCGAGAGCGAAAAGCTGCTGGGAATCAAAGGCGTGGCGGGCATCTTCCCGGCCAACAGCATCGGCGACGACATCGTCGTCTATTCGGACGACGACCGCTTGATGATCCGCACCATGCTGCACACCCTGCGCCAGCAAAGCGAGAAGCACGGCAACGCCAACCTCGCGCTCGCGGACTTCGTAGCCCCGCGCGAAAGCGGCGTCAACGACTGGATCGGCTGCTTCACGGTGACCGCCGGACTCGGCATCCAAACGCTGTTGGAGGAGTTCGCAGCAGAGAACGATGATTACCACCGCATCATGACGCAGGCGCTGGCCGACCGGCTTGCCGAAGCGTTCGCGGAGATGCTGCACGAAAAGGTTCGCCGTGAACTCTGGGGCTACGCTCCCGGAGAAATCCTCGGCATCGAAGAGCTGATCGCTGAACAGTACCGAGGCATCCGCCCCGCCCCCGGCTACCCCGCCTGCCCCGATCACACCGAAAAGGCAACCATCTTCGACCTGCTGAATGCAGAGGCGGCAACCGGCGTCACGCTCACCGAAACCTTCGCCATGAACCCCGCAGCTTCAGTCTGCGGCCTCTACTTCGCCAACCCTGCCTCGAAATACTTCGTACTCGGCAAGATCGGCAAAGATCAGGTCGAGGACTACGCCAACCGCAAAGGGCTGGACGTAGTAGAAGCCGAAAAGTGGCTCGCACCAGCGTTGAATTACGACCCAGCGTAAGGAATTTTTTTGATCGCTTTACATCAATTGTAATCCCCTCT